>JAHQWP010000161.1 GCA_029856235.1 Promethearchaeia archaeon
CCTTTCATGGTTTACGATATGATAGCTCAGGGCAGTGCACAATAATACCTGCAAATGGGAAAAATACTCCTGTTCCAGAACGCTTTAAAGTTATATCTTACCCTACTTGTGAAAAGCACGGTTTTATTTGGTTGTGGTGGGGAGAGATTCAAGCGAATTATCCCCCAATACCTTTTTTCCAAGACATAGATAAAAAATTCTCATATAAGACACATACTGAAGTATGGCCAGTCCATTATTCGCGAGCAATAGAAAATCAACTTGATGTTGTTCATTTACCTTTTGTTCATCATAACACAATTGGTCGTGGGTATCAAACGCTTGTTCATGGACCCTTGGTTGATCCCTCTAAAGATAGAAATGAATTTACCATTTGGGTGTACAGCCAAAAAGATGACGGCAAGACCAGACCTTTGAAACCTGAAGAAATTACTGATGAGATGAAGGTTTTTCATCTAAATTTCAAATTTCCACATATCTGGCAGAATTACCTTGGAGATAACGTTCGAATATTTATAGCTTTTGTTCCAATCGACGAAGATCATACGAAATTTTATATGAGGTTTTACCAAAAGTTTCTAAGAATCCCAATCCTCAAATCATTTATTAATTGGCTGGCTAATAAGTTTAATATCATTATCCTTCATCAGGATAGAAATGTCGTATTAACGCAACAACCAACTAAAACCCAATTAAAAATGGGAGAAAAACTTTTTCAAGGTGATAAACCCATTTTATATTACCGCCGTAGAAGAGAAGAATTACTGTCAAATAACACTTAGTTTTTAGGTTAAAAATTTAATATTTTATTATTTTATTCTAATATCCTTACAATAATTTATAATAACCTTAATTCTTCCGTATTTAATTTATAAACATAAGTAAATTATACTCAAAATACTTTAATTTTAATAAGTAAATCCTAATTTTAAATAAATAAAAATTACTGATGAAAATGACGAATGATAAGAAAAAATTAGTCTTACAAGCTTTAAATCTGATTACATTTATTATAACAGTGATAATCAATTATGCTGCCGCTACAATACCCTTAGGTTTGGGCAATACAAAATACATATCTGATCTGTATCCTAATTTGTTCGTACCCTCGGGTCTAACTTTCAGTATATGGGGAGTTATTTATGTATTCCTTGGATTGTTTTGTATCTATCAGATTCGCGATGTATTCAAGCAAGATAAGGTAGATATGCCATTTCTCGAAAAAATTAGTTTCCTATTCATTATAAGCAATTTAGCTAATACATCATGGATTCTGTTCTGGCATTATGGATTAATATATCTCTCAATAATAGCAATGCTCGTAATATTAGGTTCATTAATAGGAATATATCTAAAACTTGAAATTGGTAAGAAAAAGGTCAGTACAAGTGAGAAATGGTTCGTTCAAATCCCTTTTAGTATTTATCTTGGATGGATAACAGTTGCTACCATCGCAAATGTTACCGCTGTTTTAATTGCCGCAGGTGTAGAAGGTGAGGGCATCTTAGCTGAGATTTTAGCGATAACTGTGATTTCCGTTGCTGTATTAATCACAATCGCAATGTTATATCTTAGGAAAGACTATGCTTACAGCTTAGTAGTTCTATGGGCGATACTCGGGATATTTCTCCAACAATTCGGTTATAATATCACAACTGCAACAACAACTATCATTGCTATGATTATAATTGCTGCCGACATAGTATATACTATATTCAGAGCCAGAAAATAACTAATCAACAATTTTTTTAATATAAAATTTTTTTTCCACTTTTTTAATGCATGAAAAATGATTTAAGCTAAAGAAATATAATTATCGAATTAAAAAGAGGATCAAAATGAAAAAATTTAGTCGTGCTGAACAGGTTATATTATATACAGGGATTTTACTAATTGCGCTGTCTTTTATAAGCGAAATTAATTTTCATTACATTCAAGGATTTATGCCAGATTTATTAGATAACGATATTTTTTGGAGGGCTGAAGCAGCTGAAGTATTCAATTCCATGAGTTTTCTTATTTTAGGTATACTTTTAATAATTATTGCTTTTATCCTTTCAAAAAAGAGAATGATAAGTATTTGAAGTAGAATTTCTCTTGATTCAATTACATCGTAATTAATAAGTTGAAAATTGAAGTCCATTTTAACTTAAATTTTATCTTTATCTTATTATAGTATGTTTTAATAAAACGGAACGAGTAATTAAATGTTTGAGGTGTGAATTTTCTTACTATGTGAAAACTGGCTTTTAAAAGCGATCTTCTTTCAGGAGTATGGGGTCGATACACATCAGTGTGTATCGAGTATATCACAACATTTAAATACTAGTTTTTCTAATTATTAATTAATAACAAAAAAATAAAATTAAAAGAAGTAGTAAAAAACAAATTGGAGGAAGATATGATGACCTATAACAAAAAAATAGAATTGAACGATATTAAATGTAAAGTATATGCCCAGGTTTTAACAAGCTCTTTTGTTAGCCATTAATTTTTAATATTTTTTTAATTTTTTATAATACACAAAAATACACAATAAAATAATCAAGTTAATGACTAGAAAAAAAAATTGTAAATTTGAATAAAATTTCAAATCTAAAATAAAAAAGATTAAATAAAATTAAGGAGGAAAAAAAATAATGAGAATATCAGGATCGGGAACACTCTCTAAGATGAACCTACAAGATAAGATAGTAAGTTCAGGTTCAGTTAGAATGGAAGGAGATATTGAATGTTTAGGTTTTAGATCTTCTGGTTCTGCGAGAGGAGAAGGAAATCTAATTGTTCACGGCAATTTTAAAAGCTCAGGATCTTTCAACTTATACGGGGCTCTTCATGGAACTGGAAATGCTAGATCTTCTGGTTCTGCATCAATCGAAAAGGAAATAAAAATTAAAGGAAAGTTGGAAAACTCTGGTTCGTTAAGAGTAGGAAATGGAGTTGAAGCCCTTCAAGGAATTCGTTTTTCAGGTTCTTCTAGAGTTGAAGGGGATTTAACTTCAGAAGAGACTGTTGAGATTAGCGGATCAACATCAGTTAAGGGAAATATAAAAGCAAATCGTGTACTTATCGGAATCCAAACTCGTTCTACTGGAAAACATCCATATAAAGTGTTTGGCAATATTTTTGCCACGAATGATTTGGAGTTAATAAATAGCTTCGTAGAAGGAGATGTTCGAGGCCGAAACGTGAAGATTGGTAAAAAAACAGAAATTATGGGAAAAGTTTATTATATCGATACTATAGAAGTTGACCCAAAGGCATCTTTAGTTCATGAACCTATTCAAATCTCCGAAATAACTGAAAATGAAATAAAAAAATAATCGATGAATTATATGGAGGATAATTATGTATAAAGAACCAGAAAATAATAATAAAAACAACAAAAACGAGAAGGACTTAGAAAGGATAAGAAAGATTATAACATACGAGTTAGAAGATATTAAAGAAGAACTCATGGAGGAATTAGAAGATCTTCATGAAGACTTTAAGGATCAGATAGAAGATCTAAAGGATACTAAGGACGAGATTAAAGAAGAGTTAATTGACGAATTAAACGATTTACAAGATGAGAGAGATTATTTATTGGGAGAAATCGGGGACACCGCTAAGGACTTGGAGCATTTAGGAGAGAATGCAAAAGAACAAATCGAACGGGCTCAAGAGAGACTTGAACAGGTGAGGATTAAAACTGATAAACAAAAAGAAAAATATCGAATTAAGATGCAAAATAAGTTAGATAAAGCAACGAAAAAGGCAGCAAAGCGAATTAACATATCAGTCGACGAGGACACGAGTGACGAATGGAGAGATTGGTCTGAAGAATTAGGTTCCTCTGTATCAGAACTTATTAGAAAATCGATGAGATTCGTGAAAGACAACATTGGAGATCTCTCAAAACTTGAGGAAATTGGGGATAGTATCGAACGTGCAGTCAAGGAATCAGGGATAGAGGATTTAGGAAATAAAATTGAGCGTGAGTTTAAGGGGAAAAAAATCAAACCTAAAATTAAAATCAATCTCGCTACTTCTAGCGATAAAGATCGAATTAAAAAGAGGGTTAGGGGCTTGATTAAATTACAGAATAATTTACCGATTGACAAACTGGCTCAGGCGCTTAACCGAGCAAACGAGGACGCGGAAAATCTTATATACGAATTAGTTGACGAAGGCATTGAAGGATCTTTGGAGGAAGGTGTGTTTAAGTTCACGAACGCTCCTGAGGATGTGATTTCAAAGATTAACGAATTAATTGACAAAATGTAAAAACGACTCATTAAAGGGATATAAACCTAGAAAGGATAATCCAAATTAGAGTAAATTTGGGGATAACGGAATTGTGAATTAAAAAATCAGAGAGTGTCATCTAACGAAGAATTAAAAAAAATAAAGAGTTTTTTTGAAAGAATTTTACCAAATGAAAGAAAATATGAAGGAAGAAATGGAGAAAACAGAAAATTAGAATAAAAAAAACGAAAAAAATGAAAAAAAAAGATGTGAAAATGAAATGGAAGAATTAGCAAATAATCAGACATTTAGACGCTACATATTTTTATGGGGAGCTCAATTGTTTTCGATAATGGGTTCAGCTGTGGTAAATTTTGCCATCACTTGGTGGATTACCGTTTTAACTGGAAGTGCTACCTTACTATCAATTGGAATTTTTATCTACGTACTCCCAATGGCGTTTTTAACGCCTGTAGCGGGGGTGCTTGCTGATAGGTGGAGCAGAAAGAAGTTAGTTGCGATAGCAGATTCTTTACAAGCTTTAACAACAGTGTGGGTTATAGTATTGTTCGCTTTTGGTGTTGCAGATCCCCTAGTGGTTATGCTAATAACAGGACTTCGGGGTATTTTTCAAGCGTTCCACATTCCCACGATAAATGCAATTACACCTACGATGGTCCCAAAGGAAAAAATCAGTCGTATGAATGGTTTTAGTTACCTTTTCTCGAGTTTAATAAGTATAGTCGGTCCTGTTCTAGGAGCGTTGTTGTACGAATTTTTTCAAGGTGATATATCTTTGATACTTTGGATAGATATAATTACATTTATTATCGCTTTTATACCGCTTTTAATCACTAAAATTCCTGAAGTGGAAAGATCACCTATAGAAGAGAAGAAGGCTTCTTTTCTTTTTGAATTCAAGACGGGAATAAAAACGATAAAACTCATACCAGGCCTTTTAACACTACTGTTACTTTCAATGTTGCTGAACTTTTTACTCATGCCTTTTAATGTTTTGCTCCCTTACTATGTGGAAGTTATTCACGGGGGTTCAGCTGCAGATTTTGCGTTCGTAATGGTATTTTTTCAAATCGGCATGGTGTTAGGAGCGTTATTAACTAGCGTAAAAAAGGAGTGGAAACGAAAGGTCTTCACCTACTTTGGATCATTGCTGGTTATAACCATGATGATATCTGGATACACTTTTGCACCGGTAGGGTCATTCCTATTTTTAGGAATTGGAAATTTTGTAGTCGGCTTATTATTACCTATCGCTAACACAATCTACATGACGATTATACAAACAACCGTTCCCAACGATAAAATGGGAAGAGTAATTTCTATCGATCAATCAATATCGTCACTGATAGCTCCGTTTGGTGCGTTGATTTCAGGGCCATTAGCGGATGCGATAGGAGCTAGAATTGTATTTTTCCTAAGCTCGATAATAGGAGCTCTTGCAACTTCTTACACTTGGAGTATAATGAAAGCGAGAAAAGTAAATTATAACGATGAAGTTGCTCTTATTGAGGTTGCTGAAAGAATAGGCAATGTTAATGGAAATTATAGTGAAAATTAATTTTTTTTTAATTTTTTTTTGTTAAAAAGTAGAAAGAATAGAACTAGTAATTTAGATATTAATCTTTTTTCTCCAAAAGTTAATCTTTTTGCGAACATCTTCAATTTCCATTGAAGACAATAAATCAGGAACCGATCTGAGAGTAGCAATAGTTATACTCATAGGATTTAATATAGAAGCATATCCAATATCTTCCGTTATTCTTGCCTTTAGGTATTCTAAGTCGTCTGAAATTTCAGAGCTTAGCTTTTTATCTAAATTATTAAGTACAGCATCAAACAATTCTGAAACAGAACCCTCCATCTCTGCTGTTGGACCCGGTGTGGCTGTAGGTTTTGGTATTTCAACAGGAGGTTGTGTCGGAAATTCTGGTTGAATTGGAACACTAGGTTTTTGTTCAAAAGATTCGGGCTGAATTTTAGGTTTTTGTTCGAAAGATTCGGGCTGAGAACTTGCTGGCATTTGAAATGTAGATTGCTGAATGGGTTGTTGAGGGGTTGTAATTCCAGGGGTCACTCCGATTGAGTATCGTAATTCGTCGTCACTAATTTTCTTGCTTTGAATCCACACATCTTCTACTAAGGGTGCAAAAAGTTTGACATGTTCAGAAAGGACGGACCCCATCCCAGCGATCTCAATACCACCAAATTCTGTTTTAGAGGCAGCGCATATTACCGTTTCCTCAAAGTCTCTATTTAATGAATAAAGATTTTCTTTATTGTACAGTCGTATTTGGACATTAGGATATTTTACTATTTCAGCTAATTTTTCGCGATCTTTAGGGTTGTTCGTATCGAAATTAGTTGAGATTCTGACATTCACGAATTTTTTAACCTTAGACACTGCTACAATATCAACATCATCTAATTTTGGTGTGATTATAAGAAATTTTGCTTTAACCCTTGTAAGGGATTCGTTGATCTGAGCTTTCATTCCCTCAACGCTTCTTACAAACCATACATCCTTAAAACTCAGCATCGATGCCTCTTTTGAGCGCTCCCAGAACTCGGTCATGGTTTTTTCAGATAAATCGAGTTGTAATAAGATATTCGTCATTATATCTGTTTCAAGCGTTTTATATATCTCTCTTTGAAACATACTTTTTAATTCTTCAATTCCTTTATCGACATCTTCGTATACTGTTGCAATTCTGCCATCTAGATCTTCCATGGTTTCTTCCAAACCCGAAACAATATCATCTAAAAATTTACTGAGATCTACACTCATTTCACCCGCTACATCGGAGATTGAAGCTAGTTGTTCAGTAACTTGATCTAAGGTTCCATGGATAGATTTGACGAATTTTTCTCGAAAGTAATCAGTAAGGTCACTAAATTGTTCTGTAATAATTTTGGAAACAATTTTCTCAGCCATATTTTTTAACGCGCCAATGCGAAATTGCTTTTCAAAAGCAATTGAAATCTCTGATTTGATCTTTTCTAATCGTGTTTCAACTACATCAAATTCTTTTATTACCTCATCAGGTGCGATCTCTCTCAAATTAAGGATAAATGCTCTTATTTCTTGAAATCTCTTTACATTTTCAAGCTCTTTTTCCACTTTACTAAACTGGGCTTTTATTTGCGCTGGCAAGTTAGTTTTCATGACATTGATATAATTTCTGTATTCGTTAAATTTGCCTAATTTTGCTGAATGCTCTTCAATTTCCTTAAATTTTAATTGTAAAGCTTTTGGTGTGGATTCTTGAATTTTTTTTACTATTTCTTTAAAATTTTGTATTTGATTCAGCAAAGCAGAATAAGGTGGTAAAGCGATATAAAATGGATTTGCTCCAGGAATTTCACGAACCAATCCTTTAGTAAGTAGGTTTTTTGCAACAACAACAGCTCTTTCTTCAGGAATATCAATAAGAAGCGCAATCTCACCTGTCATTACAGGACCTCTTCCTGTTAGTTGAAAATATGCATCAATTTCGTCTTGAGCTAATCCAATTAACTCAAGAACCTCCTTTGTTGATTCAAATTCTGTGTTTTTTTCAGCCAATTCTAACCATCACTTTTATATTTATTTCTTATAGGAGCTTTCAAGAAGTTCTAAGTGTTTAACCGCAGATTCTTTATTTAAAATATTTTCAGACACAGATTTTCTTATATTTTCAATTAGGTACTCTGGGTAGAATTTAAGAGATATAATATCAGTTAATAAAAATATCCATTCTGTATCAGTTTCGTCCTTTATAATCTTAACGATATGATCAGCTTCTAAAGTAGCTAAAAAACTCCTAATTTGATCAAAAGTTTGTCCTGGCCCTCTTGGTACTTTATTTATGGGATAGGATCTTTCTCTGAAAAGAACAATATAATCGAATATATCTGGATTTATCATGTGAGAGGCTATTTTTAAATTATCTGCTTTTGAGGGTTTATAGTAGGAGAAATAACCCGTAGCTAATTCAAGGTATTTCTTGGCCACATATGGATTTGGTAGCCCTTTTTTTGCTTCTTCTATTAACTTGCTTACTGGAGTTCTAACAATAATAAAATCTGAAAGCAAGAATAGAGAAATGTCTGAATCACCCTCAATCCAATCTTGTCTAACCAGATCTGTCTTAACAAAATGGCTTAACAAGATATCAATATTAGGGATGAATTTTCCTGTCTTTTCCTCTAGTAGGCTATGTAAATCTTTTTTAGTGTATGGTCTTTCTTGTAATATTTCTAATATCATTCTTCCTTTTTCACTATTATATATTTGAGCCATAACTTGCTCTTTCGTTAAATTCTTTAAGCGCTCTAAGTACGTAAGAGAATTTTTTAAATATTCTGTCAATTCACTCGTGATATCTAGTCGATTTGCGGGATTTTGTTCCATACTTTTAAGGTAAAATATAATATTTTGATTGATATCTGAAAGTACAGCCTCTCCGAAAATTTCGGGATCTTCACCTAATTCCATTATGAAATTAATCATAAATTGATTTTCAGATTCCATTCCCGTAAAGTAGCTGGAAACATTTGAACGTGCTTTTTCTAATCTAACCAATACATTTCCAGCTTCTCCAGCACCTGTGATGTGAGCGTAAAAAATTCTCATCATATCATCAAGATCTACGACTAAATCCCCAGGATAACTCAATTGAACTCCAAGGCCTTGATCTTCTGTCCAGTTAGTAATAATATACCCTTTTGTCATAATTTTCACATTTAATTTTATTAATTTTTAGATTTTATTTTTCTTTTATTCCATTTTCAGTTTTTTTTTCAAATTGAATAGTCTCAACATTACTCTCGAGCTTTTCTTTAACTAAATCTTCTCGAGATGCAATGTCTTTTATTGGTTTTGTCTTTTTACCTTTTTTAATCTTCTTTCTTACTTTTCTCGATTTTCTTACTGTAGCGGGATATTTAAAGCGAACTTCATACAAGGTAAAAGCAACGACCAAAGCACCGAATATTCCGGCTCCTATTATAACGAATATAGTGAAATCAGGTGGTGTGACTGATACAACATTTAATGTAATTTGATAAGTCTCAAAACTATAATCGTCTCCCGCGGAAGCAGTAATGGTTATTGTATAAGTACCTGTTGGTATATTCTCTAATTCATCTTCGTAAGTACCATCATCTTCTGGATCTAATAGAGTACCTTGACCATACGCCCATCTATAGGTTACATTGGCATTAGTAATTGGTCCTCCAAAATCAAAATCAGTTAATATTAGTGATAATAGAAAATGGTCACTAGGTTTGATGTTGAAGTAGGAATTTCCAGAAGTAGTGCTAATTATCGTAGCTATTTTATTCAAAGTAATCCTTAGGCTTAAAGATTTAACTTGGAAGTTGTTAGCGTGAGCGATAATCGTGAATAAATTCACTCCAACTTTTAAGTTAGTTGTATCTAATAATAATGTGTATTGGTTCAGAGCTATAATTTCAGGGAGAATATCAGAATAAGCCCCACCTATTAATTGAATAATGCCTCCACTAATATGAGTTTTAGTCTGGTTATCTGAATATTTAACTGTAATATTTAAAATACTACTAAAAGGAAGTTCATACACGGGATCGATCGTTTTTTCTTCCGAATTTAAAAATAATGATATTTCAGAAGCTCTTTCAGATACTTTAACATAAAATTGAAAAGATCGGGGTTGGTAATTTTCTAAATACGCTAAAACCGATAGTATTGTAATTCCTTGTTTTAAATCATTAGTATTTAATAAGTAATAGTATTGACCACCAATATCACTAAAATAGTGGGTAACATTACCCGCTCCTAAGAGAGATATTGTCGCTCCGCTTAAATGTTGCATTGTTAAATCATCTTGATAAAAGACTGTTAAGTTTAAGAATTGATTTACTTCAACACTCAAAGTATCTGTTTCATTTATTTGAGTGCCTTCGTATAATAATCGAAAATCACTGGCTCGTTCAATTACTTTAACATAAAATTGAACACTTAGCGTTAAATAATTAGTATAATGAGCGTTTATTGTAAGGATTGTTATTCCCTGTTCTAAATCATTTGTATTAATGGTAAAATTATATTGAGCCCCAATTTCACTAAAATTACCCCATCCAATTAATTCTACATTTGCGTTATTCAAAAACTGCTTTGTTGAGTTGGTTCGATAAAATATAGTAATATTAATAAATTCGTTTACTTCCACTTCTAATGTATATTTATCATCTCGTGTATAATCATTTAAAACCAGCTCCAATTCTGTGGGAATTTCGTATACATCTACATATATCTGGATGATTTGGGATTGGAAATCATCTAATTGAGCTGAAATTGTTATTACATTAAATCCTAATCCAATATCACTTGAGTTTAGATTGTAATAGTATTGAGTTCCAATATCGTTGAAATTTCCTATTCCTATAAAAGTTATGTTAGCTCCGCTTAAATGTGTTTTTGATAAATTATCTTGATAAAAGATAGTTAAATTTAATAATTGATTGAATTCAACTTGGATTGTGTCTTTCTCAACCTTCTCTTCATCTTCCACATATAATTTCAATTCCGTTGCTTTCTCTACTACTTCAATAAAAATTTGTATATTTTGGAATTGGTAATTATTTAGTTGAGCAGAAATTGTTATAGCATTAAATCCTATTCCTAGATCGCTCGTGTTTAAACTATAATAATATTGAGTTGCTAATTCGGTGAAGGGTCCCAAACCAATGAAATCTACATTAGCTCCACTTAAGTGTAATTTGGTTAAATTCTCTTGATAGAAGACGGTTACGTTTAATAATTGATTAATATTTACTCGAATTGTATCTTTCTCAACCGTCTCGTCACCCTCAACATGTAGTTTTAATTCTGTTGCCCTTTCAACTACTTCGAAATAAATTTGGATCGTTTGAGATTGATAAGTACTAAATTGTGCTTCTATAGTGACTATTGTTATTCCTTGATCTAAATCATTCGTGTTTAAATTATAATAATACTGAGATCCGATTTCAGTAAAATTATCCCAACCCAAAGATACATTTGCTCCTGAGATGTGTAATTTAGTTACATTATCGCTGTAAAACACGGTAAGATTAATAAATTGATTAACTTCAACTTGTATTGTCTCAAGTGCGATTGTCGGTGTATCATCTACTAATAATAGTAGTTCAGACGCAATGTCGTAAACTTCGACATATATTTGAATACTTTGAGATTCGTAATTACCTATTTGAGCGATTATTGATAATACATTGAATCCTAAACTTAGATTATTTGAGTTTAAGGTATAGTTATATTGATTACCAATTTCACTGAAATTACCAACGGTTAGAAGGGTAACTTCTGCTCCATTAAGATGAGCTTTCGTTACATCATCTCGGTAAAACACAGTTAAATTTAAAATTTGATTTACTTCGATTTGAATAATATCATTATTTGCTTTTTGAGCGTCATTTACATATAATTCAAATTCGGTGGCTCTTTTAAAAACTTCAACATAGAGCTGAATCAATTGTGATGTATAATTTTCATATTGGGCATTTATAGTTAACACATTAAAACCTAAGTTTAATGCATCTGAATTTATGGTGATACTATATTGCTCATTAACCTCAGTTAAATCTCCAAAACTCGTTATTGTTACGTTAGCCCCACTTAGATGTTGACTAGTAAGATCGTCTCGGTAAAAAACGGTAATATTCATAGGCTCATTATATTTTATATTCACTGTATTATTGACTGTTTTAATAATATCATTTACATATAATTGAAGATCGGTTGGTCGTTCAACTACCTCAACAAAGAATGGAATTATTTGAGTCTTGTAATTTGATTTCTGAGCAGTCACAGTCATTGACCATATTCCTATTTCAAGATCAGTGCTATCTATGACTTTTGAGTATTGCTCTAAAGGACCATTTTCAGTTAATTGGACTGATACTTTTCCACTAAGTTGAATGGTAGCACCTGAGATGTGGCTTCCAGTTTGATTATCTAAATATTTTATCGTGATATTTACAGTATTTCCTAATGGGATTTGAATAAATGGATCTGAAGTTTTATTCGCAGTCTCTAAAAACAGTTGAGACTCAGTTCCGTAATCTGCAAATGATTCTACATAAGTAATATTTAGGTAGACATCGTCTATAGAGATGCTGATGTTGTTACTCAAACTGAAAGTATTTGCAATAAATATCTGCAAGCAGACAGAAATATTTATATCCTTTAAGATCAAATTGGTTACATCAAATCCTCCTACTTTTGCCTCTTGCCATGAGGTAGTAGCAGAACTCAATCGAACTGTTTCTGGATGCTGGTTATTGTTGATTATAATTCTAATTTCTGAGAAAGGAGATAAAGATGTAGGCCAACTTTGATCTATGGTATAATTAAATTTCAGATTAGCAGCTGAAACATGAATATTACTTCCAGAAATCCTATTTCCTATCTGATTCCAAGATACTGAAGAAAATTTATCAACCTTTCTTTGGTATGCAATTGTTAAATTGCACGATTTAATTATGAGTGCATCCCATTTATCTTTATCTCCAACATTCGAATTATCTTCACAATAAATATCAATACCTATTGTTATAGTAAAATCTGAATGGTCTGCATCTTTTTCTAGTGCTAAATTCAATGCGGTAATTAAATCTTCTTCACTAACAGTTTCTAGAAGTCTATCAGTAATATTTAATATTGAAGGGTAAGCTGCTGACGAATTCCACTGTCCTAAATACTTAGTTTTGTTTTCTGCAACTCGGAAAGAGTAAGTTCGCGCTAGATCTGAGATTTCAACATAAAATGTTGCAGAATCACCAATTCCAAATCCAGGATAGGGTTGGGTGATTTCTGCTGGATTATGGACATCTAGTGGAGTATCAACGGTATAATCAACTGATGCATTATAAATTACATCAAGAGAAGCAGAAGTAATCTCATAATCAGACATATCATCAGGTAATGATACATTTTTTCGGAAGTGTACACTGGGAAAGTTGTGTACTTGACCAGCTCCTCCGTCTTCATTCTCATCTAAGTAGTGATATACATAACATCCCGTAGAATTAATTTCAGCAACATCAGGTAAAAGAAAATCACCATTAGTATAGTTATCCCATCCATACCAAATTGATGAATTTACCTCACCAGCCGTTAATGAGAAGCTTGAATCTTCTCCAACAACGATATAATTAGCACTACCACCGCTAATGTTAGCATCTGTTGTGGAGTTATCTCCTTGAGCCCCCTTGTTATAAAACCATTCATCTTGAGTAGAAAATCCATTATTATCAAGCCATTCCTGATTATATATCGTCTCACCAGAACTATGAATAAATTCTGATTGATTGGTTGGTTGTTCATAATCATAATTTAAAAAGTTAGGACTTAAAGGTATTAGAAAGAATGAAATTGCGATAACAAAAATTAAACAGAAAGCTCCTGCTCTTTTATTTCTATTCATTTTATCACCCTTTAGTATCATTCTAGAGAATCTCCTCCTGTTGATTTATTTATTTTATCTTCAATCTCTTTTTGTATTCTCAATATTTCTTTACTACGCTCTATTTCACTTGTTATGATATTATTACGAGTGTCAACTGTCAATGGTTTCAACTTCTTCCCTTTGCCAATTTTTTTTCTTATTTTTCGCATCATCCTTACTTCTGCTGGATATTTAAAACGTTTTTGATATAGAACGAAAGCTACGGTTACTCCTACCACGCCAGCTGCCAAAGATATTATTATTATGGTAATATCGGGACCGGGTGGTGCAATTACATTCAAAACTATCTCGAAATCATCACGAAAATCGTAATTTTCCCCTGCATACGCATTAATACTTATAAGATATGATCCTGCGGGTACATTATTTAATGTAGCTTCATATATTCCATCGTTGTTCGAATCACTTAAAATTCCTTGTCCATTTCCCCACCTATAAGTGACCGTTGCATTCTTGATCGTCCCTCCGAAATCAGTATTGTTAAGAACAATTTGAATAAGGAAATTTTCATTAGGATTTATATCAACAAAAATAAGACCAGATACAGTATTTATTGATGTACTCACTCTATTTACTTTGATTCTTAAATCAATCGTATTAATTTGATAATTTGGCGCTGATGCGACGATAGTAAATAATTTTACCCCAATTAATAGAATTGAACTATTAATTATTATAGAATATTGATTAAGAAGTAAACTTTCTGTTAAGTTTTGATCTAAATCCTCCCCTATAAATTGTAATAGAGCACTTGGAATTCCTATTCCAGTTTGATTGTCTAAATATTTTACTGTTACATTCAGTAAATTTCCTATTGTTATTTCGAAAACGGGATCTGAAGTTACATCATCCCCATTCAATAATAATTGAAGTTGAGTTGCCCTATCAATCACATCAATAATGAACTGTACTGACATTGCTTGATAATTTGGTAATTGAGCAAATAATGTTAATACATTAACACCTTTCTCTAAGTCATTAGAGTTTATCGTGATATTATAATACATGCCTGTTTGATTTAATATCCCAAATCCTAATAATTCGATATTAGCCAAATTGAGGGAATTATTTGTAAGATCATCTATATAATAAACTGTAATGTTAATCAGTTCGTTTGCCTCAAACTTGATAGATTCACCTTGACTTTTTGGAAGGCTGTTTACATAAAGGGATAATCTTGTATTTCTTTCCTCGACATTTATGAAAAATTGAATTCTCTTAGGTTTGTACCCTTCAAATTGAGCAAAAACGGTTAAAATGTTGACACCACTGACTAGAATATTGGTATTTATTGTATAGTTAAATTGAGAACCGAATTCCGTAAAATTTCCAATACCAAGTAAATCAACTTTAGCACCAGTAAGATGGGTATCTCTAATACTATCACGATATAAAATAGTAATATTCAATGATTCATCAAATTGAGTATCAATAGTATCAAGATCGAAATTCTCGTCTTCTTCAACGAATAATCGCAAGTAAGTGGCTCTTTCTTGGACATCAATGAAAAATTGAACTGTTCTCGACTGATAGTTATCTTTAATTGATATAATAGTTAATGCATTAATCCCTTCAGCTAAATTGTTGGTATTAAGGCTAAAGTTAAATTGAGTTCCACTTTCAAAAAAGTTTCCAACACCAAGCAAATCAACATTCGCTCCAGTAAGATGAGCATCTGTTGTACTGTCCCGGTATAAAATAGTGATATTCAACGATTCATCAAATTGGGAAAGGTATGTATCACTATCAAAAATTTCTAATCCTTCAATAAATAATCTTATATACGTAACTCTCTCTTGAATATTAATGACAAATTGAATTGTCTGAGATTGATAATTATCCTTGGTACACAAAATCGTCAAAACATTTATTCCTTGATTTAAATCGTTGGTAATTAAAGTATAATTATATTGATTGAGCAACTCATCTAACGCTCCCAATCCTAATAAACTGACTGTAGAACTATATATATGTTGCTTAGTAATATTGTCTCTATAAAGAATTGTAATGTTGAGCGATTCATAATACTGAGAATTAATAGTTTCTGAGTCGTATCTCTGAATACTATTAATAAATAATAATAATTCTGTTTCGCGATCGTATATATCTAAAATTATCTGAAATGTTTGATCTTGAAATCCATTTAATTGAGTAAATATCGTTAAAATGTTTAATCCATTTTCGAAATTATCAGTATTAATTGTATAATTAAATTGTGTTCCTATTTCGCTAAAACCTCCTATACCAACTATATTAACAATAGCTCCAGCTAGATGCGCGTTAGTTACATTATCTCGATAAAAAATTGTTATATTTAATTGCTCGCCAAATTGAGTATTAATTGTGTCACTATTATTTCTTTCGACACTTTCTACAAATACTTTTAAATAAGTAGTTCTAACTTGAACATTTACAAGAAGTTGTATAGTCTGGTATTGGTAATTATCTTTTTGAGCCAAAATGGTTAAAACATTTACACCCTGAACTAAATCGTTAGTGTTTAATGTAAAGTTATATTGATTTAGACTCTCATCCATGCTTCCGAATCCTAACAAATCGACTGAAGCTCCACTTACATGTAATGATGTATTATCATCCAAATAATTGATTGTTATATTAAGAAACTCATCGTATTGGGATAAAATCGTATCACTATCAAATTTTTGAACACTATCTATATAAAGCATTAGTTGAGTGGCTCTTTCTACCACATTGACATAAATTTGAATGGTTTGAGATTGATAATTATTTTTTTGAGCAAAGACAGTTAATACATTAACACCCTGACTCAAATTATTAGTATTTAAAGTAAAATTATATTGAGATAGTGTTTCAGTTAAAGATCCATATCCTAATAAACTAACAGATGCACCAGAAATGTATGTACTAGTTAAATTGTCTTCATAAAAAACTGTAATATTCAAAAATTCGTTAAATTTCACATTTATTGTTTCCTTATTACTTCTTGGTGTGTCATCAACCAAAAGTTGAAGTTCAGTCTCTCTCTCGATAACTTCGACAAAAATTTGAATAGATTCAGTTTCGTAATTTACTTTTTGAAGAGTGACGGTTAACACACTAATTCCTAGTCCTAAGTCTGTTGAGTTTACAGTGAAAGAATACTGTTCTAAGGTAGAGTTTTCAGTTAAATCACCAGAAACTTTTCCTTCTAATGTAGCTCTATCAGCGACGATGTGATTTGCACTTACATTATCTTTGTAGGTAACTGTTACATTTAGCATGTCCTCAATTGGAATTTGAATTACCGGATCAAGTGTTTTATCTTCTCCATCCAAGAATAATTCTAAATCTGTACCATAATCTGGAAATGTCTCGATATAAGAGATGTTAAGATAAACATTATCAATCGAAATTGAATATCCTTGACCTAACTCAAAAGTATCCTTGAGAAATACTTCTATAGAGACCGTGATATTCACATCTGTAGAAATCAAACTTGTTACATCAAATCCTCCCGCTTTTGCCTCTTGGAACGAATCAGTCGCTGAACTTAATTTGATAATCCCTTCATCGTATGATTTATCGTTTATATAAAATACAATCTCTGAAAGAGGTGCTGAAGCGGGCCATGTATTATTTACCTTATATTCGAAGAAGAATTTTGCATCTGTAACTTGGACACTTGAACTATCAAGGGTATTTCCTACTTGATTCCAAGAAACAGTAGTAGATTGATCTATTTTCTTCTTAACTGTGAACGTCAAATTACAAGTTTTAATAATTAAATCATCAAATGTATCAGTATCGGTACCTGGAAGATTATCCTCACTATATATATCTATTCCTAATGTTAAGGTAAAATTAGAGTGAGATGGATCTTTATCAAAAGCAGAGTTTAAAGCAGTTATCAGATCAATTTCACCTACAGGTTCTAATGGACTGTCGTCTATGGTAAGAATCGTAGGTTGAGTACTGTTTTGTTGACCTAAATATTTAGTTTTATTCGAAGCTACAGTATATAACGGTGGATTGTAATCTAAATCTGATATTTGAGAATAAAAAGTTACAGAATCTCCAATCGCAAAATTATCCCAACTACCATCATCGTTAGGCGTATCAACATTTGAACTCACAGAGGCATTTACAATTACTTCTAATGATGCAGAAGTAATAACATAATCAGACATATCAATTGGCACACTAATGTTCGTTTTCCAATGGACACTCGGAGCTTGATTGGTATCGTCAGCCCATTCGTGGCTGACCCAAGCCCCGTACGATTGAATTTGAGCGAAATCAGGATATTGAAAGTCACCATTTTGAAATTGCATCCAGTTGGGTGATGTAGGTGAATTTATTATGCCAGATACGACAGTAAATGTTCTTGTTTCTCCTAAAACTTCGTAATTAACTTGGCCCGTACTTGTTGTAGCGTCCATATCTGAATTGTCACCTTCAGTTCCGTTTTCCCAATACCATGTTGGTTCGATTGGAGTATCAGAAAAATTAGAGTTTTTAATCCATTGTTTCGTTACCGATCTTTGAGCGGAAGTCTTGAGGAAATCAGTATCTTTATTTTCTTGGTAAGATACATCAAGATTATTTTGAATAAAAGGGAAAATTAAAGAAACAGTAAGCAAAATTAAAAATCCTATTGTCTTAAATTGTCGTTTTCTTTCTGTCAAACTCACTCACTCATCTATACATTTTTTACTATTAATTCCTATACAAATTTGTTAAAATGATTAATTTCTAATTTGTTATCTTAAAAATGATTAATTTAATAATATTCTATTTATTGAAACTACACTTGTTATAATTTCTAACCGCTCTATTCTTAAGTTACCTGCGTTATCTGATAAATATAAAATAGTAGTAACACTTCCCTATTTTAAATCTTCATTTCATAAAATAAAATAGAATTAATATTTAAATTGCTGGTGTTACCGAAGTGATATTTTTCTATTTTTAATATTTTAAAGGGAACTTTTTACAAATCCACCATCAACTTGAATTACTGTTCCAGTTATATAACTAGCTCTCTCGGAAGCTAAAAAGACTACAAGATTTGCTAAATCTTCAGGTTGCCCAAACCGTCCTAATGGGATATCATTGAGCCAAAAATTCATAACTTCTTGCTCTGACTTACCTGTCTCATTCATTTGTGTTTTAATTAATTCTCTCATCCGATTGGTTAGTGTAGGTCCTGGACAGACAACATTAACTAAGATGTTATCTTTTGCATATTCATTAGCTAGCGTTTTTGCATAACCTACAACACCAAGTCTAGTTGTATTTGATAAAACCAAATTATTCAGCGGTTGTTTCACAGAAACTGAGGTAATTGCTATTATCTTGCCAGATTTTTGTTGTTGCATAATAGGTAGAATTAATTCAGAAATTCTAACGAAAGAAAGCAAGTTTAGATTAATTGAATTTTGCCAATCGTTTTGACTTATTTTACTGATTGGGGCTGATGGAGGTCCCCCAGCATTATGAACTAAAATATCGATTCTTCCAAATTTCTTAACTGTTTCTTTGATTAATGATGTAATTTGTTCTTCATCATTTAAATCAACTTTTAAGGCTAGAATTTCATTATTGAGATTGGTGTTGGAGTTATTAGTGATCTCTTGTCTAGCAGTCTCAAGATTTTTCTTAGAACGACTACAAATTATCACATTTGCTCCTTCATTATAAAAGACTTTAGCACACGCTAATCCCAATCCTTTACTGGATGCTAGTACTAAAGCTACTTTATTATTTAAGCCTAAATCCATGTTTTAATTCACCCATCTTTATACAATCTCTACTATTATTTCATAATCTCTTTGTTAATAAGAGGAGATTCTTTAATTTTGGTTTAAATTAGAAAAAAGGTAAAGTGATTCAAGTATTTTATTAATTTTATTCTCTTTATCATCCTTGTTTTCAACTTCTAAGCCTGTCTTAAAGAAAATAGCCCTTTCGGTCAACTGAAAATTTTGCATATTTTCGATAAATTTTAAAAAACCAAGCTTTTCTAACCTTCTTAAACGAGGAGTAGCGTCTTTAATCGATATGTCAAAATCATAGAATAAATCCTTGATGCTATGTTTTTTTAAATCATCGTATTGTAAAATAATATTAATATCTGTCCTAAAATCTAGAAAAAGGGAATCGCTTTTTGCCCCTGATACATTTTTAATTGAATTAGAAAAGATTTTGGTTATGATATCATAAGTTTCTAGAAAATATTTCTTCGTAATAGATGTTGGATAAATCTGTACTTTGGATGCACATTTCTTATCATTTTCGATATATTCATCATAAGCCTTATACTTATGTTGTACATACAATGGTTCCATTAAATCGATTTTGTGTAAAAGTATAACCAGAGAGCATGTGCTTAACATCAATGCCTTATATATTTCTAATAAATCGTCAATAAAAGCAAAATTTTCTTTTAGGTATCTATTAATATCTAAGACACAAATAATTAAATTTGTATGATTAAAAACATCTCTCTCTTTTTTAAACCAATTTTCGTTTTCTTGACCTGCTAAATCAAAAATTCCTAATTCTAGGTCAAAAAGAGAATATATACTTGAATTTGCACCTCTGGTTGGATCCAATGAATTTTTTAAAAGTTTAAGGGGATTCGCCATTTCAAAGAATACTGATTTTATAGTAGTTTTCCCTGTATTAGGTGGTCCAACGAATATTATCTTCTTTGTTTCAGCCATATTAATATATATGATTTCTACCTATAAAAATTTAAATTAAGTGGAATCGGAATCAAAATCTGCATAGAGACTGCATTTTAGAAAAAAATTGTTGCATCTCTCACAATTTTGAGCTTTTTCACACTTAGAAACATAAGTACATCTAATATCATGGGTTGAGGAAGCACCTATCATTACTCTGTGTAGTCTTTTTTCTATTTCTGGACGCATCTTCTGAACTTCCGATATGTTTCTTCTTTTATTTAATATCAAAATTAATCAATAATGAAATGTGGCTTTTGATTACTTTTGAAAACATCCGTCTTAAGAAGAAAGTCTATTTCTGATATCAACCAGCATATAACATCATAAGGAGGTGAAGTTTGATATATTTTTGCTGCTCGCTGCTTAATAGAGTTCTGATCTACCTTTTGGAAGTTATTTTGTAGATAAAGCTGTCTTTCCGCTAGCATCCAGCATAGATTATCAAAAGTTATTTCTTTTTCTGCCAGAAAATAGGCTGCTACGCTAATATCTTGTTTTGTATCATTATTATAATTAAACATGAATCTTCAAAGGTACAATAGATAATTATAGTAAAAAACCTAATTATTGAAAACTAGAAATTCTGAATCGAATTTATCCTAAAAGAAAATAAGAAGAATTTTATAAAAATAGATGAAGTAATGCTTAATCTGGAGTTAATTCATCTAAATCGCTTAAATCAAGCCCAGAATCTAATGTTTCAGGTATATCTGATAAGAATTCGTCAAGAATCTCTTTCAATTCGTCTCCTGAACGTTTTAATATTAATCTAATTAACCCAATATTAATATCTGGATCAGAGATGAGGGTGAGTACACCTTTTGGACCACAACTTGACGCAAAAATCTTTCCCCCTGTAAATTCGCTTGTAACAATTTCCAAATCCCCTAATTCGAGATTTTTTCCTTGTTCCTCACTTGCACAAAATACCGCTGATGCAATTGCGCCAATACCATCAACATCGGCGGGGAAGTAGGAAAACTTAGAAACACTAGCTATAGTTAATCCCGTTCGATCAACTAAAATAACTTTTTTGATTCCGCTTTCGGATTTTATTATCTTAGAAAGAATATTATCAAAACTTTTTGTATCAATCGACAATTCTTACACCACTCTTCTTAAAATAACCTATAGTATTATATTAGATTTTTAGATATAAAATTGTTATTATTATTAAAAAAGTATATATATATAAAAATATGCTTTTCCTTATCATTTCAATATAAGCGAGGGAGAAC
>JAHQWP010000162.1 GCA_029856235.1 Promethearchaeia archaeon
AATTTTGGGATTATAAAACCGATTGGAGTTTGAGTGGAAGAACAGTGACTCTATTTATGGGAAAAGATCCGAGTCAATACGATGACTATCTATTTAGCCTTTATCCCGTTGAACAATATTTGGATGAAGCGATATCACATTTACCTACTGACTACTATAGACTTGGACTTTCGATATATAAACAGGGAAAAAGCAGCACAGGGTTGGATTACCTATGGGAAAAGGAAT
This sequence comes from Promethearchaeia archaeon, assembly GCA_029856235.1. Taxonomy (GTDB): domain Archaea; phylum Asgardarchaeota; class Lokiarchaeia; order Sigyniarchaeales; family SOKP01; genus SOKP01. The sequence goes on from JAHQWP010000162.1 coordinate 229, forward strand.
ATGATTCTAGAGGGATTCTGATAACTGAGACTGTATACGACGAATTCGACCAAATTATAATAAGGTTAGAAGGGACTTTTCGATTTATACCCTTTGGTTTGTATTTTATCGGTTTTACAATATTGGCGATTGTTGCTATAATAGGTATTTCTATAAGAAAGAATAAACTCAGAATTAAGAGTGTATAATCGCCAACATACTAATTTTAAGGTTTTATTATAGAAAATTAAAATTTAAAATCTTTTTGCCATTGTTTATACCCAATTTGCCAAAGTTTTAGTCTTGGTTTATTCACTTTACTATCCACTTCAATTCCAGGTCGAGGATGTTCCATTACATTACGATACCGCTCGTAATATTCTTTAGCAGTTGAAACCCCTTCAATCATGCTTAAAATGGCTTTTTCTGTAAAATAAAGTATTAAATCTGGTTTAATTTCAGGTTTATTTTTTGTCATCTCTAGTGAAATTTCATTCTTTTTAAATAAGTAGAAGTTTAATTTGAGATGGGTGTCATCAGTGGAATGCTCAGTGATAACATACTCCCAGCAAGCATTTTTATGCAAATGTCTCATTAAATCTAAATTTTTAGGAAAAAACCCTTCTAATTTTGTGTATAACTCTTCAGTTTCTATCATAGGCAAAAGTTATTTTATCTTATCTAAATTCAACGGAGTGCCATCATAAATATACTTTCCATAAACTAATTCTTGGGGGTAATATTTGCAACCTGCGGGATAAGCAGAATCTTTAATTCCTCCTAAGGAAACGGTAATGTCAACAAGCATTGGCCTAGCGTTAATATAAATGTTTGCTGCTTCTAATTGGTTTTTGAAAACCTCAATTTTATCCAAATTAGAAGAGTAAACCACTGCCCTCATACCATAATTACTCGCATTTGCTAATCTAATTGCATCTTTCATATCTTTAGCTTTAGTAATAGAACGAACAGGTCCAAAAGCTTCTTCTCTCCACAAAAATGGAGCCTTAGATAAATCTTCGCACAATTCAGGTTTAATTTCTACCAGAGTTGGAGTATAAAATAGGCCATAATCTTCTCCCGTATCAATTTTATCACCGCCAGTATATATGTGGGCGTTATAACTCTTCGCATCTTCGACCATTACTTCCATCATCATCAGAATTTTTCTACTTCCCAAAGGACCAATATCTACATCTGGATCGGTAGGATCCCCGTATTTTAATTTCTCAATTTCTGTTATTAAACATTCGATATATTCATCATATATATCTTGGTGGACTATTATTCGCTTCATTGAGAAACACTGTTGACCGGAATTAGTATAACTAGCCATTGCATTCCATTTTGCTACTTGTTTTATATTAACATCATTCATAACTAAACCTGCGTCGTTTCCAGCACACTCAAAAAAGAAGTTCTTAAATGGTTGAGTATACATTGAGACACCCATAGATTTATCGACGGTTTTTTTTAAGAATTTACCGTATCGTACTAAAATATCTTTTGCTGTGTGAGATGATGTAATCGTCATTATTGTTTTTACTAATGGAGATTTGATAAATTCATCTACTGCCCATTCCCCAGGAGCTATGACCAAATCTAAGGCTTCAAGAGCAAGAAAGTCCATTTCTTCCATCATAGAATAAGCTTCTAGCATCGTTAAAGGGCATGCGGTAGATGGTTTTACTATAGCAGGATTTCCAACTAAGTAATTTGCACCTAATTGATAAAGTGGAAGACTTATAGGAGTATTGCGAGGAGAGAGACATGCTGCCAAACCGTGTGGAATTTGTCTTATTCTGACGAGTTGTTCTCCTTCTATGCTAGTTAGAGCTTTCTCTTCTAAAAATTGATAATACCAATCACAAAATTTGAAACCATTAGTTACTACATTTAATTCCCATTCAGAATACTTGATTGGTAATCCTCCTTCAGCTACAATCAAATCCTTCAATTTATTTTTATTAAATCGCAATTTACTAGCAAATTTTGAGAGAAGTTGAGCCCGTTCAAAAAAATCCATTTCCTTTAATAAATCCTGATTTCTATGAACTTTTTTAATTTTTTCGTTAACGGTTTCTATTGTATCGGCAGTTACAGTTCTTATAACTTCCCCTGTAAATTTATCTTTAATTTCTAATTCTTGAGATTTTGACATAATTCTAATTTAAGTTCATTTTTAAATTTTCTAATTAATAAGAATAATTTTAAAGGTTAATTATACTACCATCATCTTCCAGGATTCCTGCAGTTTGGGCAAATTTTCCATAACCCATTTCAATTATTTTCTGAGTCCTTTTAAACAGCGTAAAATCTATCCACCCATTTTCTTCATTGGGTTCATTGTAAAATGAACCAAGAAGTTGTGCATATTCAACATTATTTTTTGTTTTTAGCAACTTCTCAATCGCTTGTACTGAGAGAGCTAGTTCCAAATCAGCATTTTCTGCTTTGCCTGGTTTTATTTCAATTCCTTCACCATTTCGGAAAACATTAAACACATCTATAGGAGCTCTCTTATCATATGATTCAACTGAATCATATATAGCAAAATCAAAGTTTGAACCATCATTCAAATCAGAAAATATCTCAGGATATTGTGATAGAAATTTTGTATATTTTATAGCTATTTCAGAGTTGTATTCATTATCACTTGTTTTTTGATTTATATAAGATTTCATTTAATCACCCTAATTCCAATCTTCTTTTTCTTTTTACCGTTAGCATCTATAAAATCTTTATACCATCTTATAGTAGATGTTAACCCTTCCCTAATGGGTGTTATTTTGTAGTTCAACTTTTTTCTAGCTGATTTTGAGGAGAATGCCCAATTGTAATCCATTCCAATTATCATATCAGGAGTAATATAAGGTATTCTATTTTTCGAAAATTTTGTTTTAAATTTGCATGCTCTAGCATAAAACAATCCTATCCATCTTGGAAAATGCCTTGGTTTTTTTGTTCCTGCGATTTCAGTTATTAAAGCAAGGTAGTCTCCAATCTTGATGTTTTCACCTCCTAAAACGAATCCTTGACCATAGAGATCTTCTCTATCAATAACACACACCATACCGTTAATCACATCGTCTAAAAAGGTCATGCAAAAAAGAGAATTACCTTTACCAGGAAGTCCTAAAAACTGTCCTGCTACTAGATCAAACATCATTTCTCCATAAAGATTAAAATCTCCAGGACCAAATACAAAACCAGGGTAGAATATCACTGATTTAAGCCCTTGTTCATTAAATTCTTTTATTTTCTCCCTTCCAAGGTATTTAGTTTCTTCATATTCATTTATAAAGAAATCAACATGCTGAAAATTTTCATCAGTAGGATTTAATGTATCAACTGGATTTGGTCCTAATGCTCCAAATGAACTCATATAGTAAAGAGGAATATTGTGTTCTAACGCTACTTTTGCTATATTTTCAGCACCTAAAACATTGGTATCATAGTATGAGGATTTATTTTTTGCCCAAATAGTTACGTAACCTGCAAGATGGTATATAGCACCTACATTATTCACGGCTTTTTCCAAACTGCTAATATCTTGAACATCGCCAATAAAATATTCAATATCTTTAAGTTCTTTAAAGGGTGTAGTATTACTACTCTCTCTTACCAGCAATTTTAATTTATGCCCTAATTCGTGTAATCTTTTAACCAATGGTATTCCAATAAATCCAGTACCGCCAGTTACGAGTATATTCACCATTATAAAAATAAGTAAGTGTATATTCAGTCTCAAATAAAAGAGAATCATTAAATCTTGTTTTTAAAACTTTTAAAACAATTAATATTATTAAAATAAGAGAAGTTTTGGGAGATTGACAAACATGTAGTAAATTCAAAAAGAAGTATTATTGACCAATCCAGGATGTAATGTATTTAAATCCCTTAGGATGTTCAATTTTTGGATCTATAAACTCCCATTTTCCTTTTATTCCGAGTTCTTTAGCAGTTAAATCAAAATGACAAACTGCAATCCCAATGTCCAAGCGAACAAATTGGTTATAAGAGGATAATTTTTTATCATCTGAGAATTTTACAAAGAAATGAAAATTGTTCTGTTCCTTTTCTTTTAATATTCTCCAAGGCTGTTTATTTCCCGCTGATGGACCAATTCTAACCATTTCGAGTATTGTTTTATATTTACCAATTTCATCTTGTTCAATCTGAGAATTAAAATCACCGTTAAAAAATACCAGCTCCCAAGGTTTTCTTACTTTAGCTTTAGCTATCGAACGAATAAATTTTTCTTTCAATCTTCTAGTAGTGGGATATCCTACAGGGCTTACAGCGGGAATTCTTTCGTCACTTTTTAGCTGGATAAATTCTAAAAATTGAGACCGGTTAAATGTTCCCCCTAACCAACATGTTCCCAAATTCAAGTCAGTATCTGCCAATATTATAGCTTCAAAAATATAACCATAATTTTCGAGATTGTATTCCGCTATGTCAATAGCTCCAGCGATGAATTCTTGGGCACCTTTAATAAATCCATATGTGCCAATTTTAATATTTTCTTCAGGATTAAAATCTGGAATGCTTATTAATTGGAATCGAGGATTTCCGCCTTGACTTTTAAAAGGACTGTCAATGTCATTTAGTTCTAAAATCTGCTCTAAATCATTTCTTAGGTTGTTACCCATTGCTTTATTTAGAAAGGTTCTCCAAGAAGTGCGTTCTTTTATCACTTCAATAACTGATTTTGAAAATTGCATTATCTTCTATCTTAAATTAATTACTATTGTTTTCACTAAGGTATGTAGTTTAATAACCTTAATTTTTATAATTTAAACTAGTCTGGAAAACATTTATTTACCTTAATCAGAGCATGTTTTAGATATTGCTTCATAAAATGCCTTTCACTATTACAATACTCCAATCTTTGGGTGTTGGTTAAATCATTATAATTTTCTAAAAGCGAATGAACATCGTGAATCATAACCAAATATTCATTTTTTGCAGCGTCACATTTCTGAATTAATAAATCATCGTTTAATAGGGGATTAATTGTTGAGTTTCCTTTTTGAAATTCTCCAATATTGATTAAAGAAGTAGTTCCAATAAGCTCTCTCTCAGAATTTTTATCTACTTCTGAATTATTAATAAAGCCTTTTGAAATGAACATTCATCTCGGAGAATTTTTAAATTAAAGAAGATAAACCAAAATAGCTATTTAAAAAAAAAGCCTCTTTAAGTTTAGTAAAATTAAGATAAGATTAATTATTCAAGATGGATTTTAGATCTTGAAGTATTGTTAAATGTAAGAGGCCAAGGTTTAGTTGGCGTTGAAGATTGTTATCGAGTGACGGAATCTGGTACAGAAAGACTTTTCAAACTTGATAAGGAAATTGTAATTAAATAAAGTGATTAATAAATGCGATTAAAAGATAAAATTGTTGTATTGACGGGAGCAGCATCAGGAATTGGCAGAGCTACAGCAATATTATTTGCCAAAGAGGGTGCAATCCAGATTATTTCGGATAATGATGAAGAGAATCTAAATGAAACCTATAATCTTATAAACGACGATGCAAAAGAAAGAACAAGGATAACCGTTGTTGATGTAAGAAATCAAGATGAAGTAAAAGCGATGATTGAAATGACTATTGAAAAATATGGAAGAATTGATGTCTTAATTGTAAATGCCGGAGTTGTTAGAGTAGGCGATGTTGAGACTTTTCCAGATGCAGATTATGATTTACTTATCGATGTTAATATCAAAGGTACTCATTACACTTGTAAATACGCGGTACCCTATTTTAAAAAGCAAAAATCTGGTTCAATTATTACATTAGCATCAGTAGCAGCTCATATAGGTCAAGCTGCGCATGCGAACTATTGTTCAACCAAAGCAGCAGTATTAGGCTACACTAGAGCACTAGCTTTAGATTTAGCGCCATTTAATGTCCGAGTGAATAGTGTAAGCCCAGGAGCTACAGATACACCTATGCTTCAGAGTGATGTAGCAAAACAAGCTAAAGATAGAGGTTTATCCTATGATGAAGTAAAAAAGGAGTTTGAAGAAGAGGGTGTTATGGGTCGTTGGGCAACTTCAGGAGAAATCGCAAATGGAATTCTATTTTTAGCTACTGATGAATCAAGTTACATGACTGGAGCAGATTTGAGATTAGATGGTGGTTGGACTACCAGATAAAACTTTTTTTAATTTTTAATTTTTTTAACATGTGCAATCACATTGTCATTCCACCGTCAATAGATAGACTGATACCCGTTGAAAATTCATTTAAAGCAAGAAATAGTACTCCTTCTGCAATTTCCTCAGGTGTACCAAGTCTTTTCATTTTTTGTCTAGCTATAAATTGGTTTCTAGCTTCTTCAGGATTTTCATATTTGGATAACCTTTTTGCTAGAGAAGGTGTATCTGTTGTTCCAGGACAGATGGCATTAACACGTATGTTGTCTTCAAGATAGTCAGCTGCCATAGCGCGAGTTAATGACAACACAGCTCCTTTAGAGGCAGTATATGCTGCTCTATTAGCAACTCCCTTAAATGCTACTGAAGAAGAATTATTTATTATTGTCCCTTTCGATTTTTTTAGATGAGGAATAGCATATTTTGAGACGAGATATATTCCTCGTACGTTTACCGCCATTGTTCTGTCCCAATCATCAGTTGAAATAGTATCAACACTTCCAGGAAGAACTATACCAGCATTATTGAATAAAATATCTATATCACCATAAATTTTAATAGTTTTTTCAATTATTAGTCTTGCTTCCTCTTCTACTGATACATCTGCTTGAATAAAAATTGCATCTCCTCCAGACAATTTAATTTCTTCTACAATATGCTTAGCGGACGTGGATAATGAATTACAACACACTTTTGCCCCCTCCTTCGCAAAAAGGAGAGCAGTTGCCTCACCAATACCAGCTCCAGCTCCCGTAATAACGGCAATTTTCCCTTTTAATTTCATCTTTTTAGGATTATAACTTTAAATTTTGAATAAGTAGAGATTAATATTTTTAAAATTAATTAAAATTTGATTTTTATTTCATAAAACTTTAATGAAAAGAGAGTAATTTATTGATAAGAACTCATAATGCTAATTTGATTTAAATGACATTAAGAATTAAAAATGGGCAGTTTGTTGACGATAAAGGCCGAACAGTGCTACTGAGGGGTGTGAATTTAGGGGGAAGCTCAAAAGTTCCCGTAACTCCTAATGGAGCAACACATATTAAAACAGATTTTTATGATCATAGAGATGTTTCTTTTGTTGGTCGACCATTCCCTCTAAAAGAAGCAGATGAGCATTTTTCACGATTAAGACATTGGGGTTTTAATTGTCTTAGATTTTTGGTAACCTGGGAGGCTATAGAACATAGTGGACCAAAAAAATACGATAAAGAATTTTTAGGTTATTTTGAAGAAATTCTAAAGATTGCTGGTGAAAAAGGGTTTTACATATTTATAGATCCCCATCAAGATGTTTGGAGTCGAATGAGTGGCGGAGATGGGGCACCTGGATGGACATTTGAAAAAGTAGGTTTAGATTATAAAAAATTTGAACCCTCTGAAGCAACTGCTGTAATGCAATGTAGATTTGACCCTAATGACCTTACTAAATATCTTCCAATGCATTGGGTGGGGAATACCTATAGATTAGCTAATGGAACGATGTGGACATTATTCTTTGCAGGAAATGATTTTGCACCTTCATGTAATATTGATGGAAAAAACGCTCAAGATTATTTACAGAAGCACTTCTTTGATTCTATGAAGCAACTAGCATTGAGAGTAAAAGACAATTCATTTGTATTAGGATTTAATATATTGAATGAACCCCCCCAAGGATGGATAGGTAAATATGTTGACGGAAGTGAATGGGATGGACAATCTGATGTACTAGGGCATACTTTTACTCCTATCGATGCAATGCTTACTGGGGCAGGGTATACTAGGACAATTGGATATCAAGAAATGAAAAGGTTTGGTATAAGAGAAACTCGAAAAGATGAGTTAAATCAAGGAAAAATTTCATGTTGGTTAGAAGGGTTTGAAGATATCTGGAAAAAAGAAGGTGTTTGGGGATTAGATGAGTTTGGAAATCCAAAAATTGAAAATAATGAATATTTTGTTTATAAAAATGAAGAAAAAGTTGATTTTTACCGAAATTATTTTACTCATTTCCTTAAAGGTTATACTGAAGCCATCCGAGATAAATATCCAGACGCTATTATGTTCCTTACAGGACCAATGGAGAGTGTGTTGAAAGGAGAGAGATTTGAATTAGAAATTCCCCCTAATAGTGTACATGCTGCCCAGTGGTACGATGTTGCTACAACTGGTACTAAAAAGGCAATGATTAAAGCTAATTATAATTTGATTACAGGAAATCCCGTCATCGGCAAAGAAAACGTACGACAAATGTTCATTTCGCAATTAGAAAAAATTAAAGCATACTCTAATTCTTTTTTTAGTGGTATTCCGACCTTAATTGAGGAATTTGGATTGCCATTTGATCTTAATAATAAAGAAGCTTATCAGAAATTAAAAATAGAACCGGAAGAAGCATGGAATACACATATAAAATTGCTAAATAATTACTATAACGCAATCGATGCTAATTTATTACATGCATTACAATGGAATTATACACCGGATAATACTAACGAATGGGGAGATTTATGGAATTTAGAAGATTTATCAATTTATAGTATCGATCAAAGGATTAATCCAAAGGATATTAACAGTGGCGGAAGAGCAATTAAGGGTTTCTGTCGCCCGCATTTTGTTCGATGTGCTGGAATTCCAATTAAAATGGAATTTCAAATGAAGGAAGGGTTATTTTATTTTAAATTTGACGGCGATGTTTCTATAAAAGGTTCAACACTCCTTTATATTCCATCAATTCATTATCCAAATGGTTTTAATGTAGATGTATCTGAGGGTGAAGTACAAAAAGATGAAAAAAATCAATCAGTATCTCTAATCATTAAAGAAAATGGGATTCATACAATTACTATTAAAAAAATCCAATAACGAAATTTTTCCATCCTTTTATTGTTAAAGTTAATTAAATTCAGATTAAATTATGAAAAAATAATAAAAATTCGTTGTAATTCTATTTCCATTGCATTTTTCCGTAATTCTTTTGAGTCACGCTTTCTAAATCCTTTAAAACACTTTTCGTTCCCGTAGTTTTATATATTTTCATTAATTCATCCATAGTTGTAATTCTTCCTTTTTTAGCAGAAAGGTAGGAAAGAAGTACTACAGCAACTCCTTGTTTTGCTTGTTCTGGTGTAAATTCCGGTTCTTTATCTTCTAAAATACATTCGGCGAAGTACGCATCTTCATATCCCATGGATATTTTATAATATTGTGGAAATGGTCCATGTTCAATTGAGGGACTATAAAATTCTCCTTTAACTTCAGCATCTGGATGTGAAGAGAGAACTCGAATGGGATTTTCCCATGAATGGTCTTCAAGAATTGTGCCTCTAGTTCCATGTAACTCTGTCCTATTAGTTGGAAGATGAATAGAAACTGAGGTAAGATCGACCGTTATCATTGCTCCACTCTTATATCTTAGTAGAATAATTGCGTTGTCTTCTCCTTTATTTGGGGGAGAACTCGTAGCCTTTCCTAACCAGCATTGTGCAGAATCAACGTCCCCCAAAAGCCAATTCAAAAAGGTAAATTTATGAACACCTTGATCAGCAACAACCCCACCACCTCCCTTATCGTAAGTAAAATTCCATGAATTAGGATCAAGAAACTGATCTGGACTAACATACGCTCCTTCATAAGTTCGACCAAGAAAAATCTCTCCAATATAGTCGCGGTCTATAATATCCTTCATGAACTGGTGAGCAGGAAGAAAACGGTGATTTTCGGCAATCATGAATTTAACACCAGCTTTTTTTGTTGCTGCTATCATATCATCACACTCTTCAAGTGTAGTAGCCATTGGTTTTTCACATATTATATGTTTTCCCGATTCTGCTACCTCAACAACTATATCTCTATGAAGATAATGAGGTACCATGATAAGAACTGCATCTATATCACTCTTAAGAAAATCGTCTAAAGTTGAATAAGTTTCAAGTTTAGAATACTTAGCAACTCTGTTTAATTTTCTCTCATCGATATCGTATGCTGATATAAACTTAATTTTTGGATTTTTTTTAGAACCAAGCTTGTGGAAGCCCCACACAGCACCAGTGCCAATTATACCAAATTTCACATAATCCATAAAATAATTCCTCTATCAATCTATAATTTTATTTTACAAAAATATTTTTATCCAAACTTGAAAGCCGTTCACAGCCAGATTTAGTAATCCTATAGCAATCTTCTACACCGATCAAACCTTGATTTTTAAAATTTTGCCAAATTTCAATATCTAAAACCATATTCGCTTCAAATGGAATATCTAGGGTTTTCATTGGACTGAATAAATGAATTTCCTCACATTCTAATCCAATACTATGACCTATAATGAAACTCCTTCCTCGCTTTGATAAAGATTTATGAAAACTTTTAGCATTATCATACAACTCTTTAATATTTAAATCAGGTTTAATATTGTTCAAACAAAATTCCTGTACTTTTATCAATCTATCCATAATTTCTTCAGCACCATCAGGTACTTGACCTATCACGAGCTCCCTGCTGACATCTGATACATAACCTTTCCAGATAGTTCCAATATCAAACCTATTAATATCTCCAGATTTTAAAGTATTTCCTACTCCTGGCGCTTCAGGATCAGAAGGTCCCAAGTTCATTGTAAGATGATCCCATCCTTCTGCACCTTCATCAACGACAGTCCTTCTAGCAATTTGTAATAACTTTATGTCGCTAATTCCTTCATGAGCAGCATCAATCATCGCTTTTATTGCTTTTTCAGAAATTTCTGTAGATTTTCGTATGCGTTTTACTTCCTCTTCTGATTTAACTAACCGCATGTCTAAGAATGCTTGGTCTCCATTTACAAAATTCGCTCTTGGAAATTTATTTCTTAAATATTCAGATTGATAAGAAGGCATTAGAGATTCGTATCCAATATTTTTTTCTGCCAATCCCCATTTTTCAATTCTATCTGACACCTCTTTCATTGCTGCTCTAGGAGAAGCAATTCCACTTACATCGGTGACCCAAGAAAATTTATCTACACTACGATAAGTGATCCAAGTAATAAGGCTTTCCTCTCCATCTCTCCGTAATAAAGATAGACTTGGATATTGATTGTATAGCACATATAAAATTGGATTTGGTGCTACGTGTAATATCGGTAAGCCCGTTGTATAAAATATATTTACTGGAGTAGATGCAACTAACACATCAATATCATGTTTTTCTAAAACAGTGCACGCCTTTTCTTCACTAAAACCAATAGGATCCATATTATATCAAATTTTTAATTATTAATTTTCTTTAATTTTTAGATTATTTTGATCTCAAATTACACTTTTTAATCTATATCCATAAAAACTTCTAATCTCTGTAATGCTCCCATATCTCCTTTAGTTTTAAGTTCTCCATCCATAAAAGCTTCCATCGGATCTACTTCTCCAGTGGCAATACCTACAAATAGATCCGAGTTAACTTCCAAACCCATTTCTGCAGCTTCATTATATCCATCCTCTAATCTCGCTGTTTTATTCTCAAAAATCATTTTAGTTTTGTAATCTATATCTGGAAATACAAACTGCATAGTTTTGTTAAAATCTTCAAACTCGTCTGCAATTTCTGGATCATCTAACATATTAACCCATTTATTAAGAGCATCTTTAACTTCTTCGGCAGTAGCCAATAATTTCACCTCTTATTTTGTGTTAATTATTTTATTTTTATTTAAACATATGTTTTAAATTATGAGATATTTAGTTAATCTTATTTAAATACTTTTAAACACACATGTCGTATGTAACTTATATCTTTTGAAAGAATTATTCATAATTCTATAATTATTATTAAATTTTCCCTTGTTTTTTAAGCATCTCTAACACATCTTGAGGGTATTTAGCTTGAAAAAAAGGCATACTTGAATACCAATGACTTAAAATTTTAACCATCAATGAGGGCTTATTCTTACTTACATTATTTTTGTTAAAATACACTCTTCGGTATTTCTCAGCATATTTCCAACCGCTTAACTTCCTTCCTGCTAATCTCGTTTTTGGTTTATATGTCCATGTAGCATAGTTAATTAACCAAAATTGTGTTTTATGACAAGCAAGTAGTTGATCGATTAGAGAGAAAGCCTCCTTTTTAAAACCGAAGAAATAATTTGGGTTTAAGCTGGAATAAAAATAAAGAGTTGGAGCAAAGTCGATTAAATTGTTATGAATACAGTAATATATTGCTTTACCTGTATTAACATGATCCTTGTGATAATAAGCTGTATAGATTGCTTCTGGTGCGAAAATTATATCTGGTTTCTCTTTATTTAAATATTCAGCAATATTATTTATAAATTCTTTTGTAAATTCTACTAAACCATCAACATAACCAAAAAAGTGTATATTTTCTGGAGGTATTCCGTGAATGCTTTGAGCATTATATAATTCTCGAGTTCTAACTTTTGCAAGAAAATCACCTTTAAACTTATCATATTGAGCACCAGGAAGTCCATATTCACCTTTAGTAGTTGAAGCGATCTTAATAATATGCTTCTTTTTACTTTTTGTTGCAAGGTAATGAATGAGATGACCACAATTTAGCTCTAAATCGTCTGGATGTGGTTGAAAAAATAAAATTTTTGCCAATTTTCTAACCTTACTTTATAGTTTCTAATTGTGCTTGTCTTTTCGCTAACAAAAAGGAGCTTAATAAGATTAAAGAAACACCAATAATCACATATATGATAGGAAAGATTGTAGAAGGCATCAGTGTAAAAACAAAAAAATAAGCTAAAAATGGTGTAATTTGTATAGGTACTTGCTGAATAGGAATCATTCGACTAGCGTTAGCTACTTGGAATGATTGTTGGATTTTCATAATCCCTAAAATACTTGCTGCAATTAATATTACTGCACTTGCTATAAACAAGAATATCTCGCCTAAATTGGCGGTTCCTCCAAAAACGTGAGCGATAACTGCCATTAACGGTGCAATCCAGAAATTTGTTAATGAAAATTGGAATCCTGAGGATATCGCTAATAATATTCCTTTCAATTTTTCAATTCTTCTTTGTAAAATCTCACATATGAATGAACCTAAAAATAAAGCAATCGTAAAAATAGTCATATTAATTACAAGATCAAAAGCTAATATGTCTATACCAGCAATATCTATGCTTAATTCAGAGAGACCTAATAGAGAAATAGCAAAAATCATAACGATAATTCCTATAATTTCTTCCTTTTTTAAAGTCTCACCTATAATTTTAACAGATCCAATAGCGAGAAAAATTAATCCGAATGCCATCAAACCGGGTATTATCGCGGGACCTATATAAATTTGGGCGATCATGAAAAAAATTGAGCCTATTGCCAGTTCCATTAATAACCCAGTTATCCAAAGAGGTTTTTTCACTAAACTTCTAAAGAATTTTGCTTCAGGGGCTACTTCATTAACTACCTTCTTTTGGAAAACTAAACCTATATTATTTATACTTCCCGCCAATATAGCTAAAAAAACACCTAATAAGTATGAAAAACCATTCATTTCTTCTCAACTTTCCTTTTATTTATTACTTAAAATTTGATTTAAATATGATGTTAAAATATTGATGTTAGTATATATAAAACTAGTATAACAAAATATGATTTAGACATTAAAATTCTTGACAATTTCTGATATTTTTTCTATTTTTCGAATATCTCCATTCGGAGAGAGCTCATCGGACACACCTAAAATCAAATTTGGAGAAAATAATTCTAAAACATTCTGAGTATATTCTATGAGATAATTTTCACTATACTCTGGTAAAAATAATATGGAAGGAATCCCATCTAATAGTATCTTTTTTCCAATTGCATCTTTGATTTCTTCCATACTTACATCACCTTGAGGTTTTGGTGTTAGGGCTTCTAACCCGTCAAAAGGTAATTGCTCGAAATAGGGAAGGAGATCTCTAAGCGATCCATCTATGTGAATATGACAATATTTTTCCGCCCGATGAAGTTGGTTTACTCGCTTTTCATAGTACGGTATTAGGTACTTCTCAAAATAATGCGGAGGACTTAGATTTGAATCAATATTTTCACCAAAATTGACTATTTGTAGGGGAGAATTTGTTATCTGATTATACATCTGATCATCCCAATCTTCTAAGAACATCATGAAATTCTCCATTTGAGAGGGATATCTTTTTAAAAATAAGATAGTTCGAGTAAAACCCATAAATTCAGTAACTAATTTTTGATACGGAGATTTTGATAAGTATGTACTAGTGACACAGGTATCTCCGAATTGTTTATCTGCTAACTCAAAATTCTTTCTTGAAAAAGAAACCATTGTATTTGTCAAAATATATCGCAATATTTTTATATCAGATAAGGTTTTTATCGGATATTCCGTTCTATGCCCTCCAAGTCCACTTCCTATCGATTCTACTTGTTTAAGCTTTCCATGGGGAGTTTTATGAGTGGTGATCGTTTCTCCTTTCTTTGTTCCAGGTTCTCTTTGAACTTTAATATTGGACAGGGGATCAATTATTTCATAATATAATGGTAAATATAATGTTTCTTCTGAATATCGTGGACTACTACCTAGGTCTTTGTAGATATCTAACTGAGTTTTACCATAATAATGAGTAGGGATTGCTTTTGAGTAATTTTTTTTCTGTTTTGAATAAATCTTATTTCCAAAGTACCAGTAATATAACCTTGGACTAAAGACGATTTTATGCGTCTTTTCTTTTGAAAAAGTATTGAGAATTTCTTGTTGCAATGTCATGAGTTATTTAACCAAACAAGAGTGCTAAATCCCTAAAATCTTTCTTGCTTCAGAAGGATCTGCTGTTTCACGTCCTAATTCTTTGCTTAGTCTTACCATTCGTGCTACTATCTCAGCATTACTTTTTGCTGGAACACTTTCTTTGATAAATGGATAATCTTCTGTTCCAACACGCACATTTCCTCCATGTTGAATCGCTAGCACTGCGATTTTTGTTTGTTCCTTCCCCATGACGCTTATAGTGTGTACACTGTTCTCAGGCATATACTTAATTCTATGGAGATATTCGTCTGCTGTAGGAGGAGACCATGTCCCTCCAGGCCAATTAAAGAAAAGAGTCAAAACATAAGGAGGATCTAAAACACCTTTACTGATTAGATGATTCAAATTCCAATAAGAACCAGTATGCCAAATTTCCCATTCTATTTTAATATTAAATTTTTTACATGTGATACAATATTGTTCAAGTTCATCAAGATCGTGAATTACATTGATATTTCCTTCTGAAAAATATTCTGCGTGATGATTAGCAATAACAGAAAGTAAATCTGGCTTTGCTTGAAAATCTGACTTTCTCTCTTCAATAGGATAACTCGACATTCCTGCTTGGATTATGATATCACATTTTTCTCTAATTTTTTTTACAGTTTTTAGTTCTTCTCCTCTTGGAAGATGGACATGGGCAATGGCGGCTCCCGCTTCGTAACAATTAACTACATCATCTATGAGGTCTTCAGTATTCTCTGCCCAATTCTTTAAATCGGGAAATATCCAAGAATTAGCAGTTGTTGCCGTTATTACCATCTTTTCAAATTTATCTTGATACACGACCAGAAACATCTCCTTTCATTATTTTTCTTACCTCATCAACTGTAACTAAGTTAAAATCGCCAAAAATAGTATGTTTTAAACACGAGGCGGCTACCGCAAAATTCAATACTTCTTGTAAATCATCTTTAAAATTTAGAAGCCCGTAGATTAAACCAGCCACAAATGAATCTCCACCGCCAACTCTATCAACGATATGAGTTATCTCATAATGAGGGCTAACAAACATATCTTTTCCATTATATAGTAAGCCTGCCCATGTATTATGACTAGCAGAAATTGACCCTCTAAGGGTTATTCCCACAAATTTCAAATTTGGATATTGTTGGGTTATAGTCCCCATAACATATTTATATTTTTCTGGATCTAGCTTCCCCGAAGTAACATCTGTATCAGGAGCATTAATTCCCAGTACTTTTTCTGCATCCTCCTCATTGCCAATAGCTATATCGCAATATTTTACTAGTTCAGGCATGATATCTAAAGGGTTTTTTCCATATTTCCATAATTTGCTTCTATAGTTTAAATCACATGAAATAGTAATTCCCCTTTTTTTTGCTTCTTTAACGGCACTAAGGCAGATTTCTGCTAAGTTTTTAGAAATTGCGGGCGTAATACCCGTCCAGTGAAACCATTCTACATCCTTAAAAATAGTATCCCAATCAAACATACCTAAATCAGCAGTCGCAATAGCAGAGTTATCACGATCATAAATTACTTTACTAGATCTAGCAGATGCTCCTATTTCCAGAAAATAGATTCCGAGTCTATCGCCCCCCCTTAAGATTTTATCCGTATTAACTCCAAATTGTCGTAAATATTGAATACATGCATCTCCAAGATCATTTTTCGGTAACCTCGTAACATAATCAACATTAATACCAAAATTTGCTAAAGAAACCGCAACATTTGCTTCCCCACCTCCGAATATTACATCAAATGATCTCGTTTGAGTAAATCTTTTAAAATATGGAGGAGATAACCTTAGCATTATTTCTCCTAATGTTAATACTTTTCCACTCATAGTTAACATCTCTGTTTTAACATGATGATTAAAGCCCACATAGTTAATAAACTTTAAATGTTAATATCTAAAAGAAAAAAAGAGTAAAAAAAAGATAATCAATTTAGTAATAGGTTTATATCTTTGAACCACAGTTTTCGCAAAAATTACCTTCTTTAGGTAAGTTATGACCACAATAAACACAAAATGCTTTTCCCTTAGTTTCTAAAGGTTCCTCAAGTTTTTTGGGGGGAACAACATACTCCTCAGACTTCACATATGCCACTTTCTCACCAAGGATTATTTCCCCTGTGTCTGAGTTGAAACGATAACTAACAATTCCTTTTTGGCGTAAATCAATAAGAACTTGAAGTACGTCCTTAGGCTTAATTCCAACTTCAAGGGCAATATCCTCTAATTTATGGGTGCCTTGATTACCACGGTCAATTAACGCAACTTTTATAGATTTTTGGAATTTCATATTGGTATAATATTGCGAAAAGCCTCCAAGGATTATAAAGAACGCGGGTATGAAAAGCCAATAACCCCACGACTTAAGACCAATAAAGTCGACATTAAATGCTATAAAAAATAGTGATAGTATAGCAACGAATAAAAACACTAAACCTACCCCTAAAGTCTCGATTGCTGCTTCATATTTCTTTTTTGAATAGTAGCGGTTTTTATAACTTTCATCAGACATAATTTCTATTCACTTCTTTAATTAAGACAAATATATTTTTAGAATCAATTTGTACGTATTGAGATGATTCATTAATTTAAAAAGATTTGGAGTCCAGTTTGTATGAAGTTAATTAACTAGTTGAAAAAGCCTTTACATTGAAAAATAAGAATAAATAAGAATGGATTTAGAAAATATTAAACGCCTTTCCCATCCAGTATACAACCAAATAACTATTAGGTATTACTTGTCTTAAACCACTTCCTGTTGGGTTGCCTCCCGTACCAAAAAATTTACTATGTTCCCAGAGAAAGTGATGAGCGCCCATTTCTGAGATTGTTAAAGGGAGAACATATTGGTCATCATTTGGATCGTCAATATCAATCGTTTCTCCGACCCAGGAAAAAAGCGTACCGTATATATTGTTTTCAAAGAAATCAGCCCATTTTGCTCTATTTGGATCAATTTCCATATTTGCGATTTCGGGATTTAAACTAGTAGCTCTCGTAGAATTAGGTCTTACTGTTAAATTATAATCTCTTACACCATTTCCCCATCCAGAAGTGTTAAACCTCCACAATTGATCCAAAATATCCCATTTAATAGTTTCATCGTTGTAATTAGGGTCCTCAATTAATGAAGAATCTTGTATCAGGGTCATAAAAGCAAGGTGAACGATGTTAAAGAAAGCATTTCGATGATACCCTAAAAAGCTATAAAAACCTTCTTCAAACCTTTTTATATAATGGTGTTGTAATAATGGATTGTCCTCTAACATAATTAACGCAAATTCTACATCCATACTAAAAGCAAGAGCATAGGTATCGTAAGCTGTGTTGCTTACTGATCCCATGTGACCGTTGTGCATTGACATTATTTTTGTTGCTGCGTAATTATAAAGGGAATCGTATATATCTGGATATGCTGTAGCACCAATGCGAAGTAGAGCTAGTTGCCATATGCTTTCACCCAAAATTGGGTTTAAATCCGATCCGACAGGTTCTCCGTTTCCACCTAAGACCAACCAGTTAGTTTTACGAAAACCTTCGATCATTTGCGCCGTTAATAATTTAATTCTTTCGATGCACCACCGACTATCTTCGTTAGCTTCAGGATCAATAAATTTTAAAACACTTGCGAATCCTAAATAGTAACCAGCTAGCTCGTCACGGGATGTGTGTAGCCTGACCCTCCAATTGCTATAAGGTCCCGTTCCATTGAAGTGACGGGGATGAGGATCGAATAACCATTGGTGATATTTTCGGTTTTCTGGAGCAGAAACAAACCTTGCAGGCATCCCGGGATAATCTGGTCCAATGCCTCCGTTAGGTGCAGCTAGCATGTTAGTAAAGCCAGAAACACATTTTTTTACCATCCGAGTTGCATTTTCTAATTCGATTAAATTGTTATTATCTAGGGCATATTTGTAACGTAAACATTGAGAAGCAAGGGTATAACCTAAATGCAGATTTCCGTTATCAGTTCCATGATAATTCTGAACTTCACTATAAGAATCGTTAGTAAAAGTAACATCAATACTAATGTTTGTGGGAATATGCCATTTTTCTAACTGATAATCGTATATATCTGCCATTTGTTCTAAATAGGTTTGGTTTCCAATGATTTGATTTAAAGGAGTGAAGTAGGTGGTATTTGGAGGGTCAAGATTTAAACTGAGTGAAGCTATATCATTAAGAATATAAAGACCAAAACCTATATAACCAAAAAAACTAATAACTGGAATAGAAAATAAAATTGTAACAACCATATTTTTTTTTAGGAGGTTCTTTCTAGTTCTTATTCGCATTTAAACCACTTTTGATTTATATTTAAATTATAATTTCTTAATTCTCATGTTATGTAATTAATTTTGCTTCTTACCTATTTAAATTTTTAATAGTTGGAGCCATGATGAATCGTTTTTTAATTGTTCATATTCTTTTTTTGCTCCAATATCTCCTTTAAATTGATTTTTTTCCATCTTAATTACTCTAATTTTCCAATTTCGTTCTTTTATCCCATTTAGTAGAGCGTTAGGTATTTCTATCTCACCTCTTTTAGAAGGTATAAGAGTTTTTAGTACGCCAAAAATTTCCTTAGAAAAAATGAAGACCCCACAATTGTTTAGATTGGTTTTTGAAGTCCCTCGTGGGGGTTTTTCAATTATATCTTTTAAAATATAATCATCGCAATAAATTGCGGCTCCCAAGTAAGGATCTTCTGTGTAATTTGCTACTAAAATGAAATTATGATTCTCATTTTGGTATGTATCATACACGGTTTTATAAATTTCGTAAGGAACTAAAGTATCTCCCCAAGTTAGAAAAAAATGATTATCAGGAATGAATTTTTCACAAAGCAATAAAGCCCCTCCTGTTCCGTTTAATTCTTTTTGCTCTATATATTCAATTTTTACATTCCATTTAGTACCAGTTTTAAAGTAATCCATAATTTGCTCTTTACGATATCCTACAACTAAAATTATATCTCGAAAACCTGCATAAGTCATTCCATTTATGATATATTCTAAAAAAGGTTTACCATGAACTCGTAGCATGGTTTTTTGGATTTTATCAGTATAAGGTTTTAACCTCTTACCAAAACCGGCACATAAAATTACAGCTTTCAATATTCTTCAACTCCACTACTAGTTTTTAAGATAAAACCTTCTCCACCTTCTTCTTCAATTGCGTTCTTAATTAAATGTTCATTATCAGGTAAAAGAGCAAACATTGTTCCTCCAAATCCTGAACCATTAATTTTACCACCTAAAGCACCGTGTTTTAGACAATTTTTGATTATTTTATTAATTTTTTCAGTAGATATCTGAATGTTTTCATTTAATTGTTGTTGGTGAAGATTTAAAAGATTCCCTAGTTCTTGATAGAAATCGTCATCGCTATGCCTACTCCTTTTTGTAGATATTGATGAATATTTTTTATCGATTAATTGTTTTGCATTAAAAGTGATATCTCTATTAATAATATTTCCTACAATCTTTTGGCTATACTCTTTTTTTAAATTAGTCAAAAATGGTTCAATATCCTCTAATTTTGTGTCAAATTGATTAAAATCGGGCATAATTTCTTTTATTATTTTAAACGCTTTTATTGTCGCATTTTTCGTTTTTAATAAATCATCAACAGTCGCTTTTTTTTCCTTGGAGTTTCCTAATACAAATCCTTCCAAAGGTAAGTTGTATACATACAAGTTAGGTTTTGGGATTTCAGGTTTTAAAAAGATGAGGTTTCCGAAAACAGATGTGAAATGATCCATCATGCCACCTCCTTCCTTAAATTCCTTTACTTCGGTATTATAACCTTCTAAAGCTAGTTGAAATAAGTCTAATTCTTTTCCACTTATTAGATTTAAAAAATATAACCACGCAATAACTAATGCTGAAGAACTTGCAACACCAGCGTTTATTGGTATTTCGCCAGTGATTTTAATTTTATACCCTTTTTTAAACTTACAGTTTCTTCGGATAAACTGATTATAACCACTTACTAAATAGTCACGATTAGATTTATATTCTAATTCTCCCCTATTCAGCGGAATTTCTAAATAGGAATCTATATCTGGTTGATTAATTAGAAATTTCGGTTCTGAAATTCTTGCTGCTTGTAAATATATATATTTAGATATCGCCATAGAGATGATCGGATAGTTAAGATAGTCCTGATGCTCGCCAAAGAGACATATTCTTCCCGGAGACTTTATCTTTATCATTTTTTCGTGAAGTTTTATTAACAAAAAAAATTCATAGTATTATTACGATAATACAAGGATATTACTTTTTTTTTTCTTTTGTGGTAATTAGGTTTTATTGATGCATTAATTTATGATTTTATTTGAAAATTATATGATTATCTAAATAATGTTTGATGAGTTT
>JAHQWP010000163.1 GCA_029856235.1 Promethearchaeia archaeon
ACATACATAATTGGTCGCCATTAAATTTATATAGGTTAAGTAGTTTTATAATTAATTGATAAAAGAATATTGTATAACACATATAAGAATTGGTTATACGATAAAATAAAAAAAAATTGGTGATTCAATCATTAAATTCTGTCCAGATTGCGACAATATAATTTTCCCTAAGAACCAGAAAATATTATATTGTAAAGCGTGCGATAAGGAATTTGAATTGGATGCGGAGTCTGACGATTTTAAAATAGTTAAGAAAATTAAACACGACGAAAAAGAAACAGCTCCTATTGTTGTGAAGGAAACCTTAGCTAGCGTTAAAATTTCGTCACGAGATCGAAAAGCTTTTGAGGAATTCTTTGATGTAGGTGGAGCAGAAGAGTATTAGTTTCTTAAAAGCAACACACCAATTTTAGCTCATTTTTTCTTTCTCATTTTGCACTATAAATTGAAATTATGTTTGCGATCATATAACTAAAAATAAAATGATAAAATATAATTGGGAGAAAAAATTTCATTTTAGATAATATTAGTTTAAAAACTGATTAATATGGCTGAAGAAAAAAAGAAAAGAATTAGAGGTTTTGCTGGCGTCGTATCCAAGCAAATCGAACCATTAAACGAGATTGAAAAATTTAAAGAAGATTTTAAGGATAGAACCATCAAAATTCTTTTAAATGCGACTGACGGAAAGAACGCGGCATTAATAGTTATTGATAAAGGAACTATCCGCGTCGAAGAAGTTGAGAATAACCCAAAGGAAAACCTTAAGAAGAAAAAAGTAGGATGGGATGGGCGTATTCAGGCAAAGACAAACGATTTTGTCGAACTTCTAACGAGTGAAGATCTTAGTATTGGTAGCGTTGTAGGCAAAGTTCTTACTTTCAAGATAAGGATAAGAGGGCTCTTTAAAGCACTAACATTATTAGAGCTTTTTAAGTATTAAATTTACTATTTTATTCTAAACTCCTTTTTTTAAATATTAAAATTTTTAGTAAAAGGAAAATAAGTTAAAATATTTAAATTTCTAACTTAAAAACTTTAATAAGTGAGATCATTTTTTCTTTTAATCCCTTTGTATCCTCCTCCTTGACAGATTGGATAATTACTTTTTTATCTTGATCCGATATACCGTGAAATCTGTCAAGAAAGAGTCTTAAGTATATAACCTTTTTAGAGGGATTTTTTTTAATGTTAGAGACAAGATTCTCAAGAAGGGAATTAATTGACATTAACTCTGGATCCGAAGATATTGGTTCGCAAATAAATTTATTGGATAATCTATGTTCTTTAATAAGACTATTATTTTCAATAATATCTCGGTTAATATCGCTAAGGAGATCATTTCTTGAAGAAATTGACAGATCTGAAAGTATTTCTTCAATTTTAAGGCTTTTTTCATCAATTTCTTTAAGAATTGAAAGAGCTTTATCAACAATTTCCCGCTCCATATATAACCTAACTTTGTTTAAATTTTTAAATTTTTCCTTATATATTTTATTGATATGGATAAATTTACGGAAGATAAACTCAACAAATTTCAAGATTTTGTAGGATATCAATTTAAGAATCCTAGAATATTACTCCAAGCGTTAACCACACCTCAATATGGAAATGAAAATAACCACCCTCATTATGAAATATTGGAAAATCTTGGAGATGCAGTGTTAAAATTGATTATCAGTGTGAAAATGTATAATGAAGGTGAAGACGATCCAGGTAATTTAACGAAGACTAAACAGCGGATCGAAGATAACCAGACATTTTTAAGGGTAGCTAAAGAAATGGAATTATGGAGATATATATTTGCATCAAATAAACAAAAAATAGAAGGAACATCCATCCTAGCTGAGGTTTTTGAAGCTATTTGTGGAGCAATTTTTCTAGATTCTGATAATAATCTCAAAAAAGTTGAGCAAATAATAGTAGACAAATATTTTAAGGATTGGAGTTCAATGATAGAACAATCCCCACATTTATACAAAAACCAACTCTTAGAATACCTTCAAAACATTTACAAGACAACTCCGAAATTAGACTTTGAATACGAGAAGTTTGGTCCAGATGACGATTCTTGGTGGGTTGCAAAATTTCCTCGAATTTTTGATCAAAACCAAGAAAAAATAGTTGATCTTCCTTCGATGTTAAGATCGGAGGAATTTAAAAGAAAAAAAGATGCTGAAAAAGATTTATGTATTAAAATTTTAAAATATCTACAAGAAAACTGATTTCTTCACTTTTTTCTAACTTAATATCTTAAGCTCGTTTTTAGTTACCCAGTATGGATACTCCTTGATTTATTGCATGATGGTTTCGAAGTAATTAGTTTTTATTGATTGTTCGAATAAAGTAGAATCTTAAGGTTTAAAACTTTTTTACGACTTCTAATCCTACAGTAGTAATGAAATTATAATTTCTATTCTAATTTAATATTCTAAAATAAAAGGGTTAATCTTAATGTCTGAAGGAAGAATTATTAAAAAGACTCCAGAAATGGACGAATATGAAAATGAAACGGGAAAACTTGCAATTTGGAAGGGTAGGGAAAGTAAAGACTTCCGGAAGTGGCAAGTTAAAAAACAAAAGGATGTAATCAAAAACCAAAAAGCCGAAATACTTTCACAATCTCGAGAAGAAAGAAAGCAAATGAAAACTGAGATTAAACAAGAAAAGGAGATTGGGAAAGATTATGAACATCTAATTGTTGTAGAAAATCTCCACAAAACTTACTTGCTTGGGACTACCGCTGTGGCAGCACTTCGGGGAGTCGATTTGACAATTGATAAGGGAAACTTTATAGACATCATGGGGCCGTCAGGAAGTGGTAAAACAACTCTTTTGAATTTAATAGGAGGACTCGATACTCCTACCAGAGGTAAAAT
>JAHQWP010000164.1 GCA_029856235.1 Promethearchaeia archaeon
TTTCGTTAAATTCCATATATTCTCCAATTGACGCGGTTGATCTTTTGAAACTATATAGACTTGGACCGAGTAGTTCGGTTATTTGAATAACTACTTCTGGAATATTATCTTTGATGAAAATCTTAAATTTTTCTTTTTTTCTTTCTTCGATGATTACATCTATTTGTTTCATTTCTTTAAGTTTTTGAATTGATAACTCATCCGGATCGTTTAATTCGATGTTTAGAATTTCACCATATTGTGGTAAGCTTTCAATGTATTCTTTAAGAGATCCTATTTTAGAGGTGGATTTTGTAATAGTTAGAATTTGATCGCAGTTTGAGACAATTTCTTCAGGACCATGGAAAATTAAAACTATGTGAAAATTTTCTTTTATTTTATCCATATAAGAGTTAAATTTCTCGTATTCTAATTTTCCTAATATATCAAAGGGGATAGAAAACATAATAATCGTAGGTGACTGAATTAACGCTTGAGTAATAGAAAATAGGAGAAATTCTAGAGGTGTTAGCTTTGAGAATTTTTTATTTTTCTTATGTAATAATCCTGTTGATTCCAAAACCTTTTTTATGAACTGTTTTCTCCGGCTAAGGTTATAGGATTTTTCTTGCAGGAAATCTCCCATTATTTCATCTAAACTCTGAGATAATCCCGCATCCCTTAAAATTAAACTAAAATCGCTCTTCTTTTTCTTATAGATCTCTCTTAAATTAGTTTTATACTTAAGTGCTTTCTTAATTCTCATCTTCGTAATTGTTGAATCGTAAGCTTGAGGTAAGATAAAGATTTTTTCTTTCTCTTGTTTAGTTAGCAATAGCATTACCTTTCCGAAAATCTCTATTGAGCCTGAAAAATCCGTCTGAATTCCGGCAATGGTATTAAATAAATTCATTAAATCCAATCTGGGATCAGTATTTTCTAAGCGTTTTTCATCAAAAATAATCCCTATCGATTTACCTCTATGAATTTTAAACGATAAGTTATCGATAATATCTCCTACAGAGACATGATTAAGAACTAAATATTGAGAATTTAATTTTAAATCTTTTATTTTAACGCGTGTAGGAACTAATTCGCATATTTTTTCAGCTATTTCATAAACATGTGGGGGGTGATCAACATCCCAATTTTCAATAATATCTAGGGTACTAAATTCTTTTTCAGAAATAATTCTTGATAGAGATTTTGAAAACGAAAAAGTTGGAAGATTAGGATATTTTTCTAAGTTAATTTTTAATTTAAGTGCAAAATTTGGATAAGAGATTCGAATTTCTCGATAATATGGATTGGTTTTAATTTGGTAATTTTCAAACTTCTCATCAATTAACTTTACTTCGGAGTCCAAACGATTTAAGTGCTTTTGAAATTCTATCCGACCCAGTTTTCTCATCCGTTGAATAATTTTAACCGGATCAATCGTGCCGTCCGCATCGAGATCAGGTTCAAATAATATCTCACTAAAATCAATTTCATCTTCAATTGGCGTGTAAATCTTTAACAAGGGAACCCCTTTTTGAATAACATCACTATTTGTAAAAAATAGTACCTCAATATAGGATTTTTTATAAACCAAGTTAATAATTGAAGCAATTCCAAAAGTATTTTCCCTATATGTCATCCAAAAACGCTTAGAAAATCGAATTGCCTTTATAATTTTTTGTCTTAAGTGTTCTAATTCGATTTCTCTAGAGTTCTTCAATTTCTGGCACCTCAATTAATTTGTATCTGAAAAACTGTTCCATTTTTGAATCGATTTGCTTTATTTCTAGGATTGCATCTTGTCCAACTTCAATTTCAATTTTGTCAATTAAATCGTTTACATTTAAATTGGTGAGTAAAGAATAATCCGTACCGGCTTTATTTTCTAATACACTTTCAATACCATCTATTGCTTCCAACCTTTGAATTACGTTCTCCTTGCTTTCTTTGAAACACACTTCTATAGATCTACCTTTACCAGGTAATTGTGTCAATAGATTCTTAGGTTTACCAAAATCGATGACACCTCTATTTCTTCCAAAAATTGCTACGCGATTACAAAATCGGGATTCTTCTGGATAATGAGTTATCACGATTAGTGTAGTACCAAATTGTTCGTTAATTTTCGTTAGTGCTAACCATAAATTTTCTCGGATAATAGGATCTAAACCGGAAGTAGGTTCGTCCAAAATTAAAAAAATAGGAGAGTGAATTAATCCAATAGCGATACTTACTCTTCTTTTTTGACCTCCTGAAAGGTTTCTTACGAATTCATTCAATTTGTCCTCTATCTCGAGGGTGCGTAGGAGTCTTCTTGACCTACTTATGATTTCTCTTTCCGTAAGACCATATTGACTTCCAAATGATAACATATTGTCTAAGACGGAAAAGTTGTGATAAATTTTACCTAAATCTTGAGGGACATAGCCATAAATTGGCCTAATTCTTTTAGAAGTTCTTTTAGTGATGTTTAATCCAAAGATTTGACAGAAGCCCGTAATCTTCCGCATTCCCAATAATCCTTTAATAAATGTGGATTTTCCTGCTCCGCTTTCGCCTAATATTCCAAGTATTTGACCATGATTTACCTTCATTGTCACAGAATCAACAATTAATTTTCCTCCTGCAAACACGCTAAAATTTTCGCAATTAATTGCTGGAAATCTCTGTAGATATGACGGGGTAATTTTCGCCCCATAACCTAGTTTCTGTGTTATTCTTTTTATTAACGAGAGCTTTTGTCGAATTTTTAACGCAATCAATATGGCCATAAATCCCGCTTCGGTGAGTAGGATGTATACTAATAGAGCGTTCCAGGGTTTAGAATCAAAACTTTGATCGTATTTTAACTCGTCAATGATTAAAATCCCATATGGAACATTTCTTAAATCTGCTCCAAACGAAGGATTATCACCAACCCCCCCCGTGCGACTGCTTATACAATCAGCAAACCATAACAACGCTCCTTGAATGTCTTCTGGTTGATGATTATAATCATAGAGAGATTTAGAAGCCATATATGTCACAAGAAAAGATGATGGCAAATCTAAATATTGCCCCATCATAGGTATAAGTGAAAAACTTCCATCAGAAGCTTGAGATTGCTTTAAAAATTCAATTACTGATATTTTGGACATTGGTCCGTTAATAAAGCCTTCATAAAACATTTGAAGGCCATAATATGTTGAAATTATATCGCTATGAAAACCTACAAATATAGAAAATCCTCCATCAGCATTTTGACACGACCTTACCCAATGAGTCAGATTATCATAAGAGATCCTATTTAAACCGTTTATCAAATTTAAAGATATCAACGCCCAGTAAGTGCTTTCTATCGTAGATACATTCGTATTGATAAGATCCGTAAATATAACAGAATAAGATCCGAACATAGATAATAGATAATCGATATCGTTTCCTACTCTAAAACCGCCATCAGGATTTTGCAGGCTTGTTAAGTAGTTCTTTGTAGTATTTAACATAGAAGTATTTAACCAAGGACGGTTCCTTGGAATTATCATTTCCAATAATTTAAGACCACAATATGTAGAAAAAAGAGTTGCGTTTTGACCCGGTTGCGAGCCAAATCCTCCATTATTAAGATCGTAACAAATCCTTGTGAAATCTCTAATACTGTCTTTTATAAATTGAAACTGTGAAGTCTGTATAGAATCAATATAACCCATATTAAAATAAGTAAGCATCCCAAAATAATTGGATTCAAGCGTAATTTGCCCAAAAAGAGCGTTTCTAGCTTGAAAAAAGCGTAGCCATCCGTAATAACTTGTTGAAATCTGGTTTATGTTGTTAGTTTCTTCAGGTGTAAGAGTTACCATACCTCTTAAAATTTCAATTGATTTCATTGCAGCCCAACCTGAGGTGAAATCAGAGATTGTAGAATTTGGACGTACTCCAAATCCATCATTATTATTCGAGCAATTTAAGGCAAAATTTAATGTTTCATCCTCATTTATGAATAGATCTAATCCTAATAACTTTAGAGTTGATATAGAGTAATAAGTTGTCTCGATGTCAGACATAGCCGTTTCAGGATTTCTATAACCTCCATCGAATGGATTATATTGTAAACCGAAATATGCTCCAATGTTTAGGCGTTCAGCTAAACTATATGACATATTCATTCCTAGAAATGCTCTAACGCCATAGTATGTCGTTTCTGGAGTCGCTATTAAAGTAGTATTTGTTAATGTATAACTACCCACAAGCCAAGTAGAGTTGATGAATTCTTCTATTTTCTGATTATTAAGAAGGGTTCCATCTCCTATATTGTACGCTGAATTTATAGCACAAAAAGTTGAAACAATATCAGAGTCATTTAAGAGTTGATTAAATTTAAAACCCCACCCACCTCCGTTCAAAGAGTTTACTAGATAATTGGCAATATTGTCTGTTTCTCCTAGAAGAATTTTTTCTTCAAGATATGATGGATTCACTATATTTAGAGTTTCAAGTGCTTCATAAGTTGAAAAAAGGTTTCCAAATCCGGCAATATCTGAATAGGAACCATCGATATTTTGTTTTTCAAATATATAATCAAAAAAGAAATTACGAAAATAATAATCCAAATACGGGTTAATGTTAGGATTTATTAACTCTGGAGCGTATATACTTGAAAAAGTATAATTGATAGAGTCAATTGCTCTGTAATTTGAATCTATCTCCGGCTCTACGAATAATCCTATGTGATTGTGATGAGTACTAGTAAAATGCGTCGCCAGATTTTTAGCTTGAGCCACATTTTTTTCACTGATATAATAAGTCCAGCGAATATTTATCAAGACTAGAGATAAAATCGGGGTTCCAACTAGTAAGCTGAAAATAATAATCCTTTTAACCCACTTTTTGTTTTTTCGGCTTAATTTTAGTATTGAGAACCACCATCACTCATTAATTCGATTTGATTTTGCCCTAACTCTTTTTCTTCCTCCTCTTGAATTCTAATTTGAAAGTATCTTCTAAAGTTAGCAATGTCTCTGCTCATAGAAATAACTTTAAACTCGTTATCGAATAGGAACTTCATGAATTTAGACAAATTTTCTTCAAAATCATCCATTAGTACCTCAATAGTTTCATTTCCAACTCGTAATACTTTTTTTATTGATGGATACTTTTGAATCATATTTATTATTTTTTGATTTAAGCTCTCAATTGAGATTCTTGCAACTAGTCCCTTACTTGGTAATGAGTTTATTAGTGATTGAGGTATATCAAATTCAAGTAATTTCCCTTCTCTTAGGATTGCTGTTTTATCACA
Organism: Promethearchaeia archaeon; assembly: GCA_029856235.1. Taxonomy (GTDB): domain Archaea; phylum Asgardarchaeota; class Lokiarchaeia; order Sigyniarchaeales; family SOKP01; genus SOKP01. The sequence continues at coordinate 5,258 of JAHQWP010000164.1, forward strand.
AATTAATGCAGCTTCTAAATCGTGTGTAATAATAAACATAGTTGTATTTAATTGCTGGTTTAGCTTCTTTAGATAACTTAGTATGTCATAACGTTTCGAAGCATCAACACCAGTCGTTGGTTCATCCAGAAATAAGACTTTTGGGTTATGAATTAAACCAATAGCCATTGAAAGGCGCTTTTTTTCACCTCCACTCATTTTTTTTACTCTTTTTTTCCAAGTGTCTTTAGGAATATCTAAGATATTAAAGAGTTTTTCTGCGGTCGCTTTAGCTGCTTTTTTATCCATACCATAAGTAGAAGTAAAAACTTCAACGTTTACCATAGGATTTAATTCAAAATATAAATTTAATAACTCTAATTGTGGTACATAACCAATATTACTCAGAATTTTGGAGTAATTAGTTTTTTTACTAGGAGTTAGCCCAGTAACTAACACATTTCCAGTCCAGTTCTTTTTTTCAATTTGACAAGTCAGAACTCTTATTATTGTTGTTTTTCCAGCCCCAGAAATGCCAAACATACCTATTATTTCTCCTTTTTTCACCTTAAAGGACACATTATGGACTATTTGTTTTTTCCCCAAGATAACATTTAGATTCTCTACCGATACCATTGCCTCTTCAGTAAGTTCAGTAATCTCCACGTTACACCTCATATTTCCTTCTTTGGAATATTATGAATGATAAGGCTACCAAAACTAAACTTACCCCTAATAAAGTAAAAAAGTCAAAACCAAATACTGATTTTCCTTTAGTAATTATACTGTTTATTAGAGGGTCCCCGTGAGATAGCGGAAGGATATACGCAATGACCTGCAAATAAATTGGCATAGCATCGATTGGAATAAATATCCCACTTAAAAGAATTAGCACCAAAAATGTAGCTAAAAACAGTTGGTTTGCTTGCGTCTTAGTTTTGCTTAATGTGCTGATAAAAATGCCTAACGCAAGACCTGTGAATCCTAAAATAAACAATGCGAGAAATAGATCAATCAATGAACCCACTAAATATAATCCAAAAGCTAACGCAGTATAAATAAGTGAAAGATTTTGTATTATTAAAATACTCATATATGTTAAGTATTTAGCTGTTAGAATCTCTAACCTCTTAACCGGTGTAAGCAATAACCTCGCAACAGGTTTTTCTTGGACAATTATTAATATTGTTGAAACCATACCTACTCCGATTATCATAAAAGAGAGAACTAGAACAATCATGTAATTATAGCTGAAGCTATAACCCTCAGGAATTGAAAACTCTTCAAAACCTGTAATCTCAAATTGAGGTGTTAAATTATTTTGAGAGACGAAAATCTTAATAGAATCATAAACCGCGTTTATCCTTTCTTGGATTTTTTGTATATCCGACGAGTCTGTAATACAATCTATCAAACCCGGATACCCCCATTCAATTAATTCTGAGAAATCAACAGGAACTGAAATAATAATCTTAATTTGTTTAGCGATCAAATAATTTCGTGCTGTTTCCATCGCGTAAATTTCTTCAGTAGCATTAAAAAAATGGACGAGGTTTAATAAATCTGAGGAATTTACAGCTTCTACATATTTAAGATTATAGTCGTCCAATTTTGATTCAGTAAAATTGTTTTCTTCTATAAAGGTATTGGAGTCATAAGATACCACTACGCAATTTATAGGTGGTGTAGTAGCACTGGGATTACCTGTTGTTAAACCTAATACAACAACCACGAGAGGAGGCACGATCAAAGCTATAAAAATATTGAATTTATCCGTCCAAAGAAGACGGAATTCCTTTTTAATTTGCTTAAGTAATCTGAGAAGTCCATTTTTCAAGTTAAAATTCTTAGTTTTGGGGTGGTCATCTCTGCGGTTGATAAAATCACACCTCCAATTTTTTAAATTTATAAGAAATGTATGCGGCGATTAAAAAAAATAATGAAATTAAGAGGATAGAAAGCACATGTTCTATATTTAAGTTTAAACCTCTTAGTGTAATATCAGTAATTAATACTGAAGCGTGACTTAAAGGAAAAAAGTCTGCAAGGAACCTTGCCCCTCCTAATGATTCAGCTGGCAAAAGGGTACCAGAAAAAATAATCATAATAATAAACAACATTAAGTACATTTGATTAGCTCCTTGTTCAGTCGGACTAATTGCAGAGATAAATAAACCAATAGCTACTCCGCTAAGGCCAATCATGACTAAAACTAGATAGAACGAAAAAAGAGATCCTAAACTATACAACCCAAAAAACGCCGTCATTACAAATATCTCTGTAGCTTGCATAATCATTATTACTGTATTTGCGATTAATTTGCTAAAAAGGATATCTCTTTTTGAAGTAGGCGTTATGAGCATTCTTGGAAGAGGTCCTTCAGATACTATTGATAATGATGTTAGGTTCATTGTAGTCCCTATTATAATAATTGGTAAAATTAAAGAAAGGGAATAATTGAGTAGCTGAGATTCCCAAGAAGGGACTCCATATTCGAGGTGAGGAACCATAATAGTAAAATTCTCTATCATGCCGGTTTCTACTCTAAAAAGTGCGATTGGTTCTTGGAGAGCAACCTCGATTGCACCAACCGCGCTTAAATCAGAGCCGTCAATGAAATAAATTAAAACGGGATTAGAATTATTTGCTATTGATTCTGAAAAATTTTGAGGAAGAATAATAAAAACATCTATCGCGTCATTTTTTAAGAGGGAAAAACATCGATTTACCGCTTGATAATACTCTCCACTATTAGTGCTATTAAAATAGCGATAAAGATTCCAAGTTGTTGTATTATGTTCTATTATTGAGATAAAAACATCATCGAAATTAGATGAGTTTGACGGAAAATTTTCGTAAGTAGGCATTTCATCGCGACTAATAACCGCAGCTGTAAAAAATTTAGTGGGGCCCACACCAGTAGTAAGTCCAAAAATAACAATCAATATCATGGGAATCACAAATAAAAGAATAAGAGTTCTTCTATCTGATCTAATTCTACTAAATTCTTTTTGGATTAATCCAGATAAAGTCATTTAGCCAAATTCTCACTAAAAGTGATTTAGAAATTTCAAGATTTGATAATTAATTAAAAAATATATGGGCTTTTACAATAAAAAAGTTATTACCTATTTTGTTAAAGAATTAATTTTTCGGAATCTTTTCGATTAATTTACTTATAGATCATGGTGTTAAATTTCTCATTTTCAATAACATTCTCCTTTTTTTATCGTTAATAATAAACTTCCGAAAAATCTCATTGTTGTCATCAATAAATTCCCAAAATTCTTCATAAATCTCTCCCAAATTCATATTATTCTTTTTATTAAAATTTTCTTCGAACTTGCTTTTACTCTTTCTATAATTCGGTTTCTCGGGAATTTTTTTTGAAGTATTGTTTTCTGACTTATTAGATTGGTAAAGATCTAAGCTATCAACAAAGTGATCCTTATAACTAGGTTTAAGTCTCTTTTCCTTTTTTTTATCTTCTGGGTCTAATTGAAAATCTACTTTCTGATACCCCCGAATTGAGAAATTTTTGTCTAAGAATAATTGAAAGTGATGTTGACATATTTTATCTTGAGGAACCGAGATAGTAGTTAATTGGGATGCTTGATTTACCACAGATTTGGGAACTTGAATTACTTTTTTAGACTTACAAACGGGACATATGACCTCAATATACCTATTAACTGTTATTGCTTCCATTAGAATTTTACAGCCTAATGTATTTTTTCGTCTTTCTCTTTATCTACATCTTAGAATATAAATACCTCTAATTTCGAAAATAATATCGTTTCAACCTTCAAAACTAAGTTTTAAGTTAAATAAATAATATTCTTTTATGTACTCTTTTCAAAGGGAGAAAATATATTATGAGTGATCAGATAACTGATATGGATGTTTTCTTTAATCCGAAATCTATTGCAATTATAGGTGCTTCAGACACTTTCAAATTTGGTTATAACATGACTAATTATTTACTGAATTCGAATTTTAAAACATATCCTGTAAATATAAATAAAGATTTTATTTTTGGTCATAAAGTGTTCAAAAATATTAATGATATACCCGATGATATCGAATTGGTAATTATCGTAGTAAGGAATGAATTTGTTCTTCAAACAGTAAAAGACTCTATAAAAAAAGGAGTTAAAGGAATCATCATAGAAACTGCGGGATTTGCTGAGACCGGCATCAATGAACTTGTAAAAATCCAAGAAGAAATAGAGAAAATTGCTAAAAATTCGAATGTAAGAATAATTGGGCCTAATTGTGTAGGCATTACTAATTTCAACAACAAATTTACAACCGCAGAAACAGATTTTACTCAATCTATAGAAGGAGGAACTATTTCTGTTATAGCCCAGTCAGGTGTGTTAGGAAATATATTTATTGAATGGTCAGCAAGTCAGAAAATTGGCTTTTCGAAAACAATTACTCTTGGAAATAAAGTAGATGTTGATGAGATTGATATGTTGGAATATCTTGAGAAAGATGCGAATACAAATGTTATAACTGTTTATTTAGAAGGCGTGAAACGAGGACCAAAGTTAGTAGAAATATTAAGAAAGTTGACCAAGCCCGTTTTAATTCTAAAAAATGGTCGTAGCGAAATTGGTTCTAAAGCGGTATTGAGTCACACGGGTTCTATTGCTGGAGACGATAAAATCTACGATACAATTTTCAAACAATATTCAGGCATTTATCGTGTAAATAATTTTTACGAGATGTTTAATATCGCTCAAGTATTTGCCACTCAACCCTTACCTAAAGGAAAGAACATTGCAATAATTACATCTTCTGGAAGTTTGGGGATAATCGCGTGCGACGAAATTGAAAGACTAGGCCTAAATCTTGCAGTTTTGAATGAACTTACTATACAAAAAATGAAATCTTTTTCACCCAATTGGACTTCTTTGAAGAATCCTGTCGACCTAGGACCTTCTTTATTTACTACTTTTAGTCAATCTTTAAAGGCAATACTAAACGACGAGCGTGTTGACGCTTTATTATACATTTTTGCTGTCCCCCAAATGCCCATAAAAGCATTTTCTCTACCTATAGCACCACAATTGAGGGAAATGAGAAATCTATCAACTATGCTGAATAAACCTGTTATAACTTGCGTTTTTGGTTCCCGTTGGATTGTTGAATACTTCTTAAAACATTCGGATAAATATAAAATCCCAATAATGACTCAAATAAGCCACGCAATAAAGGCGTTAAAATTTATGTATGATTTTGGTGAATCAAATAAAAATTAGAATAGAAACACCGAAAGTAAATGTTTATTAATTTCTCTCAATTAAATTCTTTTTTAATTAAACCTAAAAACTGGACTCCAATTTTTTTATAATCGACTTCAAACTCCTTTTAATTAATAAAAGAATACGTAAAATTACATTCAAAGAAGTGATTATTAATGGTTAATTGGGAACAAATTGGTGAACAAGCGTTATTATATTGGACAGAATTTATGAATTGGTTTTTAAGTATACCCATTTATGCTCAAGTTCTATTTATTATTGGGGCTTTAGCTGTCTTAGTTCTCGCAGTAATTATTGTGTATTATGTCCTAAAAGGCACCGCATATTTAATTTACTATATATTAAAGGGGACCTTCTTACTCGTAAAAGGAATCTTTGTGGGAATTTACAAGCTTTTTGAAGAGCTTTACTATGCAATTTCAGGAAAACCTAAACCCGTTAAAGTCCCTTCTGATAAAGAATGTTGCGAACCGCTTGAACCGTCCCAACAATCTTATGAGGAACGGGAAATTATCGTACCATCTCATAAAGAAATTCAAATAATTCTACCAGATGCTGTGTATTGCAGTGAATGTGGAACTCAATACACGGAAAGAATGCTTGAACAACTAAAACAAAACGGAATTGCTTACTGCGTTTATTGTGGAAAAGGATACAAATCTACTAAAGCTGAAGTATAATAGTTTTTCTTTTTTCTTCTTTTTTTTTTCTTTTTAATCTTTTTACGACTTTGTAAAATTTAAATAATTAATTGCATTACCCTAGAATTGATGTAAGTTTTAAAACTACATCTATGAAATCTACTTGAAATACAAATAAAATAAGATAATTATGAGATTTATAGCATATTTTGAACTTAATCCCGAATTTGATCCATCTCAATTAGCGGAAATCGGAGTGGACCTTATGAAAAGAAAATTATACCCTGCCGAAGGAGTTGAAACTCTTGCGTGGTACATGACCCCCGGATTATGGGGTATTTCAGTTTCAGAAGCAGAAAGTGTTGAAGCTTTAATGAATAATGTCAACGCTTGGAGAATTGCGAAACCAGGAATATTTAAATTCTTTAAAATTGAACCCGCAATGGATACTAAAGAACTAATCCCCATAGCTGTTCAATTGGCTAAGAAAGTAAAAGGCTAGGGCATTTTGATCCTTAAAATAATTATTTCCATTTTTTTTATTTTTCTATCATCCTTTTTGATCTGAGGTCTTTCTCAACAAGAACAACCGCAACGGGTTCTTCTTCCCAGGACGGATCTTTAAACCCCATTTCTTTTATATATGTTAACGCTTCAGCTTGGCAATATACTACAACTGTATTAATTTTATCCTTATTAAGCTCGTGGTCAACCGTATAAGATATTAACTGAGATGAAGCTGCAGGATCACCATATATTACTATCCATACTTCATTTTCTTGGGGGATTTCAGGTAAAGCTCGACTCGTAATATCAATTTTCTGTAAAATTGCATCTGAATTCGTTACCCACAGAGAGTTTTTATTTTCTAAATTGGATAAAGGTATATACGACCAACCAATATTGAGTTCGTCCCCCGGACCTATATCCATTTTTTTATAAATTTCTCTTGCTTCTTCGTTAGAAATTTTCCGAATATCAGAGAGATCATATTCCTTTAGAAAAATATCATTGATGTCACTTTCTAAAACTTCCGTCCTTTTTTTTTCCTTAAATCCATGAAATTTCGCTAAGGAAAGAGAGCCAAAATTTCTTGAGGATGTGTCATATTGAGCGACTCTAGCACCAACTTTGATTGCATAATCAATAGCATATTTCAATTGAACGCGCCCTATTCCTTTTTTTTGATAAGACGCTTTTACACGACCACCTTCTAACCACGCTACTCCATTAGAGAACATCCTTACTCTTCCAAATCCAATTAATTCATTCATTTCCTCGTCAAGAAAAGTGCCGTAAGCCAAGTTATCTTTTTCACTTAACCATCCCTCAATTACATCAGGAATGTAATCATCACCGTCCCATATCTCTTTACTGATGTTTAAAATCGCCGGAATATCATTAACAGTTAAATCTCGAAAGTATAATTTCATAATTTTGACTTAAAATAATTATTCTAATTATAAGAACTATAATCAGAGAACATTAAGAAAGTTTTTTGTAAAGACTGTAATACAAGATAAAGACCAAAATGATATGAACTACTACACACGCAAATATTCCAAGCGTTAAAAGAATATACGCGTTATAGATTCCCAGTAGAAACGAAGTTATAAGATAGCTAATCAATATTTTTAAATCTTTAAATCTAAACCATATATGTAAATGATATAGTGAAAATATAACGCTCGAAATTATAGTAGCTAAAATAATGCCTACATTTAACTGGTACAAAAATACACCTATGAGATAATAGCGAAAAATGAATTCTTCCATTATCATGGTTAAAGGGAAGAAAACTAACAACACTTTTATGTCGTTTCCATTCAATAAAGCTTTAATAACATCGTGTTGTTTCATTAGTTCTTTACTCGTTTTACTATACACAAAAATATCCATCATTTTTCCTACTGCTAATAGAACTACAAAACCAACTAGCAGGAATACCACTACACCTAAGGATAATTCACTTACGATTAGAAAATCAATGTAAATACCAAAAAAAATTGGAATAATTAAAAGGATAACTACTACTGCTATGGTGAGGTATTTTTTTCCCAAATTCAAATCCTTCAATAATTATTATTTTTTTAGATTAGATTAAATTAGATTAAAAATCTAATATATATTATTTTATTTTATAAAAATAAGGATTTAAGACTTGACAGAATTATATCAAAAACTTGAAGAAGTAGTTTCAAAAAAATACATCTCAAATAGTATTTATGTAAGACATGCCTATTCGAGAGTTGTAGATCCCGTATTACAAGGAGTTCCAGATATGGTTATAAGACCAAAGGACGCCCAAGAAATCTCTGAAATTCTTAAAATTGCTAACGAAGAGAATATCGCTGTTATACCTCGCGGAGGGGGAGATTGTGAATTCGGAGGTAGTAAACCCATTGATGATAGTGGAATTATCTTGGATTTAAAGCGAATGAATAACATAGTAAATCTAGACCGGGAAAATCTTATAGTTACAGTCGAAGCGGGCATATCGTGGGGAAAATTGAACGATTTTCTATGCAATTACGGATTATATACAGGATGTTTAGGTCCTGGTTCCGGACTGACAGCTTCAATTGGAGGTGGCATCTCTCACCAATCGGTTGGAGGAGGGGGATGTGCTAAATATGGTTCGTGTACGAACCAATTAGTTTCTTTAGAGGTAGTTCTACCTACTGGTGAAATCATTGAAACAGGATCGCAAGCAAACAAATACTCAAAATTTCCGTTTAATAGATTCGGAAACGGTCCTGACTTTGCAAGTATTTTTTGCGGTGATAACGGAATTTTTGGAGTGAAAACCCACGCTTCATTACAAGTATTTCCAAAACCTCCATTTGCGAGTTACAAAACATTTCTAATGCCCCGCAAATCAGAAGAAATATCAGCAAAAATTTTTACCGAAATGAGGCTTAGAGGGATTGATGTTTACGATTCGATGTATTTTATGGATTTATTAGTAAGAGTGGGAACAGAAAAAGGGATTTTTCCTCTATGGGATAATTTAAAGAGAAAACGGGGTACAATGTTTTACACGGTAGAAGCTAACTCGGAAAAAGAACTTGAAGAGAAAGTTAATCAATTGGATAAGATTTTTCTTCAAAACAAAGCAGAAGAATTAGGTCCAGAAATTGCCGACGGCAACATAGGTAAATGGCACTATGAAGAACAGGGCCATTGGTTAATTGCGCATAATTTATGGGGGTTAATCCCCGGTTTTACAGCTTTAGACGCAGAATGTCACACACCAATATCCGCTTATCCCCCAATTTTAAAAGATGTTGAACTTTGGGATTTAGAACACTCCAACGAAATGGAACAAATTCTTGAAATTTCAGGGATGCGACCTATTAGTGGAGCTGGGCCAATTATTCTGATTGGGGATCATAACGTTGAGCTAACAACCGGAGTTACAAGCTTTGAAAGTTATATTGATGGAAAAAATTATGAAATTATCGAAGAATTAAACATCAAGCTTTGGAAATCGCTGCTCGAAAGAATCACTAATCACGGCGTAACTTGGTATATGTTAGGAGATATTCTTAGTAGGCTCCTGGTTGATATTGGAGCATTTCAACCAGAGTATTTGCAATTCTTAAGTTCTATGAAAAAAACGCTTGATCCTCGATTTATTTTAAGTAGAGGAAAGTTTAATTTTTGGGGTGAAAAAACTGTCTAAAATATATCAAAAATTCGAAAATATTGTTAAAGAGAAATACATATCCAATAGCCTTTACGTACGACACGCATATTCAAGAAATGTCGATCTCGTTTTGCAAGGCGTTCCAGATATAGTAATAAGACCTAAAGACGCTCAAGAAATCTCAGAGATTTTAAAAATTGCAAACGAAGAAAATATCGCTGTTATTCCACGTGGGGGTGGAGACTGTGAATTTGGTGGTAGTAAACCTATTGGCGACGGTGGTATAGTATTAGAAACTAAAAGAATGAACCGGGTTATAAATTTAGACCAGGACAATCTAATTGTAACCGTTGAAGCGGGCATATCATGGGGCAAATTAAACGAATATTTGTGCCATTTTGGATTATATACCGGTTGCATGGGTCCAGGTTCCGGTATGACTGCAGCTGTGGGTGGGGGAATATCTCATCATTCGGTAGGTGGTGGAGGTTGCGCTAAATACGGTGCGTGTACAAATCAATTAGTCTCTTTAGAAGTTGTTTTACCAACGGGAGAAATTATAAATACGGGTTCTCAAGCCAATAAGTATTCTAAATATCCCTTTAACAGGTTTGGTAACGGTCCAGATCTGGCAGGCTTATTTTGCGGTGATAATGGAATTTTTGGAGTAAAAACAAAAGTTTCATTGCAAGTGTTCCCGAAACCTCCTTTTGCTGCTTATAAAACTTTCCAATTACCCCGGAAAGAACGGGTGATATCAGCTAACATTATGAATGAGATTAGACAAAAGGGAATTGATGTTTATGATTTAATGTATTTGATGGATCTTGTAGTTAGAGTTGGGTGCGAACAAGGTATGTTTCCATTTTGGAAAGCCTTAAAAAAGAAAAGAGGAGTAATATTCTATACTATTGAAGCAAATTCTGAAGGGGAATTAGACGAGAAAGTTAAACAATTAGACGAAATTATGCTAAATAATAAAACAGATGTTTTAGGTCCTGAAATTTCAGACGGTAATATGGCTAAATGGCACTACGCTGAGCAAGGACATTGGCAATTTTATCACAATTTATGGGGAATGTATCCTTCAATGCAACCACTAACAGCTGAGTGTTTTTCACCAATTAGTTTGTATCCAACCGTTTTAAATGATATCGATCAATGGGACATGGAACATAACGAAGATATGCAAAAAATATTTGATATTACCCAAATTAGACCAATAGCTGGGAGTGGACCTGTAGTTTTAGTGGATGGCAATAATGTAGAAATTACGTGCGGTTTTACAAGCTTTTGGAGTTATTATAATGGTGAAAATTATGAGGTCATTGAAGAAACTAATTTTAAACTCTGGAAATCGCTACTAGAAAGAATAACTAAGCATGGTGTCCAGTGGTATATGATGGGGGATTACATGTCAAGATTAATGGTTGACATGGGTGCTTATTCTGAAGAATTTTATAATATAATGAAGTCAGTTAAGAAAATTTTAGATCCAAAAATGATTTTAAGTAGAGGAAAATTTAATTTTTGGGGTGAATGAAGAAATGAGTGAATTAAAACATTTAAAAAGTGAATGGAAAGCTGTGATGAGCTGCATGGGATGTGGTGATTGTGGATACGCCATTCGACCTGCGGTGGATAGATATTTAACATGTCCCGTTAAGGAGGCTAAAGGTGATGAAGGTTTTGAGATATATTTTGCTCGAGGACGAATGAATGTTCTCAAAAGTATATTATTAGGGCAAATCCCTCTCTCAAAAGAACTTGCTGAATTTGTCTACCAGTGCTCAGAATGTGGTAATTGCACCGAAGTGTGTCATATGTCTCAAAATGAATATATTGTCCTTAATACTTCTAAGTGGATAGACCACGTAAAAGTATGGGACGCATTGAGACAAGATTTGATAGAAGCCGGTTTTGCTCCCCTTGATAGACACGGAAAGCTAATAGAATATATGAATGACGATACCATGAGAAATCCTTATGGTGAAGAAGAAGCTAAGAAATTCGAGTGGATATCTGAATTTCCTGAAATCAAGGATAAAGGCGAGTTAGTATTTTTTGGAGGGTGTACAATGCCTTTAAGGCAAGTAGATACTCTAAAAAGCATGATGAAAATTCTAAAAGCTGCTGGAAAAGATATTGCCATGTCTAAAGATGAGAGGTGTTGCGGTTCTGTAGCTTATCGAATTGGGGATCAGAGCTCTCTTACTGAAATTGTTAAACACAACATAGATATCTTTAAGAACATGGGCGCTCAAACAATTTTTACAGCTTGTGCAGGATGTTATAGAACATGGAAAAAGGACTATCCCGAATTGATAGGCGAAGAATTGCCGTTTGAAGTAAAACACATAACTGAAATCTTAGCTGAAATGTTAGAAAATAACGAGATACCATTTAAACCTGTTGAGGGTTCGCAAACCGTAACATGGCACGATCCATGTCATTTAGGAAGACATATGAATCTTTACGAAATACCTAGAGAAGTCTTACTTAAAATTCCAGGAGTAGAATTAAAAGAAATGAAGAGAAATCGGAATAACGCTTGGTGCTGTGGGGCTGGTGGAGGCGTAAAAAGCGAGTTTCCAGATTTAGCGCTTGACATTTCAAAGGAAAGGATAAATGAAGCAATAGATACATGCGCGCAAATTTTAACAACAAGCTGCCCGTTCTGCGTCGGAAATTTGAGTGATGCCTATAACGAAATGGAACCCGAAATTCAAGATAAAATTAAAGTTATTGATATTATTGATTTAATCGCTAGTAAAATCTAATTTTTTTTTCTCTTTTTTTTCTCTTTTTAAGAACTATAAGCTTCAAGACTAATCTCAAAATATATATTTATGAAAAAGACTTAATTAGCTATAATGAAAATATTAGGTATCTCATGCAGTCCACGGAAGAAGGGGAATACTGTATCCTTATTGGAAGAGACACTCAGAGGTGCAGCCGAACATGGGGCTAACGTAGAACTTTTCAGTGTGTCGGGTAAGAATATTAGAGGGTGTGATGGTTGTTATGCTTGCTTTACAAAGGGGGAGTGCCATATCCAAGATGATATGCAATCTCTCTACGAAAAATTGATAGGAGCAGACGGTATTGTCTTTGGTTCCCCCATCTATACCTACGGCATGACAGCGCAAGCCAAAGCCATAATGGATCGTACCTTTGCATTGAACAAACCCGGTAAAAGTTTGGTAAACAAGGTAGCCGGAGTAATCGTTGTAGCAGGCAGTTTAGGTCTGATTGATGTCCTCAAGGATTTTTACTTCTTTACAACTATAAAGCGCATGCTCCCGGCCAATTTCGTTGCAGCGTATGCAACTGAGAAAAGAGATGCTAAAAAGCTCGAAGAAGGTATGAAAGCTGCTTTTAGGCTGGGTAAAGAAATCGTGCAACTCGTTGACAAAAAGTTTGAGTTTCCCAACGAATTTCCCCGTAACTTCTTCGCTTTTGGTACCCATACTCATTAGCCGTTTGGATCTGCGTTGTAGGAATCAAGTATGAATATTAATAAATGTTTAAGAATGAGAAAAAAATAACATCTGAAATGTTACTCTTCATAAAATGGGGATCCTGCTTTCATGAAACGATCCAAGTGACGCATTGTTGCTATTATTTTTCCTGTTTCTTTTTCTTCTAATGTAGAGTCAAACCAAACATACTCCGTTTTCTTAGAGGCTCCGATACAAATATATTTCCCTTTAGCGATATAAGGAACACCAATAAGTGCTGGACCGTTTAAGTTCCTAAGTTCAGTTGCACCAAAGAACGGAACAGCTTTGAAATCTTCAGTATCTCTTCGCTCAGAACCCAATGCCATAGCCTCATACATAGCTGTAGGATAAAAGATCGCATTCCTCCAAGGAGATTTGTCTTTTCCTTTATAAAACTCCAATTGGTCAGTTATTCTACTTAATCCCCTATTAGAGTCTTCTTGAGTAAGTAAAATTTCTTTAGAAGAAAGTTCATCACCTACTTTCAATTTTGCCAAAATACGTAAGTCCTCAGGGTTACTATTTTTTAGTTCTGTAGCGTGCAAATATGAAGGTTCTTCAGGTGAACCTATTGATACTGTCCCTGTCATTATCTGTTGCCCATTTTTCAATTCAGCCCACGCTTTAACTTGCACATCGTTGGTTGCAATGGGTAACATCTCTTCAGTTGTGTCTGGGGGCAGTTCAACGATTGCTCTTACTTCTTCTTTATCGATTGTTGCAAATGTGTAATACATACTAACAGTCCCCTTCTCAAACCACCGATCACCAAATATTTTATGGGATAAAGGTGCGAACATACTTAAATGGATAGTTCCTTGTATCGTTCCACCACGCATACCAACTTTTTGGGCTACGCTATCGTCGTGAATCGATGTAGTATTTGATTTATAAACATTTTCTGGTGCTCGCCAACCTCCGAAAACTTTTCCATCTCTAATTTCAATATCATCCGTCATATAGTGTTTACATCCTAAAAAATAAAATTGAGTTAGTTAGATATTTTATGTAGTTTCGATATTACTTCCTCTGCTTCATTCATCATCCTATCCAATAAGACTTTAATGGTAGGGATATCTTTAATTAATCCTACTCCTTGACCGCAACTTACCATCCCAGCGTCAATATCTCCTTCTTTATACATTTTTTCAGCTTTTTGACCAGATGCAGCTTGAATGATTGTCTCTAAAGATGCTTTTTGAGCTTCTAAATCAATAATTTGTTGTGTTGCTTTATTTCTCCACATTCTATGTGTATTATGTATAGAACGCATTACCAAACTGGTATCCGTTTCCGTGGCTTGAACAAAGGCTTGTTTTAGATTATCGTGAATAGGACACTCCTTTGTAGCCATCATTCTTGTTCCTATTATCACTCCCTCTGCTCCAAGTGCTAAGACTGCAGCAATTCCTCTCCCATCCGAGATTCCGCCTCCCGCTATTACTGGAACATCCAGAGAATCAACGACAGACGGGGTCATTACGAGAGTTCCTATGTCTAAGGTTCCAGTAGCTCCACCATTTTCATATCCAACAACTGTTATCATATCTGCACCTAAAGATGCTCCTTTTAAAGCATACCTTACTCCAGCACATTTATGAATCCAAATTGCTCCCCCTTCCTTAAACTTAGGAACTAAATGCTCTGGTGCTTTATGACCGCTTGTTTCTATGATTTTAACGCCCTCATCTAATGTAGCATCCACATATTCTACTAACTTTTCTTGTGGCATCAAAGCTGGAAAAAGATTAATGTTTACCGCAAACGGTTGATTCGTCAGAGATTGTGTTTTTTTGATAGCCTCTCGTAATTCATCTGGGGATTTATAATTAGCGCTAGCTAATACAGCACAGGCACCAGCATTACTAGCTGCTGCAACAAATTCAGGATTTGAAATCCTTGCCATTGTTCCTCCTATTATTGGATATTTACATCCTAAAATTTCTGTTACTTTAGTCTTTATCATATCAATCACAAAATATTTAGTTAATTATATTAAAATTAATATTAAGGTCTTTAGTTTTCATATTTGTAGAAAAGGTATCAATTCATTATATACTTCTTATCGAAAATTTTTTTTTTTAGCTCTTTAATTAGTTAAGCGAGGTTACTTCGGAATAAAAAATAAGCTTGTAGATTCTCATAACAATGTTTTTCAATGCTTTTATAATTACTTTATTCAACCCTCTCTCGTGAAATCAAACAGATCTGCGGTTTTAAATATCGCTTTTGATCTGCTCATGTCGCTATTTTGAGTTGCCCAAAAAGTCTGAATACGCTTGACGAGATCTGGGGGCTGTTCAATTTTCCAATCGCTTGGAAGAACACTATTATAATAGGATGTGCTAAATCTATGTCCAATTAACATCACAAATCCGCGATCAGTAGATGTTCTAAAAATTCGACCAGCAGCTTGAATTACTTTCATCATCCCAGGATTTCGATAAGCATATTCGAAACCTTTTTTCCATTTGAGATTATAATATTCTCGCATTAATTCTTGTTCCTTTGAATAAGCGGGAAGCCCGGGACCAATAATAAATGCTCCAATGGCCATATCTCCTGTAAAATCTACGCCTTCACTAAAAATTCCCCCGTGGACAGCCAGAAGAAGATGCTTCTCGTCAGAACTTTGCAGTTTCTTTAAATAATTTCTACGTTTAGCTTCACTCATTTTTCGTTCTTGCACTATGAGCTTAACTGAGAGCGGTAACGTTTCAATCTCACTTTGGACAGCTTTAAGATAAGCGAAAGAAGGAAAAAAAGCCAAATAATTTCCTTTTTTAGTATTTACGGCATTGGAAATAGTTGATGCAATAAGATCATACGATTCTCGACGGTCTTCATATTTAGTGGATAGATTGGGCATAAGAAGATAAAGTCGGTTTTGTTGCGCAAAGGGAGAGGAATATTGAATTTTGTGTGCTAAAGGAGGGTACCCTGACATTTTTTGAAAATATTCTAATGGAAATAGAGTAGCCGACTGCATGATTACCGAATGAAAGCCTGCGATTTGTTTTTCGAGTTTCGGTGCTGCAGATTTGCATAAAATTTTGATTTTTTTATCTTTTATATACATTAATTCACTAA
>JAHQWP010000165.1 GCA_029856235.1 Promethearchaeia archaeon
AGCTTCCATCGAGTAAAATACATTTTTTGCACATGTGTTCAAGTTCTATCATAATTCTTTCTTATTTCATTATTTTATATTTCTCATTAAATTCTTCTATTTAAAGAAAAAATTTCAAATTGAAAGCTAGTCAATGGAATTCATTTATAAGATTAGATTTTCTTATTAATACTTGGGTTTTGTAATCGTAAATCATGTCGTGCTTTAAACTGAAGGTAATACTCATTGGAAGAGATTTAGTTAAAAATCGATTAATTCAACGAATTATTAAAAATCGGTTTTCAGCAAACTACAAACTCACAGTAGGAGTTGATATTTTAACAAAAGATGTTGAATTCGATCTAAATGAGTTTGCAACTCTTTCAATTTGGGATATAGGATGTCAAGAAAGATTTAAATTTATCCGCTCAACCTTTTACAAGGGGGCGGCGGGAATAATATTATTTTTCGATTTAACTAAGGAAGAAACATTTACGGAAGTGAGAAATTGGTTTACAGAAATAGTCCAGTTTACAGGCGATAAACCTTTTCTCTTAATTGGCAATTTTATTAACCTTCTTAAACAAGAAAATCAAGTTCTCTTAAGGAATGAGGTTCTTAGATTTGCTGAAAATGAAGGTGGATTTTATATCGAAACTTCTCCTAATGAGACTGATATTATTGAAAACGCGATTTACACATTAACTCGTCGAATTATTGATTTAAGAAATAGAAATTAAAAAAAATAAAGTTTAATTTTAGACAGATTACTCTGGATGAGAATACCCAGTTCCTCCTAAAGCTTCAGCTAACGTGTTCCAGAGCCTCATATCATATTCTAATCCTTTAATGCTCTGAAAATGACCCATTCTCTTACGACCCCACGCCCAGGCTTCTTCTAATTTCCCCTTTTTTACTTCCATTACACTTATAACTTCTACACCATGCGTTGTAGTATTTGAAGCAACTGGTATCGTCTCCTTTCCAAGTTCCTTTTCAAAGGGTAACTCTTTTACTACTTCAAAAAACTTTTCGGTAACCTCAGGACCTACCTCAGAAGGATAAGAAATGTAAACGATTATATACGGCATAATTAATACCTGCTTTCTCTTTCAATAATTTTTACGATTAGATTTCGTAGTAATTTATAATCTAATTAGATGCTATTTAAGGTTTTACAAATCTGTAAGTATAAATAAGAAGATATATCAAAAAAAAAAGAGAAATATTATTTTCTTAAAATGCGCTTTTGAACTACAATATGCGTTCGAAGCGGCGTACAATGGGGAAAGATGGTTTTTACAGCGCGATCGTTGTTTGCCCAGATAGTCGTTCCCTCAACATAATTGAAACCATGTAATTTACAAGTTATTTGACCCACATTTTGCAGCGATGAGAAAATCCCACGACCAGCGTATTCGTTTTTAATAATTACAGTATCAACGTTTAGATGAGTGAGCGGTTGGTTACTCCATAATTGGAAAAGGTTGGGAAGAGTCATAATTATCCCGACAAGTTCACCCGTATTTCGATCGAAAGCGACTGGACAACAAGGGACGATTTCATTAATATTGCATGATTCCCAAGCTTCTATAAACTCGGGGATTGACGAAAGTGTTCTTGGATCAAAATCGTCGCTAACTACTGCGCGATTTCCAAACACGAGGTCGTAGGATTCCATCATTTCTTCAAACCGAGATAACCCCCCGGGAGCGTCTGCTAAGACCGAATGGAACGACGATTGTGCCAGGGACAATATTTTTTCTCGTAATTTTCTAATCTCGCTAGTAGGCAAAAAGCGCATTATCATATCCTTATCCAAATTGTTCCCATTATTCCAATTACTATTGACTACTTCTAAGCAACTATATTTAGACTCTTTTTTATATCCCAATTCCTGTAAAAACTCCAATACTTTCGTGCTTGGCTCGTTGAACGCTACTCCGTTAATCATAGGAGCTTCGAAACCCTCGATTTGATAACCAATGCCTCCTATAATTTTTGGGAAGTTTATAGGGCCTCGAAGTTTCCGGAGTTTGTTTTTTCGGACAAATTCCTCGCATTCATTCATTAACAATTCACATGAACGAAAATTCTTTGCGTGAAGCCACCCAAAAGTTGGGCATTTCATCCCATAGCTCTTGTAATCTTTATCAATTTGACAGACTACAAAACCCGTTATATCTTCGTTTTCTTTCGTATAAAAGAATTCTATTTTATAGTCTGGTTTCGAAAACTTTTCTGTAAAATAATCTAATAGATCTAAAACTACAACAAGCTTCAATTTGTCGTCAGGAACGTACAAAAGTTCTGTCAATACTATTTGAATCTCCGCTATATATCGCGTACTGGCAACTGTAATCCCTTGCTGGATTGGTTTTTCTAAACTAATTTCCACTCTTTCATCATCTTTTTATATTTCTATAAAATCCCCCATTGAAGGATCTATATAAAGAAAAAATATTAAAGAAAAAATTTTAGAAATATTGGAACTAAAATTAATAGAATCCAAGACCTAGCGCTACAAAACTACCTAAAGTTAATGCGACTATTAAAATTATGATTAGATTATATCGGTGTTCTTTCTTCTGTTTTACGATTAATTGTTCTCGCTGAATTCGTTCCTCTGGGTCATCTTTAAAAAAGCGTTGTTGCGCAGCCTTCGATCTTCCCGTATACGCTAACATTGCACCCGTTTTTTTATCAGGAGGAAGAGAAATAGCAGAAAATTTAAACGAAATTATAAGATAAAAAACAGAAGGGACAAGAAGTAAAACGTAACCGTATGGAAATTCAGGTGTTGAAGAAGAGCTTATAGAATATGATACGATTAATGCTATAAAAGTAAATAAGAAGTTATTTAGAGCAAAAGCTCTAACCAAATAGACATTAAATGGGTTCCGACATCTCCAAAAATTTAAAGACAGAAACGCGAAAAAAACAACTATTACTATGTATATTACTGAAACTATCAAATTGCTCAGGAGAAAAACAGCAGTTGAAATTATACATAGGGTTGTAAGAACAGAAAAAAATAGATCGAGGATCTCGTACTTGTCTCGTGGGGAATCGTTCATGTAGTTTAATTATAAACTTAGATATTTAAAGGTTTGTAGTGGAGCTATATAATAGTCTGCAGATTTAATATGTCTACTAAATCTTGACCTACGGGAAGAAGCTCAGCTTGAGGAACATCTCCATCGAAATAGTTAAAGACCACATAGTCCTCGAATGTATTTTCTTTTTTATTAAAAGTCCAACACGGTAAATAGCCCCTGGCTCGAAAGCCAAACTCGTAGAAAAGCTGCTGATGTTCGGAAAAAAATGCTGAAACGAATACTTCGCTGTATCTAATGGAATTTTCTTTAATGCACTTTAAAAACTCTTCTAAGTAGACATATAATTCCTCTAAGCAATCCACGTGATACTTGGTTTTTTCGATGTTTTGAATGTTAGGAGTGTGTAAAAAGGTAAAATACGATTTCGTTCCGCTCAAGAAGAATTGATTATATATATAGCCATATTTATCTGTTATTACATCCTTCCTAAAATTGTTATGAAGCTTAGAAATCTTGTTGTAATCAAACTTTAGATCGGGAGAGACTAAGTTGAAACCTCCTAAACCGTAAAGGTTATCGCAATGTAAAAAGCTGTCAAGTGCATTTCTAATTAATTTTGGAGTGTTGCGTGCCCTATATTTGTTAAGAACTTTTTCTTGATAAACAACTCCCAACACATCTGATTCCACTTGGTCGTAAAACACATCTTTATTTGGAAAGAACGCTACCGTATTTATACCGCACACGGAAGTGATATACTGCGATGCGGCGTGAGCAGTTCGATTTTCGCAATACCAAATTAAAATCTCCTTTTTATAGGTGCTCCACATCCACGCATACGAGCCGATGATAGCTTTAGTTACATCTAATGTTTTTTGGTATTCCTTCTTCACCATGAATCCACCAGTATAGCCTTTCTTATGCTCGAAATCCAGTGCACATCTAAAACATCCTGCTACATCGTCGTTTATTTTAAACAGAATAAAGTGATGTTCGGGACTCTGTATCATTTTTCTTACTTCTCGCTTGTCCTCAATCTCCTTATATGGGTATGTGCCTTCATATACTTCTTTGCAAATAGTGGCGATCTCCTCTGCGTCCCAAGATTTCGCAAGTACGAGTGTAGGACTTATCTTATTGTTCCCCATTTTGCTATCGATCATAAAGTCTAACTCCATACCATTTTCGAGGTCTAGATCTAACACATCCTCGAAAATCTCTAAAAATTCGTCCACGGAGTTCGGACTTAGCTTTTTGTAAGGGATCACTGGGCATGTTATAACTTCTTGAGTAATCATTTTTTTAAATAGTAACTACTGTTATTGATTACTTTCACTACATAACGAGTATATATAAATGAAAAAAACACGCCAGAATTTACTCTCTATTTTTCTTTTATATGTTTTCAACAGTTTTATTTTCTAACAAATTCATAAAAAACAAAAAATAAATGGAAAAAAATGTTTGCTAATCAAAAATTAGAGACTTGGTCGGAGCCATACTGGGAACATGTTATTCGGAACATTGGTCCTATTACCTTCCAAGAACAAGAAATTATTCGAACTTCGCGCGTCGCAGTTCTCGGTGTTGGGGGCTTAGGTGGACCCTTAACAGAAAATCTGGTGAGAGTGGGATGTCAAAACTTAGTAATATGCGATTTTGATGTGTTTGACGAGTCCAACTTGAACCGTCAGATTTGTACGATAGAAGATATCGGTAAAAGAAAAATCGATGTAGTTGAATCGTTTCTCCATAAAATCGATCCCGAAGTGAGTGTCAGGAAGTTTTTCAAAATCACTCAACAAAACATAGATTCTGTCTTTGAGGGTGTAAAGGTTGTAGCGTTAACTTTAGACGATCCTGCTACTTCTATATTCATTGCTAGAGAAGCTCGGAACCGAGGAATCCCAATGATCGAATCCTGGGGAGTTCCTTTTTTGTTCACTTGGTGGTTTACTCCAGACAGCGTTGATTACGAGAGATGTTACGGACTAGAGACTCAAGAATTTGACTACTTCGAACTATCAAACTTAAAGAATGAGATCAATCTTGCCACCTATCAAGCTTTATTGCCAAAAGTTTTTACGATGCCAGGTGTTAGAGAAAAATACGATAGAGAACCCGGGGCGTTCGAAGAAATGATGAGCGGTTCAATTGGAACACGATCCTTCGCTCCATTCGTTAGAATCACTTCGGACTTACTTTCGGTGGATGTGATTTTTTCTGGCATTCTTAATGTAAAGCCGAAGAATTTAGCTCCTAACCTAAAAGGTTTCGATTACATCAACATGGAAGTACGAGAAGCTAATCTAATAATAGAGAATTAACTTTTTCTTTTTAGTAATAAATATTAATTTTTTTTTAAACTATCAACAATATTGCTAACTCTGTTTGCGACAACCTTTAGTATTTCGTTTTTTTCGGATATTTCTTGTTGGAGTTGCATATTATTTTGATTTAGTTGGTTGTTTTTCGGAGGGTTTTCATCTTTAAAAATAAGATCTTCGTTTTTTATGCGCTCGATACAAAAGCTTAGGAATTGCGAAATATCATTAACTATTCGACCTCTGCTTTGAAGGAGTTTTTGTTTTAGCTGTTTAGCTTGCATTTTTCCTTCTGAAATTTTTTTTATCGCAATCTTCAGTTGTTCCAATTCTTCTTCATCGAAAACTATTTTTTCAACGACTTGCTCGAAATCTTGGCCCCTTTGACTAATTGTCATTAAAATTCTCTAGTCCTCCTTCTATATACAATTTTAATTTGTTGAATAGTTCAGAATAAGATTTGAATATCACTTTGCTCTGTTGTTCCAAGTTGTTATTCTCTAGAGAAATTTGATTATATAAAGTTAGAAACTCTATCAGTTCCGTTTCTGAAAATGGAAAATCTTCAACGCTCGTAATATATTTTATAAAGTTATTAATGTCTCCGCTAGTTACTGCGTAATTAACGCTATAGTAGCTTTTATATATGCAATGTAGAAACTTTTTAAGCAGATTTTTAGCGATTTTCAGAGCTTTTTCGTGTTTTTGTTGGTTAATGAATTTATGCATGCTGAAAAATTCGTAATACAAAATAGGTGCAAAATGTTCTGTTATCGCGCGTTTCAAATTAGCAATTTTTATTTCAATAACATTAGTAGTTCCTGTTTGCGCTGGTTTATCAGATTCGAGATCGATGGGTTCATAAGCTATTACTGAACTCCCTCGAGATTCATAGTAATCTTTTAGCACTTTTTGGTAATGTGGACCGACCGCAAAAGATGTTTGCATAGACTCCGATCCACTCGCTCTTCGAGGATGACTTTCTATTAAGTACTGCTGTTTTACCAAAATACCGAAAATATTATCGATCATGTCCTTTTCTCTCTTTTTGTCTTTAGTAACTTTTAAAATGTAAGGGTGTAGAACTTTCTGAAGCTCTTCCTTCACCTTTTTTTTATACATGTTTCCCACTTTATCGACAACTTGGAGATTGTTTAAAAATTTAATTGCCCCCTCGATTAAATTGCTGTACCCGGCAAAATCGCTTTCGAATAAAGTAGTCTGGGCTCGCTTCATGATTTTCTTTTCAGTTCTTTCCAAATCGTAGCCTAGATTTTTCATATAACTTACGATTTCTTGCCAGGACATTGGTTTTACATCTCTTAGTTCCTTTAATTCTAATTTGATAGGAAAAGTTTGATATATATCTCCTCTTTTTACAACCGCTTCGTCTTGTTTCATATTTCCAATGTATCTTGCTTGAAATCCTTCGTTTCTAGATGTGCTGTAATATCCTACTCCGTGAAGGCTTTCTAAATTCATCTGGCCATTAAGTACAGCCATATCCCGTTTATCGGTTGCCCGAAAAGTAACAATATTGGTTAAATAATTAAACACATTCGGGTGTAAGTATCGAATTTGGGAGGCAGAATAGATAGTTCCAAACTCCTTTTCAACTAAGGGATCGAAAAACTTATCGATTTTTCCATATTGAATTCGTTTATCGAGGAAAAAGCCATCGAACAATATATCGACGTGGGGCATAATTATGAATTTTGAATTGTGGGGTCTTCCCGTTTTTAAATAATGAATGAACTTACAAATTACCACAAACGCGAAATAACATTGCTTATCGTAATCTTTCACATCTGAAAGGTCTATTATAACCGTTTTATCGTTCGTGATAAACTCGTAGGCAAGCGCAGTATTTTGCGTATCTTGTTGTTGGTGATGATGAATAAAGGACGATTCCTGAGGCGTGAACTCTTTAAAAAAGGAAAGGAGGGTGTCAGTAACCGTAGATTTTTCCCATTCGTGCATGGTAGTTAAATCTAAAACTAAAGTAGAAATATCTATATCAGGATTGCGTAAGATGGTGTTCTTAAAAGTTTCTATAGTTCTTTCGTCTTTTTTAAAACACATCGCGTACGCGTCAAGCATATAGTCTATATATCCTGGATTATCTGTGTCGTAAGGAATCCCGGAACGGAGTGGATTTATTACAAAAGTTTTGCCTAACTTATGATAGATGAATTGATTTTCATAGATTGTACCTTTAAAGTAATTCATTAGTCTTGACCAGTTCCCAGTGAAATCGAAAATCACTGAATCTTGCCTCTTTTTCACTAATTCTATAACAATTTTTTGACTCAAGAGTTCTCTACTGGAATTCGTCCCATTTGTGAGTAGTAAGTTGTGTAGATGGTCTAATAGAAATCCAGCAGGAACTTCATTTTCCAGAAACTCTGTGTTAATTGTCTTTCCAACTGTGATATAGTTAGTTAGTTGTAAAGGTGTGTTGAATTCTGTCGCCAGTTTTGTCTCTATGCCTTTTTTAAATTGGTCGGAAAAAGCGGTTATATCTTTCAATGTTTTTCCTTGATACAATACGTAACTTAGATGAGTTCCGTTTCTTAGGAAAAATTTGTTTTTCAAAGTTTCGAACATTAGTCCCGCTTCTAATTTATTTTTCTTGAGAGGGACAATCTCGTAGTTAGTAAAAAATTGCTTAAATGTATTATGAAGAACTGTTTTTTGTAATTTTAATTGCTGCTCAATTGTATCGATTATTTCATAGCTAAAATCTGGAGAATTTACTACTAAACTTGTGGAATAGGTTGCAATTGTGCTCCAAACTCCCGCACGGGAGCTAAGCCAATTATTACCATTAATAAAGTTATCCGTTCTTTTAAGCAGCATCTGCTTTTCCCCTTCATTTAAATATTTGAAGCCTTCCTTGTCGAACTGATTAAAAGATAAAGGTTTTAGCTGAAAAGTAATTGTAAAAGGCATACCTTCTCGAATTAATGCCTCGTAAAACTTGTCGGGAGTGCAATAAGAAGGGGGATAAGAAAAATTAAGGTTAAACATCTTAAGACCGCCTACGATTTTTCCTTGAACTTGATAAAAAATACTTTCGGGAGCTTTATTAGATATGTAAAACTGTACCTTTGAAAAAGGATCGACGACCTCAACATCATTAGATTTAAAAATTTTACCCTTATTAAATTGGAACAATAATTCTCGCCACCAAATTGCTATTAAGCTTACTAAGAAAAAAATGCTTAGTAAGATACGAATTCCTATTGGTAAACCCAAGACAAAAAGCAATAAGTCAAGCGATACCACGATTGAAAATATATAAATTGCTTTTATTATTGAATTGCTTATTTCTGGTCTAAACGCATTACTCTTTTTTTTGTTTGCATCGTTTTCTACTTCAATTTCTTGTTTTAAAACTGAGCTTCTAAAAGCTTCTACTAACTCAATATCAGATAATTGTGTTATTTTAAAGTGGTGGAAGTTAGAAGCAAACGCAGATTTTAAGGAAACGGTATATTCTCGAAGATTATCTACAACATCTCTTAATTTAGGCTTAGAAACTCTACCTTTAACACAAAAAAAAGTGCTGAAGAACACTACCGTTTCGAAAGAAGAATTCTGAGTCCCCGTTTCGTTATCGGTTGCAATTTGGAGTGGTTTTTGTATAATTTGATAGGAATACGGTACTTTTACTGCGTGTAATCCTTTGATAAATCGGTTTAAGTTGGCGTGAACATTCTCTGGAATTACTCTAATTTTAAAGATTTTAATCCCTGTCGTAAGTAAATCTTTATGGTTGGTAAAAAATAATAGTGTGGGGTCATATTTAGGTTGCCAAAATACGAGGTCTTGAAAAGGCTCAAACGACTTGAATTCGAATAGATGCTTTAAACTGAAAATATTTTTATGGAATACTAAAATGTAGCTAATTACTACTATTGCTGTAATGGTAATAGATAGGACGAAGTTGAATGTTGAGTATAGCAAACAAGCAAAGAATAAAAATCCAACGATCGCCAAAGAACCCACTTTAAGTAATGATTCTTTTTTATTAATATCCTTATAAGAAGGATTAACTTTCCAAACTTTCAAGTAGGCCTTTTCTTGATCATCTCCTTCACTTTGTTTTCCAGAGTTATCTTTGCCTTTCCAATCATTAGATTCTTTTAATAAATGTCCATAAGATTTAACCATCTTTATATCACCTTTTACTAAAGTAGGATTTATTTATAAAATATAACACGATTATTGCTCCAAAACAAATTAACATGTTGTAGCTAATTACCACTGATAATACACCAAACATGATAGATTCGATTACAGTTACAATTCCAATCATAGCAAACAATATGATAAGTCCAAGCACTAAAAATTGGCCGATGTGCTCTTTCGACTGCCGGTAAGATATGTTATCCTTTAAAGAGCCAGAAATTACTATTTTTCCTTTAGATCGGTGTTCCATGTTTTTCCTGATTGTTTTTAGGTGTAAAATCTTCTCAAAGGTTTCTTTATCAAACTCTTTTTCTAGTTGAATTTGAAGGGCTTTTTCTTCCTCTCTAAATTTGTGAAGTAGGATGGGATTAAATGCCCCTTCTTTTTTATTCCTGGAGTTTTGGCCACCAGATAAGAAAGAAAACAATGATATGGACCGATTACGATCCAATATGTCAGAATTGATGTTTTCGTGCAAATTAGGAACTTCTAGCTTACGAAGCTCGTAGTAGATGCTAAACACATCTCTTATGTGATCCAACCCTAAGTCTCCTTCTTTTTTCAGGAATAACAACTCGATTTGAGAAAGAGTTTCAATTACTTCTGGTCTAAAAATTTTAATTCTAAAATTTATGGAAAAAATTTTGTTTACAAGCTCCATATACTCGAAAATCTTCTCATCGGCTTTTTTTTCTCTCGGTCTCATTCCAAGTTTAATCCCGATCTCGTCTATTGTGTTGCTTATAAGAACAAAGCTGACAACTGCTAATTTTTTATAGTTCTGAGTCTCTATACAGAGTTGGATCAACCTTTTTAACTTTAAATCTAACAGTTGTTCTTTCATTTTCTCCCCCGACTCGTTAAAAATTCCTCGTAAACTTTTTTGACTTTACTTTCAGGAACTTCAATTTGGGAGTTGTTTGCCGATTCGAGCTCGTATTCTTCTTTAGCTATCAGTTTATCTAAATCCAATTCTTCGCGCACGCTTCCAATGTACCTATTAATCGTATTTTCGACGCTAGAGTGTTCCTTTTCGAAAGTAGTGATTACTGAATGGTTAAATAAAGCGTAAGGAAATGTTAATCCAAAGGAGATGAATTGAAAAAAATAACCAGGACCTATCGAAAAATAGAATGTAATTTCTAAATCGTAATCGTAGTATACTAAAAATGGATAGTAAAGACCGTTAGGTAATAAAAAAAACAGAGGGAATATTAAAATAAAGAAACCGATTAAGGTTATTAAAGATAAGGTTACAAAATTAAACTTTCTTACTTTTTCTAGCTTGTCTCCTCGTTCTACGTCGTGAAATAGCACCGAATAGGCAGATAAGAACAATATGATTAGAAACACAATTACGATTGCAATGGGCATAGTTGCGTTCTTGGGTTGGTAACTCTCGTTGAACAAAGCACCTGTGGAAAATGTGGTGCTCCAATCGAACAATGCGTTGTAAATCCAATACACTACAGTTTCACCGGAATCAGTAATCCCTTGAAGATAGTACCAATCTAAAAATACGGAAGCAAATCCTAGCAATAACCCAATTACAAAAATTACTTTGAATATTGACTTAAAATTTATCGACATAATAAACTAAACTCTTATATTTCCTATATATAGACCATTAGAGGTTACGATTATATAAAGGAAAAAATTGGTTTAGGCATAAATAAAAAAGAAATTTAAGAGTTCTTAATCATCTAAAAACGAGAGGTATTTATTACTGTATTCTGAATTATCAACTGAAACGTCTTCATCCATTTCCTCCTCTGATTCGGATATAACTGTGGAAACATGTTCAATTTTTTTCGCATCCACGCTATTTACAAAGCTAGCTTTTTCGATCTGTTCCAATACCTTAAAATTGTTATCTTTTCCGAAACATTCGTATCCAAATTGAGCCATCTCTTCTGATGTAAATTGATCTTTAAACTCTAACAAATCAGTTTCGCTAAATTCTAAGTTTTGCATGTAATAGGGCGTTTTAAATTCGATAGAAAGCACTTTCTTTGCTTTGTAAAACTTCAAATACAAGTAAGCTAATATTGAAATATAAATCCCTACGATAGCGAACCCTATGCTGTTAAACAATCTCAATAGGAAGAAATAACCAGCGAAATAAATAATGGATAACGCTATAGCGTATCCTACTAAAGGAATTGAAGCAATCCGTACGTTCGTTCTAAATTTATCGTCGACTTTCTGATAATCCTTTATCGTATTCGAACTGGTAACCCGAGATTCTATTAATCTATATTTTTGTTCTAGGAATTCCAATAGTAAGGATAAATCGGGCTGATGAATAACGTGGATGTTGGTACTTCTCTGATATGGAAATGAAAGCGATTTTTCCATACATCTCGGTGGTGTTTTACAGAGCATTATTGGCTCGATTAACACTTTATATTGAGTTTGGCCCGAAATGAAAAAAAGCTTTTTGTTTTCTACGCTTTTTTCTAAGATGAGGTTAACTTGCAAATATTTTTGGAAGAACTCTCGAAACCTTTTACCGTTAATAATGTCATCAAACGCTAAATCTCTTGTAGATAATAAATTATTGTAATAATGTCGTAATCTACTCATAGATTCAATTCTACTATCGATCGTTTTTGTATCATAATCCAATTTAGCTTCGTCGACTAGTACAGTTCCCTCCAAGTCGCAAATTTTAATAGGGACCAGAAAAATATGATTTACCCATTTTGAAACGCGAACAAATTTACAGGCAATATAATCAATACTTTCCATAAATTGATTTAGAGCGCTGATCGAAGCCGGGATCACATAATATCCTGCTATTTTTAACGATTCTTCAACCCTATTCTCAATTTCTTCTAACTCATTTTGAGTCTT
Source organism: Promethearchaeia archaeon (assembly GCA_029856235.1). Classification (GTDB taxonomy): domain Archaea; phylum Asgardarchaeota; class Lokiarchaeia; order Sigyniarchaeales; family SOKP01; genus SOKP01. The sequence goes on from JAHQWP010000165.1 coordinate 12,413, forward strand.
GAATAATTCTGGAATATCTTCAGATTCAATAATCTCACCTACCTCAGGAACAAAGGAAGGTTCTTCACGAGAAACCTCTTTTTCCGATGGAGTTTCTTTAACCGCATAGAATTCTTCATTGAATATATCCTCAGTTTGTTCCTGAGGCTGATCTTGAACTTCTTCAGTTTCTGTGCTTGAATTTTCTGAGGAATTTTCTGTGATCGGGGGAAAACATTGCGTAAGCCGAGAATAATTAAATTTATCTTCAAACCATTGTTCTTGTGTAGTTTCGATTGTATTTGCTTCACCTTCGAACTCTTCTTTTATGAGTTTCTCTTTAATAAATATTTCGGCAACATCGAAAGTTTCGAAAATATATTCAGGAAGATGAGTTTTTGCCTCAGACATAAATTTTTGTGCCGTATTAATATTAACCCCTGAAATTACAGAAAGCTTACTAGGTGAAACATCCGCAAGTTGTTTGAACGTCTTAATGTTAGCTCCATTCAACTTTAAAGCAGTGCTAGGACCAATTCCTTTAAGTTTTGTCAAATCTTCTGTAATAGAGGTTGATTTAAACGATTTTTCTTTAGGTTCTTCAACATCCAAATTCTGAGAGTTTTCCAATACATTTGTCATAGGGATCGAAGATCAATTATGCCCCCCATATTTAAACAAAAAAATTGAATCGTCCAAAGAATTTTTGTTTAAATAAGTTCTGTGTATTAATTATTAGATACACCCTAGATAGTTCTTGCCAAATTTTAGCCCAAAATGTCATAAACATCTGTCTTCACTAATTCTTAGTAAATGGGCTGCTACTTTGGTAAGAACTCTTCCTTTTTTTTTCTTTATATTCGGATAAACTTTAAGGGAATATAGTATAACTTGGTGATTGTAAATCTCATTAATGAAATTTACTGACTTGGAAACTGTCAAAAAGGAGAAAAACACGGATGAAATATTTGAATATATTAGCGACGAGAGAATTTTAAGAGTTCTTCTCGAGTTAAAAATATTCAAATTAAGGGAGATTCAGAAGGAAGCCATAATGAAGGGTGTTTTCTTTCAAAAGTCTTTTTTAGTCTGTGCCCCCTCGGGTTCTGGTAAAACCTTAATTGGTGAGATTTGCGCCGTAAATAATGTATTTCAAAAGTTTGGTAAAAGTATCTACCTTGTACCATATAAAGCGTTGGCAACTGAGAAATACGTCCATTTTAAAAGAAGTTACGAGCGATTTGAAGTTAAAGTTGAATTATCAATTGGTGACTACGATTTGGACGATTCAAAACTCGAACAAGCAGACATCTTAGTTACTACCTACGAAAAAATGGATTCCCTATTACGAAACTTTAGCGATAAAGAGTGGATTTTCGATATATCTACCGTAATTATTGACGAGATTCACATCTTAGGTGACGCAAGCGGATCGCGAGGTCCACGATTAGAATCTCTGATTGTGAGATTAAACGAATTTTTACACAGCCCACAAATTATCGGCCTATCAGCAACGATTGCGAACCCTGAATTTTTTAACGAATGGCTCTCATCGCTTGGGAACAAGACTACGCTTATATCCTCAGAAGTACGACCTGTGCCTCTCCAATATAAGATCGAAATAACTCAAAATAAAGATTCTACCCTTAAAAAAATAATCAAAGCTACTTTAGATAACGGAGGTCAAGCCTTAGTATTCTTAAATAGAAGAAAGTCCACGCAACAAACAGCGAGAAACCTTAAAAACTTGATTAAAACTCATATAAGTGAATCTGAACTTAAGGCGTGCAAAAATATCGAGGAAAAGCTTAACGCTATTAAAGGAAGACACCTAGAGTTGAAAAAAGTTGCGAAATGCGGAATAGCTTTCCATCACGCTGGCTTGCTTCCCAAAGAAAGAAAACTTATAGAAGATTCTTATCGAAAACATATAATAAAAGTAATTTGCTGCACTACAACTTTATCCGCCGGTGTAAACATTCCTGCTCGAACGGTGGTTGTAAAGGACTTTAAAAAATATGTGACTTCAGGACACAACATAAAAAATTTTTCGGGATATCACGAGAATGGAGATGGGTTCTCCTACTTCATGCCTTTTTCTGCCAATACTATATTTCAAATGTTGGGAAGAGCGGGTAGACCGGGATTAGACGATGAAGGGTTTGGATACTTGCTTGTCAGCGACGTAGACGAGAGGGACTGGGTAGAAGACCATTATTTCCAGAATACTTTACCATCAAATGTATATACTCCAAAATACAATGATTTAGTTTCAGGATTGAACAAAATAAATACGTTAAAAGAGCAAGTGCTCTTAAGGATTTACGAGGAAAAAAACATAACTTTAGATAAGTTAAAAGAATTCTTTCAAAAAACATTTTTTTGGTTTGGTATCAAAGATAAAATGGAACAAGAACAGATACCAATCGATCAACTCCTCATGATAAAAGAAATTACTCCAGTGAACATATTAAAACTTCATTCGGACTCATCTAAAGTAAAATCATTATCGAAAAAACGCTACCAGATTAAGATCACTAAACTTACAAAATCTAATGTATCAGGGTACATAAAAACCGATTTCGGGGTATTTTTTACAGAATTCGATACCGACATAGGAATGCGATGTTCGTGCGGATTTGAAAACGGTTTATCGAATAATTACTCTAACGAGCAGTTTTCCTTCGAATTTTGCGACCATATCACCGCTTTTTTGCTTCATTTGATCGAAATTCCCGATAAAAACTTCCAGAAATATGTAGACGATATCATTCCTAAATCGGTTAAGAACCAATACGTTCTAAATTACCTTTTTGACAAGGGATTAATTATTAAAAGGGATAACGGTACGATTAAATGTTCACAATTCGGAAAATTAATCATTCGTTTGTATCTTTATCCCGTTTCTGGAGTACTTATCAGAAATAAGCTCGAAAATGCTGCGATGGATACATTCCAAGATATCGTTAAAGAAGCATACGAGGTATTAAAGGCAGAACAAAAAGTGCGCAATTATAGGCTTCTCCAACCTATTTTAGAATGGTGTGATGAGGAACCCCTTGACGCGATTATGGATCGCCATAACATTATGACCGGGGACCTATACAATACAAAAGATAACATTGAGAGGATTGTAACTTTCATCGGAATTATTGCCGTCCACTTGAGCGAATCTGACTTAGATCTACAAGAAGACATGATAAAAATAGCTGAGATTGCAGAAACGCTTAAAATCAGGATTCATTATGGTATTCACGAGGAGTTGTTCGATTTAGTTCTAAGATTAGAAAATGTGGCACGAGTTAGGGCAAGAATCCTGTATAATGCTGGATTTCACACCGCAACTCAAGTAAAAAAGCAAAATCCTTATGTCCTAAATCGCAAAACGGGGTTAGGAATAAACTTGTGTAAAAAAATTATCAAAGGAAATTAATAGTGCGAAAGTCCAAACTTGTCTCAGATTATTTTGTTAACGCGATATGTTTTACCCGTTTATCCACTACTGAGTTAAAGTTATGAAACAAAGCTACATCGCTTTCCCAATTTTTTGTCAACTTGCTTCGGAACTTCTCGTAAAATTCATTAGACAGAATTTCAAAATTTTCGTTTGCGGTTTTGGTTTTAACGTGTATCGATGAGATTCCTATGAAAAAAAACGGCTCCAATTTCTTAAAATGCAAACGGTAATCATTTAGCGACACCTTCTGCATGTCTCTATCAAAACAAATTCTATAAATCGAATTTATCGCGTGAAAATAAGCACCTATAAGCGTTTCATCGCACTGTAAAAGCGAACAATGGCTGAAAATTACCTTTCCGCCATCAGCTAACACAAAAAAATCTAATAAAAATTCGGTCATGACAATTCTTACCGGATTTTTTACTTATTTAAAATGAAATGTGATCTCAATGATACAAAAATAATGATCTCACCACAATTTTTCCTTTTTATATGCTTGAGAGATCAATTACTTATCCCTAAAAAAAATGAAATAATGCAATGGATTCTAAAAAAGAGCAAGATCCATTTGATATTCACAACAGAGGGAAAATTAGAATAAAAGAATTCCTTGTTTTTAAAGAGCTAGATGACGACCAAGATAATTATATTATTAAGGAATTTGAAAAAACGAAGGCTCAAACCTTAGAAGCGCTGGAGTTCATCCAAAAAATTATCAAAACTCATCCTGACTTGAAATCAGATCGAATTAAAGGATATTTAAAGCGACAACGCTATTTTATAAAACTCTTTCTTGAAGAAGTGAATAAAGAATATTCAGAGTAAACAACTACTTTAATTAACCTCTTAAGGAAGAGATTAGAATAGTAAGTGTAGACTAAAAAGTGAAATCTTTATAAATGCTGAAAGCGAATAGTAGTATCACTACAAAAAAAATTCGTGAACTAATTGGTCACTAATAGAAAGAGTAAAGGGATTATTTTTTTGGTCGTAGGGATAGTTGTAACAGTTGTAGGTTTGTTTATTCTGATGGATGCAATGAATAACGCCCACACACGCCCAACAAATACCCAAGGGAAGATATCAACCAATATTATAGCAATTGGCATATTATCTCTCCTAGTTGGTATAATACTAATCGTTAAAGCGATAGAACAAAAAAAATTAGGTTCAATGTCTCAATCAGATCTAGTTGAAGTATTCAACTGCAATGGTAGTGGAAATAAAAGTGCTGTTTATCTTATAAAACTCGCTAAAGATAAAATAGTAGTAAAACAAAGCTGTCCTCCCAGTGGTACAAGACGATTTACAATTCCTCTAAGGCTAACAGATCAATGTATTCCCTACTTCCAAGATATGGTATTTAGATGTTTTAAATGCGGACAAGAAGCTACGGTAGATCACGTGAATCTTTCGGGAACTTGGACTTTACTTAAAATGTCTTGCCCAACTCACGGGAATGAGTTGACTTATCATAAAATATGGAGCACTATTTACAAAGAAATTGCTAAATAAATAGTTATTAGACCTTAATCAGCTCGGGTTTTTTCTATTATAAGCTTAAAAATTGATTTTGCAGATTTTTTTTTAAATACTTATCCCAATATTACGTTGCAAAAACATAAGAAAAGCGAGAATAATGGGTTTAGAAGCGAGCAAAAAAGAGGGACAAGAACCAATAATTATAGAAATTATTGAGTACGACAGATTCGAAACGCTATTATTGAAGATTATAATCCCATTTGCTGATTTACTGAAATCATCCAAAGCTCCCGATATTTATTTTGGATACGAAAAAATCCCATTTGAAAAACGAAATCCGACTTATAAGAGTATTATGAGGCAAGAATTTGCAGATACGATGCGTTCCGACTAGTTTTTTTGAGAAATTTTAAAATAGAATTGCTCATCTTTTATGGGAATTAAAAATCCCTTCTTCTTGAATTTTTTAATAAGACGGGGTATTTCTTGACAAGGAATTCCAGAATCTTCGGCCATAATCTCAATCAAATACACAGGAAATTTACTATAAAGTTTAGAAAGTTTAAGTAAGAGAGTTTTAAACTTAAATCTGATATCCTGTTCATGATTATTATCTTGTTTAGAATAAGAAAATGTTAAACCATTGTTGTGAATACTTTTTGTGTCGATTATAAAATCGTTTTGTGATCTAAATTCAGGAATAGCTAATTCATTTTGTTTCCTTTTCACGGTGTTTACAGCCAGTGTCATACCATGCACAGTTTCTCCTTCATCTAGGAGAGTTTTTACTTGGTGAGAACGCCCACATCGCAAGCACTTTTTAGTTTTCTGAGTGGTTTTCACATATACGAACTGCTGACATTTTCTGCACGCAAAAATTAAATAAGGAGTCTTGTCCTTTTTAAAACCTATTTCTTCCACATTAGGTAACCTCGTATTCCCTTTTTGAGTGTAAATATATGTTCTTAACGATGAAATATAATTCTTCAGGAAGATCGATAGTAATAGCCTTCAAATCGTTATTTAAGCCCCATTTTTTTATTTTTCGCTTAAGAAGTCGTTCTTCGTCTTGGTAATTCTCAGAAAAGTCAACAAAATCGAAAATTGAAACAAATAGATTATATTTCTTACTCAAGTGAGAAATCTTCTTTAGCAACGCCTCTTTTTCAAATAAATGTGGATCTAAAGCTTGAATTATAACGCGATCGAACATAGTAATGTGGTTAATAGATTTCACAACTTCAAAAGGTATTTGGTCGCGTTGAAGATTTTTTCTTATTCCGTATTTAACTGGAAGAGATTGGCTTATTTTGATTTCAGCCACTTTTTCCACTATTTTATTTGAGCTCGATGAATCCTGTAAAAAGGCTTGCAAATTACCTTGTTTTTGGTGAGTTTCTACTTTTCGGGGGGGTTCAGAATGTGGTTCCTCTAAATGATTTTCTACTACTACCATTTCCTTAGGAACTTTAGCGTAAGAAGTTCGTAGCTGTCGATCGTTCTTAAGGTTGACGTTCATTTTCCTTAGCTTGCTAAGAGCGATGTGCATGTAAATCTCGTCGTGAGTGTCCTTGCAATAAAGGATGATAACTTTTCCTTCGCGATGGCGAGCAGTTCTTCCCTTTCTTTGAATAAATCTAATTTCTGATGCAACTACATCGTAAAAAATAACTAAATCGCATTCTGCTATGTCTAAACCCTCCTCTCCTACGTTTGTACTCACCAAGATATTGTAGAGACCTTGTTTGAACTGTTCTAATATTGCTAACTGATTTTTTTGGGACATTCCTTTGTCGTCCTTAGATTTAGTGGCTTGTCCTACAAATCTAGCCGGCCTAATAACATCGGTATTAGTTGTTTTTAATTTTTTTACAATATTTTTAACTGAATCTCGCAACTTCACAAAAACTAATACCCTTGATTCAGGGTTGATTTTAAACTCTTGTAAGAGTAACTTTTCAAGTACGTAAAATTTAGGGTGTATAAGTTGCTCTGGAGATAAATCCTCGTTCTTTTTTAATTCAATATAAATTTGGTTTATCCTGTGGTCTGAAGCAAGTATTTTTACCGCTTTCGAGCTAGTTTTTTTTCGAGCGTCTTGTTTTACTTTCGTTAAATAGATTAGTAACACATCTAAGCCTTGTTGTTCTATTAATTCAAGCATGTGATAAAGGATCAGGGCTTGAGCATTTACCGATAATGCGCTGTAAACTCCCGTTTTATCTCCGTCTCCTTTAACTAATCTAATCAACTCGGAGTTAAGCTTAATTAAATCCTTTCTGATCACTTTCGTATACAATTTTACTGCTTTAACTCCTAAAAAACCTAGCTGAGAAAGGTATTGCAGACGTTCTTCTAAGAGAGTTTGAATTGCCAAATAAGCGTCGCCCATGAGTTCGGTGAGATTAACACCGATTTTATATACATCCATAGGCTTTAAATAATTTTTCACATCTACATCTTTTCTCGTACGAGTATGGATATTTTTAAGCGGAATGTGTAGGTTCTCGCATAGTATATTTATCTTTTCCTTTGATGAACCAGGGCTTGCGGTCAATCCTAAAATCGTTCCATCCGGATTTTGATCCACAAATTCGTCTGCGATGAGAGTATAAGCGTAATCGCCTGTGGCGTGATGAGCTTCGTCGAAAACGATTAAACAGACGTTTTCCAAATTGTACTTTCTGTTAACCAAATCGTTTCGCAATGTTTGGGGCGTATAAAAAATGATTTGATTTTCGTGGAATAACTCTACTCTCTTCTCAGGAACAGTTTTACCGGTTAAAACTACGAACTCTTCCTCGGGAATCGTCATCAAGTTTTTGAACGAGTCGTAATGCTGGTTAATTAAAGGTCTTGTGGGAGCTAAAACGACAATTTTACTTTTGGGGGGGAAATTTTCTAAAGTCCCAGCAGCGACATAGACTCCTATGATTGTTTTCCCTAGACCCGTGGGGAGTACGACAAGTGAATTTTTAGATATACATTCTTTTGCTATTTTTGATTGGTATTCTCTATGCTCAATGTGTTTTTCCCGTAAGTAAGATATCTTTTTCGCCGTGTGATTGTCCTTTTCCAGTTCCATCATCTGCTTTAACTCCCATTAGGCGATCTGTATGAGATAATCCTCTACTTCTAATTTTGTAATTAATTTTTTACTTTTATTGTAATGCGATATTAACATTCCTGTTTCAATTGCAAATTTTGAAGGGTAAATCAAACCGTTTCCTCTATACTCGAAGAAATATGGATGGGTTTTTTTGAGATTTCTTATCTTTTTCGAAAGTTCCGTAGTATTATGCTTAATTTCAAACCCCTTTCCTATTTTTACGTGCTGAAAGTAATACACTAAGTCGTTTAATACTCTAACTTCTTCTTGGCTAATCTCAATTTCTTTAGGCTCGTTTGGAATAAGATTTTTAACTTCCGATTTTAACTTTAAGACCAGAAAGGTTTTGTTGTTTTTCCACTTTTTATACAGATAGAACTCATTAAGTGACGCACTAAATAACTTTTGAAAACAAAAAACGAGTTCTAAAATCTCGTCTAGCTCTCCTTCAGATAAATGAAGGTACGCGGCTAACTTACCGAGATTAAACACGCTTTCTTTCCGAGTTTTGAACTTCTCCAAAGCTAATAT
>JAHQWP010000166.1 GCA_029856235.1 Promethearchaeia archaeon
TTTCCTTTACAAACCAAACAAATAATTTTTTCTCTATAAAATATCACATCTGCTTCAGAGATCCGCAAAGGCTTTAAACGCGATAATGTATCCATTAATGAGATTTGTGTTTTGTCAGAAGTCTGATTTTCTTTTGAAGAAAAATCTCTAGTTTGAACTTGTTTTTCCCTTAGACCAAAATAAAAAAACCATGAACTGCTCTGATATCCTATTCTCACTAAAAACAAAAAAAAACCAGGGTCAGATAATGCATCTAATGTTCCAGTGATTACAAAAATAATCCAACCAATAGAGATTAGAGAGGTTTGCTCTCAGTAATATAGTAATTCTCAATTTTCGATAGATATGGGTAGAAATATATGTTTCTGTCTGTTTGATCGTATACAAGAGTCCCGGTTAGCCATTTATTAACATTGCTTATATAATTATTCCATAAACTTTGAACATCTGAATATTTTGCGTATCCTAATTTTCCATGTTGATAAATCATAATTAAAATCCTTAACGGTTAATTTTTGATTAGAAATAGCGTATACTTTACCATAGGAAAATGGTATTTATAAAAATTTAGGTATATAAATCTTGACAAATTAATAATCTCGCAATCTCGCTGGCAATTTTAGGACGATTTTCCACCTAAGCACTAAGTAAGGTAGGTAACCGCGCACCTCAGTTCTCACACGCGATCCAAACAGTTAACGATCTCAGTTGTGATTTGACCTCGCGTTGAGTTTTTTATGGCGTATAAACCACGTGGATTTTTGGGCGCGGTGCCTACTTTACTTGATTCATTCGAAAATTAACCCTAACCATATATGTGAGCCCTCTTTATTTTGACCTAATAAAATAAATTATTGACACTTAATTACAAGAGATTGAGTTATATAATCCTTGAGTGCTTGAGTATTACAATGTATTTCGATATTTGATTTTAAATATTCACGTGTTAACGAGCACGCAAGGTCCACTAGTTTTTCCCAGAAGTGGTAATGGGTGCTATCTTCATTTTCATTTATTTGTCGAATAACTTCAAGATCATATCCCCATCCAAAACGAATGCGATAAAAACGCCCATCTTTTAAAGTACTGGTGTTTAAACCCCATCTTAGTTGTTCTTTGAGTATATCAAGGCTTAGGTGAAGCCTAATCGGACTCTCTCCTACTTGAACGGTAATAACTTTATCTATGATTTCTATAACTTCTTCTCTTGTAAACGTCTCCGAGTCATCTTTTTTAAAACTGCTGATTTTTTCCATAAATTGCTCATCATTTTTTTTCTTTATGATCCCCCTCACATCATCGCTCATCGATGTGTATTGTTCTATCCGTCCGTCTAATTCTTGCATCATGGATTCATCGAAAGGATCATCATCATTTCCGTTGATATCGATCTGAAGGCGAGGTATTATTGGCACATTTTTTTCAATCCATTCATTTAGATCTTTTTTAGTAGCTTGATGAGTAGGAGTTAATATCTTCGATAGTAACTGGTGCATTTCCTCTGATTTCATTGCCATATCTTTTGCCATTTTACTTAACTTCTTCTTATTTATAGAAATTTCTACTCGATTTTTTGAATTATAATAAGTTTTGTAATTAATCATGGAAATCGTCTCTTACGAATTTTTTTTCTAATTGAGTAAACTACTTTTCTAAAATTATTAAATATATACTATTTACCTCTCAATATCAACAATTCGTACCGTTTAAATAGGTAGGATAATTGTAATGGAGTGAATCTTCGAAGGTTAACGGTTCGAGAATGTACGAGGTTACAGTCGTTTCCAGACTCGTTTATGTTCTGTGGACCCCTCACCGCCCAAATCAAACAGATTGGAAACGCGGTGCATCGTTTAGTTTCGTATAGGTTTGCCCAAAAGTTGAAAGTTACAATTTAAATGAAAATAAAACCAAAAGAAGCCTATACTTTTTTAATTGCATACACCAAACTAGTGGTGGTTGTACTTAAAGAAAAAATGTCAAAACTTTTTAGAACACACTAGCGAAGAAAAGTTCACTACCGGTCGAAATTAATTTCTACTGGTTTTTTTTTAACTCATCTTCGGGAACTCTTATCTCTTCACCATTATCAGTTAAGAGATACTCTGTCGTTTCGTCGTCGCCTATAGTAACTGTAAAACGTGCCTTTACGGCCATATCCATATCCTCCGTGTAAAATTCCGCGTAATCGTCGCCCGTCGAACAACCGGGATAGAGCTTTATTCCCATCTCTTTCCACTCCTTAAACATCTTTGCTAACCCTTCGAAAGTTTCGATAAAATCGTCAATGGAGTTTGCGTTCGCTGTGATCCACTTGTTTCGCCAAATCGAGACGTATTTAGGTTTTTCCATAGGTTGTACCTCCCATCTAGTATTTTTATATCAGTAATTATCATTAGCAGTATAAAAAGAAAAATAATTTCGTCCTGATCTTCTGAGTAAAAAAATAAACAATTTTTTTTTCAAAACAAAGATTTTTTTTACATACTCTATTTGTTAATTAAGAGTGATAAAGATACATTTCTGTTGCATTTATAAATCTAAATCTATTCGTTTATATCCTTTTGTTAGATTTTTATCAAAATCAAGAAACTCAAGATATTCTGGGAACTCTCTATCGGGATAACATCTTTTCCATAAATCTTGTGATACTTCCATACAAATTTTCCCACATTCGTAAGATTCCTGATACCATTCTGCAGGAGATCGAAACATACCAACCCTTATTGGTCCTGGATGAACAAGTAAATTCCTTAATTGTCGCATAAATTCGAAGAAACTTATATAGGGTTCATCTATTGGATTATTTTTATTCCAAACTAATTTTAATGAATCATCTATACAAATAATGTCTAAAATCTCAACAATTTTTCTCTTTAAACGTAAATATTTTTTCCGAGGTTTCTTACCCTTCAATAGTATGCTTTTTTGCTCATTAGACAACGAATTTTCATTGTTGGAATAGTAATCAAAACCTATAGAATTAACAAAACATTCAATAAAGTTATTAAAAAATTGAATTGCAGAGCGAGAATTACAACATATACTACTTCTTAAATTACGGGTTATAGATTTCTTTTTTTCTTCAGATATTTTCTCAGGGATTTTTTCATAATAATCAATTAACTTTTCTGCAAAAGCCAGAAAATAAAAAGCATCATCAAGAACAAAACTTTCTTCTATAAAAAACGCACCAGCGTTATCCTTTATCCCAATTAAAGCATGGTCTGGTAAACCTAAAGGAAGAAAGTTTTTGGTATCGAAAAGATTCTTTATATTTTTATATTCAATTGCTGCCCTAAATTTTCCTTCCTTTTGAAAAATCTCCTCGTTGTCAAAATAAAATTGTCCTATTTCCTCAATAGGCTTCTTAGGAAGACAAAAAGTCTGGTATTCCTTAATCTGAGTTTCCATTGGAATATTAATTACAGGATAAACCCTATCGTAATTTTCATCACATAAGCTATCAATCAATTCGAGCGTTACTTTCATATTATCTATATAAATGTCAAGTTTCCCTTCATGTATCGTAGGATTGAATAAATCTACGAATAGAATATAAGTTAATCTATTTTTTAACTTTGTTTTTAAAACGTCAAAATCTATGTTGTTAGTACTCATTTTTATCAATATTTTCAAATAATTTAGCTCTTAATGAACTTTTAATTTAGAATTTTAATCTGAACGGGAATTTTAACCCTTTAAATTTAAAATTGCTGATGTGAGGCTCTTTTCTGAGCCATTCCACAATCACTTGAATTTCAGAAGGAGTCAGCATTTTCCGTTTTTGAAGGATAAAATTTACCATGTCTCTGATAGTCATCTGACTTACGTAATTATATTGAAGCTCTGGCAATTTTCTATAAGTTGCAACAATCTGATAGGTAGGAAACTTGCGACTAAACTTATTGATCATGTGAATGAAAAAGATGTATCCTGCCCTCTCAATTTGTCTGTGAGGGGTGAACTTGGCACGTGCTAAAGTTTGCGCGCTCCAATTCTTGGTCTCAATTAAAAAAATCCCTGGAGGACCGACTACAACATGGTCAATCTTACATGACTTCACGTATTCTCTGTATTTTTTCCATCGTATCGCCCGATGGAAGCTTAATTTTGCTTCGTTTAGGATATAATACCCTTCAGGAAGCTTTCTTAATTCCTTTATTGCCGCAGTCTCGCCTACTGCTCCGTAGACGGAGGCTCTATTGCTCTCTATGATGTCATGGGCTTTATAGAGGTCTTTTACCGATTTTTCCACAGATTTCTCCAAATTTTTTTCCCGATACTTGATCTCCTTTTCTGTTCGCTTGACTTGTTTCTGATCTTTCTTAAACGGTTTATCAATCTTCTTTACTAGCAGTTTATCGATTTTTTTTACTCGTTTTTGATCCTTGGAACTCAGCTCTCCTTCCAGTAATACTTGTTTTTCCTGTAGGAGGGATTCTTGTAATTTTTGTTTCCTCTCTTCGATATCCTTGATTAGCGCGTCTTCATTAGAACGAAGCGATTCTATAATAGAATTTAATTTGTTTCGCTCTTCGTCCGTACTAGTCTTTAAAATGCTCTTATAGTGGTTTTTAAAATACTGGATGTCAGAAAACGATTCAAAACCGTGTAATCCTTTTTTCATTAAGCGAGTTTTTAAAAAGGTCTCGCTTCCCGATTCACCAATAATATTAACATTTATTGATTCGAGGAGAATATTATTTTTCGTTAAAAGCCATTGGGCGATGGTAATCTCTTGTAGTTCCCTTGAATTGGCATTATAAGCGGAACAAACTGTCGATTTTGGCACCCACGATTTCCTTCCGTTCTTAAACGCAATAAACAACGCTTTTTCGGTTTCGCGTAAGATTTTGCCTTGCATTACAAGAGATTTTGAATTCATCGTATGTAACGATGCACTCCCTCCATAAAAAAATTCTTTTTTTTTTCCTATTTATAGTGAGGATACTAAATCCTTATCAATACAAGTATAAATTATCTGAATTAGGAGAGAAATTGTTTAATTAGTTAATTCTTTAAAAATTTTGTCGAAATACTATAAACCGCAGCTATTTCGAACTTCCTCTTCTGAAAAATACCTGTCGCAGGCGAAACAGTAGTATTGGTGGGATTCTATCGTGCTAAACGGCTCGTTACACTCTGGGCAGTAGATCACAGGATTAAAAGCGCTTCTGGTTTCATTGCTCGGAATAATTCTCATCTTGTTACCTTCGAATGACACTATAACCGTAATTCCATTTTCAACCATGGCTATAAAAATTTTGAAAGGAATCTATTTAAAGAAGAATATTAAATTTAAGGTTTCTAAACTAAATTAAAGACCAATCCAAAAAGATATTTAATAAAAATAGTAAATTGAAAAAAAAATCAGATTTAGAATTTATTTTACAGTAGCAAATCCGAAATCTCCAATAAAGAAATCTTTTCTGTAAATATTGACTAAATAACTTGTCGGGGTTTTATGTGTTTTAAAATTTGTAATATAAATTTCAGTAATTTCATTGATTCGGTAGTCTCTTGACCCATCTCCAAAAGTGGAGTGTTGCATAATATCATCTGAGCTAGTATCACTTATGAAAATATCTAGTTCCTGATTAACTACGAAAGGCATGCTTGGATCCACGGCAGCAATTACTCTGAGAGCAAATTTAACAGGCATCGTACGTCCCGCTTTATTAGATTCTGTCGAAGGCAGTAATTCCAGCACAGCCCAATTTCTAATGCTAAAACTAAAAATTCTTGTAATTGTAAAATCAAAGTCATCGCTTGCTTCAACAATAAGCTCATAATATCCATCTGGAAGTGTGGTTGTATCAAAATTATTAATAGCTTGCCAATGGTTCCCACCCGCATACTCAACCGGAATTTCTGCCTCCACCGGTCCATTAAGTTCTCGTATTGACACGGTTACCTCTGCAACTCCAGTAGTATCTAATGCTTCTATGTCGAATAAAATACAATCTTGGAGTGCATAACCCTCAAATTCCCAACTCAATTTGGGAGGTAAATTATCTAGAACAATTGATTTAGACTTTAGAGGATCTTCAATATTACCTGCAATGTCGGTGCTATAATACGCTATATAGTATTCCCCATCATATAAACCAGGAAAATCATCTTGATTTAAAGTAAATATACCTCCTGTATAATGTATCAAACCACTATCATATGTGCTATTAAAAATCTTATAGTATGTTTCATCTACGCCCGAGCCACCTTGGATTTCTTCTGGTTTCAGCTTGATAGGAGTTGTTGATGTTAAATGTGTTATATCATTGATTTCAAAATATGGGATATCAAATTCTATTGAAGTAATTGGTTTTGTTTTATCAATAACGAACTGAGCTGAGCTAGCTGTAGCAGTATTTCCGGCAAGATCAGTAGCTGAAACTGTCACTTGATAAGTGCCATCAATGGAAAATATAGTGGGACTCGGATGACTAGCAGCTACAATATCAAGGTTAACATCCGTGACAGTCCATGAGACTGTCTGGTCAATATTATAATATCCTGCATCAGGACCAGTGATCGTAATTACAGGTGCTGTCTTATCAATAACAAATTCAGCTGAGCTGGCTGTGGCAATATTACCAGCAAGATCTGTAGCGGTGACTGTCACCTGATAAATACCGTCTGTGGAAAATATAGTGGGGCTTGGATGATTTGCAGACTCTATGTCAAGATTAACATCCGTGACAGTCCACGAGACAGTCTGGTCAGTATTATAATATCCCGCATCAGGACCTGTGATGCTTATCTCTGGTGCCGTCTTATCAATAACAAACTGAGTTGAACTGGCTGTGGCAATATTACCAGCAAGGTCAGTAGCGGTGACTGTCACCTGATAAATGCCATCAGTGGAAAATATAGTGGGGCTTGGATGGTTTGCAGATTCTACGTCAAGATTAACATCCGAGACCGTCCACGAGACGGTCTGGTCAGTATTATAATATCCTGCATCAGGGCCACTGATCGTAATTACAGGGGCGGTCTTATCAATAACAAACTGAGCTGAGCTAGCTGTGACAGTATTACCGGCAAGATCAGTAACTGTAACTGTCACCTGATAAGTACCATCGGTGGAAAAAGTAGTTGGACTCGGATGACTCGCGGTCACTGTAGCGAGGTCAGTATCTGTGACGCTCCAGGAGACGGTTTGGTCAGTATTATAATATCCTGCATCAGGACCCGTGATCGTAATTACAGGTGCGGTCTTGTCAATAATAAACTCTTCTGAACTGTCAGTAGCTGTATTACCAGCAAGATCAGTAGCAGTAACTGTCACTAAATAGGTACCGTCAGTGGAAAATATAGTTGGACTAGGATGGTTTGCGGATACTATATCAAGATTAACATCTGTGACTGTCCACGAAACGGTCTGATCAGAATTATAATATCCCGCTGTCGGACCGGTAATAGTAATCAATGGTGGTGTCTTATCGAGCTTTATTACTTCCTCCTTGGTCGTTTCGATATTACCTGCACCATCGATTGATCGATAATAGAAGGTTGAAACTCCCTCAGGTATGTCAATAATTGGGTCAATATAAGTGACCCAGGTGTCTCCATCAAAGCTATACTCTGTTAGAGCTACACCTGAAATATCATCAGTTGCCGTTAGAGTTACGATAATGTCGGATATGTACCAGTTATCCAGTCCTTCTGTTCCACTTGTACTGATGGTAGTTACTGGGGGGTTTTTATCTTGAATAATAATTGTACAAACAGCAGTATCACTTCCACCTTGTCCATCAATGACAGTATACTCGAAGGAGTCGGTTCCAACATAGTCTAAATCCGGTGAATAAATAATTTTTCCCTCGCTTATAATGGCAGTTCCATGTGAAGGAAATCCAACTGAATCAATAGTGAGAACATCACCATCAACATCATTGTCATTCGCTAATACATTAACTGTGACCGGAGTATTTTTTTCAGTAGTCGCAGCATCATCAATCGCTACAGGAAGATTATTTTCTTCCATAACAACTATTATAGATAAGCTCATGATTTCAGGCGTTTTCAATGAATGCAAAACATCTGAATTCCTTAAAACTGCTTTCCATTTCAATTGATTACCAGTATTTACAAAAATATGCTCAACACCAGGTGAGACTTGTTCCCAGTGTAGGCCATTATCTGGTGATAAATAATAATCAATAGATGTGCCTTCAGGCACATGCTCGGAACATGTTAAAGTAGCACTATACAAAGAATCGAAGATTGATCCCGAAAGGATTACTAAAGATTGAGCAACTAATTCTTCACTAATGTCGATAATATGCAAACCAGAGTATCCAAAATCACCACCATCGGCTAAATAGGCATAATTGCCTCGAATAAAAACGTCATAAGCAGTACGGAGCAAAAGTGGAGGGTAAATATCAGGGTAAGGATGAGGCAATAGTAAATTGGCGGCAAACGTAGGAGTTGTCGGATCTTTAACATCGACAACTACGAAATCTAAATTACTAGCAGTAAATCCATCAGCTATATACGCATAATCACCATAAACGGCAACACCAAATGCTTGACCAGGAGTGTCATAGGAACCAACACGAATAGGATTTAAGGGATCGATAATGTCAAAAATTTGCAAGCCACAATTCCATCCTACAACATAAGCAAAAGTCCCTGAAACGAATACATCAGTAAGCTTATCAGGCCAAGACACTCGGCGCCTGGTTATATAAGTAGGATTTGTGGGATCTTTAATATCAATAACATTCAAAAAACCAGAAAAATCACCAATGTAAGCAAAATCGTCAGAAACAAAGATGCTACTAGGATCGCTAGGGGTATAGCAGAATCCAACAAGAAGGGGATTGAGAGGATCACTAACATCGATAACTTTCAAACCATACTCAACGGTAGGATCACCCCCGCGAGTACATGCTAAATAGGCATAATTTCCAGATACGAAAACACCATACTCAAGACTGGGAGTATCATAGGAGCTAACACGAACAGGATTTGTAGGATCACTAACATCTATGATCTGTAACCCATGTCTGAGATCATTCATATATGCATAATCTCCAGAGACATAAATGTCATCAGCTCTCCAGGGAGTATCACATGTACCAATTAATGTAGGTTTATTTGGGAGATGTAAACTTCCAGTTCCCCATCCACTCACGTTAGTATTTAAGGAATCCATATAAGTATCACTAGTAAAATCTTCAACATAACTATAGGAATGAGAACTACTAGGTTCTGGTTGTGTCTCTAAGTCAGTATCATGATTAATACGGAAATTAGTTGTACAGTTCTTTACAAGTGGTAAGTATAAAGCCCCTAAGATTAAACCCAATATTATTAAAGCCCGAAATACCGGAAAATTCTTTCTTATTAAATTTATTTTAAATTTCATCTAATTTATACTCTTTTGAATTTAATTTTTATTAAATCACTGCTCTAATTTAGAGCATTTATACAAATTTGTATAATTGAATTCATGATAAAAATAACATAATTGTATATAATATTTTGCATTTCAAAGGAACTTATACAAAAATCGTGTGAATTTTACCATAATTAGAAACTTTTTTTATTATACAAAAAAGTAAAAAGCTATTATAGAGTAAGATCAACTATAAAATATATTCATTTAATATTAATAACAAAAAACTTCTAAAGGTGTAGAGAGAATTTATTGTAAAATTAATGGAGTTAATATTCCGCTTGTGTCAACAGGAACATGACCTTTTTTCGGACCTCCTACATTTGGAAACAGAGCCCAAGCTTACCGAGAAAAATTTATGACGAATGCTGATGCGATGCTTGAAATCATGGAAGCATGTTATGAAGCCGGAGGACGAGGTATTGAAGCTGTACCTGGTGGTGCTGTCTGTAAGGCTACCAAAATAATGAAAGAAACTCACAATGATTATGTAGTGACTGGTTCTACTTTGCCCGGGCCTAATCCTAATGTAGATGATTTAATTGATGTTGAAGCAAAAGTAATTTTTGTGCATGGTGCGTATTCAGATCGAAAAAATGAAACTCTCCTCAAGTTATTAGATGATATTTCTTCTCGAGGAGTCATCCCCGGAGTAGCTACTCATAATCCACTTTCTACAATACAATACATTTTTGAGAATGCTCCAGATGTGAAAGCATTTTTAATCCCCTTCAATGCTAATGGGTTTATGATGGGAGACAAATTAGCTTTAGAAGAATTGGTTAATACGAATAAGGATTGTTACTTTATGGCTATGAAAACCCTAGATACGGGACGATTAGAACCAAAAAAGGCATTTGAATACATTTCCCAACATAACATTTGTGCCGTAGCAATTGGGATGGTGGGGATTGAAGAGGCACAGATTTCAACTAAGATTGCTTTGAACGCCCTGCAAAAGTAAAATTTTTAAATTTATGGTAATTCTAACACGCTTTATTAAAAAAATGGAGTTAACACATACACCTTATTTATTATTAATTATTATCTTTAAACAAATATTAAAATAATAGAGGAGATATCTATGGGAAAAGATAAACAAGTTTATCCAGAAGAATTTAAAATAATGCGAACCTCTTTGAAAAAACTAAACAAAGATGTGTATAATTTTAGGATGGAGAATCCTGACTATGAAATTTTTACCATGTCAATCGCAGGAACAGGTGGACAAATGGGGGGAACTTTGCACTATTCAGTTGTATGGAGAATGAAAACAATTCCATAGCATGACATTCAAGAAAATGAATATATTTAAAGACAAATTTTCTTTTTAAAAATGTTCATAATTGAATTGAGTGGATAGTTCTTTAGGTTGGAGTTCTAAAATATAATTGTAGGTCTGATCGTCCGTATTTATACTTCTTTTGAAGTAGGGCGTAAGTGATTCTATTACAAGCCCTATCATCTTTTTTAAATAATTAATATAGAATAACAGGTATATGCTTGATAATATTGGGTATATGAAAACGGATATATAGCGGAAGATATCGAAGTAAGGCGTAAAAATATCGGGAAATAGAAACTGTAAGAAAACGATTGATCCACCAAACAAGCCAAGAATAAGAAGTAAATAACGAAGCAATTTTATGCTTCGACGATATTTTTCTTTTGAATGTTGCTCAAATTCAACATAGTTATTATCCTCTACTACGCTCTCTATAACGACATATTTATTCTCCAAATATTTGACGAGAGCGGTTAAATTTTTTAATTGTGTGAAGTATGTATTAGACTGTTTATGGTATGGAAACGGTAAATTTTGGTTAAAAAAGCCGGTTTTGGTATGTGATATCAAAATTCCGTTGATTATTACCTTAATGTGAATTGGACCGGATTGAAAATAGGTATTGAACGTAGAGAAATTTATCTTGGATTTATGCACAGTCAAATTCAAATTAAATTTTTTATTAATATAGCCACAAAAGTCCCCATCGGTCCTTAAAAGGTGAATTATTGTGCTTTGGTTAAAATTTGAGTGTTCTGTTTCAAGGTTAATTACCAATTTCTTGTTATCTTTTGTAACTTTTTGTTCTAAAGGCTCGTAATATGTATTTTGTTCAGATATAATATATTTACCTTTCAAATTAGTAATGGTAATAGGTGTTAAAACTAGAAGACGCATCGTATCGCTCACTTCGTTAACTTTTAAAGCTAAATAATCGATATCTAAAAATTGAAAATTTCCAGCCCAGTTCTTTTTAGGAATGATAACATAACCTAAAGAAGTTAATCTTTCTTCAAGCTCCTTTTTCATTTCTACAATTTTTTTTTCTTTTACTTGTTCAATTTTTTTCATCAAAATTGACTTCCGGCTATATAAAGGCGCTAAAATGTATTCTCCTTTATCTATTTGCGTGTAGCGCTCGTTGTCTTTAAGCTTAGATTTAATAAATTGTTGAAAATCTCGTTCTTCGCTCGCGGATTTTATTTTTCTAACGCTTATTCTACTTATATTTTCTGAGGTTATGTCAGGTTCAACTTGCTGATTTTTGAAAAACCTAAACGACATAAAAACGACCAGTTGGAAAAAGTTGCTCGAAAGAATCAAAAAATAAGCCCGAGGACCTATAACTGAAGAGATGTAAGGCACTAAGCAATAATAAAGCGACAATAATATCATTCGGTATATAATCGTTCTTATTCTCGGTCGAAAAATTCCGTTTATTAAGAATCTGTAAAACTTAAGGTAATATATAAGTGATTTTAGAGAGAGTATAAACAAAATTACATATCCTACGCACCATAGAAGATCGAAAGATTCACCTAGATTGAATAAAAACCTAATAAATATCTCTAAATCAATAAGAAGAAAGAGAAGGGGAATTAGATTGTAAATGTTTCTTTTTAAAAAATCGACGGTCGTTAAATTCAAAAATTTGCTATCCGAAGAAACTGAACGCTCTCGAGTCTTTCGGTTTTTAAGGTAACTCATCCAAGATAAAATTGAAAGTGTTATAGAAAAAGTGATTTCTAATAATATTGGTATAAACTTCCAAGTGAGTTCAATTCGAGTTAACTCGTAGATAGACATAACCAAAAAGAATAAAGAGAAATTTTCATACTTTGAGTTCTTAAATCTAACAATGCTAAATATAAAACCGAAAAGTGCTATTAGTAAAAAACTCGATCGAATAACTTCTAGGGTTGATTGAGTCTCTAAATCTTGGAGTTTAAGGATAGAGTTTAAAAACAAATACAAAATTGCTAATAGCAAACCAAAGACTAAAAACTTTATAAAACTTTTGACCATGTAGAACTTCGAATTAAGTTCAGGTTCGTAATATGTCGCACTGGATGTTTTAGGTTCTAATAACTTGACGAAACCTTTGACTTTTTTAAGTTTTGATAAAATATTACCCTTCTTTGCTGCAATTGCTTTAGGGACAAATTGTTTGTTAAGCGTGCTGAATTTTGTAATAATGAGAACTGTCGAAATAAGTAAACTTATCGAAAAAATCGATAAAAATAAGGTATTCCTCATAAGATCAATGTTAAAAAAGTAAGAAATTAAGATTATTGGGGGTAAATAGAAAATCATAAGGATAAAGTAAAGTTGGATAATACATATCAACTTAGCTCGCAAGATTAAGAAATTTGGTGATTGTTTGTAATTAGCGATTTTCTCAAGAATTGAATCATTATCAAGTAAATCAGAAGTATTGATAATTTCGTTCACTTTTTGTGAATATTCTTCGTAATCGAGCGAATCTCCGTTTTTTATTTTTGATTTGGTGTTTTTTAAGTAACTATTCAGGATCGCGGTCCTTTTACGGTTTGGATTATTAGTTATAAGTTTTAAAATTATGTAGAATAGAACGGTTAATAAGGCGAACGAGGGAAGGATAAATAGAGAATACGAGGTCATCTCACGAAAAATCCTCCACTCCATGCTTTTTAAACAATCCAATTTTGTTGTGAAATAAATGAGCTGTAGAAAGTAGTAGAGAATTAAAAAAGCTAAAAATAACATAAGAGAGAAGAAAACACTGAAAAAAACTTATAATCCAGGAGCTTATAGATGTAATTTGATTTAAAAGTAACTGAACAGAGAAAAGGGAACAGATAATACTAAAGATTAGTATTAGAAAAGAGCAATAGTTTACGATTGCGTTGTCGTACAAAAACAACGCTAAGCTAAAGAATCCTAACAAAATCCCAAAGGAGATCATAACCACTAGATTTGTATCCAAAAGAGTAAAAAACGTTCTAACGATGAGAGAGATGCTTTCAAGAGCTAGATGATTTCGAACTATCCAGAATACCGAAAGATAAATCAATATTATCGAGATTTTAAATAGTTGAGTTATCTTGTTGTCAAACATACTAATAACTAAGGTGCCACTTAGAACGATGTGGAATAATAAATACTCATAATCTATTTCTTTACTACCATATAAATTTACAGAAATAAGAATTAAAATCCCGCCAAACGCAACAGCTATAATGTCTTGAACGCCAATTTTGATTTGCACTTCGTTATTAGTCGATATTTTTGCGCTCACCTATTTCAATTTTAAAACAATGCAACCAGAACCAAGATTAACATAGTCACATTAAAAGCTATCGTAAATAATGATATTACTAGGGTTGATTTCGATTTTTTTCCAGCTTGAATATGACGAACTCTTCCAAAGTTATTTTGACTTTTTCCTAACGACATGCTTTGAATTTGCTCCATTTTTCTCATGGCTATTTTGGCTCCACCTCCCATGAAGGTCTTAAGGAGGATTACAACTAAAGCCAATATTGCAATTATTATTAGTATAAATACCCATCCAATGCTTAGAAACCACCCAACAATTGCGTCCAATAAATCATACATCGTCTCCCAAGATGTAAAACTCGTGTCTCCTCCCGTATCTACTTCCTCTGGCCATTCCACTTCGGTATCATCCAAAGGAAATTCTGGAATATTCTCTCCGGGTTCAGTGGTACCATACGGTTCGTAATCGTAAGTAGTAAGTACTATAACTTTCAATCTAAGCGTCTGGCACACCCCGATGTTGCGAACATTTGCAGAGTAAGGTACGTGCGTAAGGTCATTAATATCTGTTACTGCGTAATATTCGTTATATCCGCCCCACAGTCCAACTTCCATAGTTAGCGCAACTTCTTGAATGTTTAAGGACGCGTAATTTATCTGTAGTTTAGGTCCAAATTTGAACTGGGTTTTAAACACTGCTTCGTCTCTATCTTTAATGTCGTAGCCGTACAATAGGTCTTGCTTATCTATTAAGTCAAGAGGTTTAAGATTGTAAATCTCTTGTTCAGTTACAACTTCGGGTCTTTCTTCGTGTGCCCAGATCAAAGGATCTACGGAACCCGTGCCGGGTAAAAGCGCGTTTGGTCCCTGTTCGATTTGATCGTATTCCCAATTCCAATTAGCAGTTCTGTCAATAACGCCTAAAACTATCTTTCCGTCACCTATAACATCTTTTGGCACCAACGACTCTCTATTACTTAAATCCTGTAAGTCCTCGATCTCGTCTACAGCGTTAGTAGTAACATTATTAGAACCGTCATTATCGGTGGAAGCAAGCATGTTTCCTTCTGCGGAATTATCAGAGTAACCTCCGTCTGGGAGATTGTCGTATAACTCTTGAAGGTCTACGATCCGTGTCCGACTCGAATTGTAATTTGGATCGTTAGGACCTAACACTAGTGTAGTATCAATCGAGTATACTACGCGATCTTTTGAATACAATCCTAGAGGGTCCCCAGTTACGTTATCTACTGCGGTTACAGTATCTGGAAAAGTTAAACGATTCCAGAAGTTTTCCTTCATCTTTACTTCAAAGAACAAGTCTCCATTTATCTTATAATCGTTGTACCGACTGAGAGAAAAATCTCGTAAATTGGTTGGATTTCCGGGAAATTTTAGTTGGTTCCAACTAAGATACTTATTATAATGCTCAGGCATATAATTTATAGGGTTGCTTAATAGTTGTTTTAATCCATAGCGATGCCAATACAATTTTCCCTCGTTAAATGGCCAAGAATTTATGTAAGGATCCAATGCTTTGTCGGAAGGATTTCTCCCAACCTTTTGATAAATCTTGTACAAATCGTAATCCCAAGCAGTAATTCTAAACACACTATTTAAAGATGCTGCATCCCATCCAAAATTGTGTTGCTTGTCAATGTGAAGCCATCGATATCTTTTACTCGTTTCAAATATGCCCGATCCATCCGAAAAAACATCAGTATAATCTAAATCAGTCCAAGCTATTACATCTGTTTCGAACCAAAACTCTGATCTTATGAGTTCGGTGTCGTTATTTAAAGAATAAACTTGCCTACTTTCGTTATCGCATCCAAGATACTTCCACTCTCCTATCTTAAAATTTACTCTTTCACTAGAATCATAAACATTCTCTTCTCCCTCATATGAAGCTATCAAATCTCTTTTTGGATATTTATTAATGACGAAGGAATTTAAACCACTATCTGCATAGGGTACAAAAGCAAGAAGGTTACTTTCAGCGTCGTAACTCGTGAGATCATATCCATCTTCCTTTAAATCTAACGCAGTTATTGATATTAAACTCGAAATAAAAATTAAGCTAGTAATTGTTAATAGGAGTATTATATTTTTGACTTCTCTTTTTATTATTAATTTCTTCAAGTTTTTTACACCTCTCTTAAATTGTAACTATTATAAATAAACGACGAGTTGTAATCGTCCAACCACCCCGACCAGTAATATATTGAGGAGAAGTTGCAATTGGTTTCAAATTGAAAAGTTTTTTCTTGTTTACAGTCAATATCCTGAAGAGGAACAACCCATAATTTCTCAGGTTCTGGTTCTTGTGTTATATTGACTTGGAAGGTTTGTAACTCGCAAAAAAAGTTGTAATTTTCTGCTCCATATAACAATATACTTAGATTCACATCGCAGTCAAACGCTAAATAGAGTCCTATACGGTTAAATCCGTTTCTATACGCGATTTCGTAATTACCCTTCAACGACTCAAAAATATCTGGGGGGACATAAGTTGAGGCTCCCCACGTATATCCAAACGGTAAATCCGTTAAATTAAACCTCAATAACGGATTATAACTGCCAAAACTGAACTGTTGAGCTTCTGATAAGTTGTAATCTAAATCGTACAAGGAAACGATTGGGTTAAAAAAGTCTATATTAGAGTAATTATTATAAGTGAAATTCATAATTGTTGCGTATCCATTAATCATATAATCGTAAGCTTCTCTCTTAAATAAAACTTGGTTAACAAAAGGATCCGCATTCTCGAGATTACCAAGTAACATTGCGTATTGAAATTGGAACTCATTACTTGTATCGTTTATTAGAAATGTTGTGGGGCAATCAATATAGTAAGGAAAATCGCTTAAAGATAAGTTTTCCTCATACTGAGTTCCATTTACGGCGTAATAAAGGTCGATCGAGCATGGGCCATTGTATTCTTCTAAATCTCCACTAAACGTAACATATTGGACCCGTATGTCTGCCCAACCAATTACATAATCTTTTTGATAGGGATTAAAAATTACACCTGGAAAGGAAGATACAAATGTTAATCCGAAAATGATTAACGCGATAAAAGCGACTAAGCTTATGGTTTTCCACTTGGGCGATAATTTTTTTTTTTGTGTTTCTACAACTTCTTCTTCCTTAACTTTTAGAATTCTTACCATTCTATACTCCTCTAACTTTATGATCTTTGGATTTTTTAACTTTGTTTTTTTTATTCACTTTTTTTTTAACTCTCTTCTCCTTACCTTTTTTAGGAGGTGGATTCACGAGAGAGCTTAATTTATTAAAGGCAAAAAAAAATAGAAAAATCAGAGAGAAAAATACATAATATATATTAACTATGAGTATGAAACATAGGTAAATCGTTGTAAGGAAAGAAAAATTCACTTCCATGGAAGTCGCCGGAGAGAAAACGAAATTATCGTTATTTTGGACGAATAAAACAGAATAGATTAGAGCTATCACGATGAAGCTTACGCTAGAGAAAGTATTGCAGTAATCTAGATATTGTTGATTTTTAGGTTTAAAAACAATAGTTAGATTGCAAATAATAGTTATTGAGAGAACCACGAATAAAACTCCTAATCCGAATAAAGAAATGAACGAGTTACTCAATAAGATGAAATCTATTACGCTTATTTCTGAAATATTTAATGGAAATATACGAAATGTAAACAGAAAAATTAAGGAATTAACGAGGATAAGTATTTGAACTTTTTTTTCTACAAAGATTGACAATAATAGAGTAAAGGCTAAAAGATAGATATAAAGACTCTTAGGGAAAAATAACGGTACACTTATGGAACTAATGAATGCTAACGCTAACGCTAGATAATCCTGAAAAACTATGTTTATTTTTATCTGAATGGGATTTTTCAATTCTTCACTCCTTTTTTTGAACATAAATTGTTTACTAGTATATTTAAAGAAAAATTGTTATGAAGACCACGAATTTCTAGGTGTTGTAATAATAATCGAAGATTTCTGAGTTGAGAAATGCTAACTTTTTTCTGATAAGCGCTTTCTTCTTTTCAATTTCTTTCTTTTTCTCTAAATAGTCGCTTTTGCTTAATTTTCGTTCTAATCTCTCAGACCTTAATTTTTGTCTTTCTTCTTCTAGTATATATGCGTCACACTTCAAATCATTAAAGAAAGGTCGCGCTAGTAGTTTTAAACGCTTAATGTATCTAAGATCCTTTTCTAATTTTTGAGCGTAATCGATCCTAGTTGTTTCGTAAGCAGTTAATTCCATGTTCCCTTTTTTATACTCCTTGGCTAGGTTCTTCATATAATTTGCAGTTTCTTTGACTTCTCTCTTAATATCGAATATGTTATATGATTCTCCGATTTCAGAACTTAGAGATTCACATTTGTTTTTATATTCCTGAATCGCTCGCTTCAATTGGTTTACT
The DNA here is from genome assembly GCA_029856235.1 of Promethearchaeia archaeon. Taxonomy (GTDB): domain Archaea; phylum Asgardarchaeota; class Lokiarchaeia; order Sigyniarchaeales; family SOKP01; genus SOKP01. The sequence goes on from JAHQWP010000166.1 coordinate 18,377, forward strand.
TTACTAGATGTCTCTTTAACGTTTCCGTGTTTCAAGTCTTTTTTAGCTCGATCAAGTTCTTTCAGTAACTCGTTCCTTTTTTCTCTCTCGGTATGAAGTATAAACAATAATTCTAATTGTTCTATTCCTTTCTCTTCACCAAAATGCTCTATTTCTTTATCGTATCTTGTTTCTGACATTTCAAATCTCGATTGAAATTTTATCTTTCTTTTTTTAGTTTAATACAATCATAACTATATAAAGGGAAAAAAAAGTGTCAAGCTCAATTTTTTTTTTAAATACGAATAAGAATAAAGGCAAATAAGATCGGAAATGAAGTCGACATTCACCAAGGAACGAGAGGAGATCATTGATGTAGTATTTTTGCTATTAATGAGCTATTTCGGTATTTCAATTATTTTCCAAATTTCCTTTTTACAAAGTAGCGACCCAGGTTTAAAGGAATTGGGAAAGCTTGCTTTAGGTCTGGGTTTTGTTGGAGTACTTGGAGTTAGTCTAACATTATTGAGTATATCTACCGGTATAATGAATGTTAAGAATTTGAAAAAGGGAGAGTTTAAGAATATGTTTCAGAATGTCATTATCAAGGACGATACTTTTAGCTATGATTACGGACTTACATTTCTCGTAGCGTTTTCAATTCAGATAATCCTTACTTTTCTTTATGGAAGTTTTACCGGATTTCAGTTTAATCTAGGATACGACTGGGATTTTAATGCTGTCTTGCTAACAATAAATGCAGGGATTGGTGAAGAATTATTCTTCTCTCTATTTTTAACGGGATTTTTTTTGAGCTTAAGCTCTAAAAGGTTCATGTTCTTTTTGGCTCTACTGATAAATTTAATTAGTTTCGCTACAGTCCACATGATTGTATACAAATCTAATTTAAATGCTCTTATCTTTATTTCATTTCTCCGAGGAATTTATTTCTTCACATATCTAAAAACAAGGAGAGCTTCTATTCCAATAATTCTGCACTGTTTCAACAATTTTTTGTTTATTAAATCAATTTTATAAATTTAATAAAATGGCTATACATATTAAAAAAGACTTAAATATTGATAGATTTCAATTGATATTTATGGAAAAAGTTTGTATTTTTTGTGGTCAAAGGCCATACAATAAAACAAAAGAACATGTTATCCCTAAATGGTTAATAGAATTAACAGGAAGCCCAAAGCGCTACGGTTTCTTCGGCTATTATAATGAGGATAAAGGCCCAAAAGAAATGCATTTAAGTTTCAATGATTTTACTTTTCCCGCATGCGAAAAATGCAATAAAACATATAGTGATTTAGAAGCTAAAACAAAACCTGTAATTTTAGAACTTCTAGATGAAAAACCCTTAGATGGAAAAGATATTAACATAATTTTAACATGGTTTGACAAGGTTAGAATTGGATTATGGTTAGGCTCACTCTACTATAATAATATATTAGGAATAAACCCTAACTTCTATATAGACCAAGGGACTTTCTCAAGAGATAGAATGGTTCTAATTTATAAAAATAAACCTATAAAAAAAAGATTAAATTTCATTGGAGTTTATCATGCTTTTCAAATGCATCCAATCTGTTTTACTTTAATAATAAATAATTTTGCTTTCACTAATGTAGCGAAAAATCTCCTATTGTCTGAAAATTTCGGTCTAGCTGTACTTCAAGAAGACATTATTTTTAAAAGAGGCGGTGCGGGTATAATAAAAAAAGGCTCTCAAAAAATTAGTTACCCTCTTGTCGATTTTAATTTCGAAAAGAATTGTACTGAATTTTACCAACCCAATTTGAGCGACTATTACTCAAAGCAGATATTTTCTATGATCAACGATGAACACAGAGAAAAAATATTTATAAGTAAGTCTTCCAAAATCGGAAATATTTTCTATCATAGAGATGGCAGTTTAATTAAATATCCTACAAAAAAGAATCGATCGTGGGTTCCACCCTCATTTGATCTTCCATTTCTAGAATTTTTTAGGATTATTGGAATGCAGAGTCTCCAAATTCAAAATCATTATTTTAAGAAAAAATCGATCATATTCGATCCAAAATTAAGCTCAGAATTTAAAAAACAACAACAATTTGCATTAAAATATAATAATATTTTATTGGAAAGACTCGAAAAGAGGGATTTCGAGGAATTTGGATAAGCATGGAAAATAAAAAAGTTTTCGCATCGTAGGTATTTAAATCTTTTAACCTTTTGAGTTTCGGTATCTAGATATTTTATTTCCAGATTCTTGGAATGGACAAATAATTGATTCGCTTGAGTTAAATTAATTATCTTCCAAACTTTTTTTCTTAATGAATCTTCTTCTGCTATTTTTGTCGCCATTTGGGGAATTCTCGTAAAGATTTTTAATATTAATTAAAAATCAGTTCACT
>JAHQWP010000167.1 GCA_029856235.1 Promethearchaeia archaeon
TATAGTTCTTTCAATTGATGTAGTGGTGTGTTTATTAATGAATTTTTGAGTATCGCTAGCAATATTACTGGCAATTTTCCTTGCTGTTTCTACTTGTGAAAAATCCAAATTTAATTTACTCATATAGGTTTCAACTCTAAAGATAATTTTAATAATCTAAAGTTTAAATTATAAGTTGTCACAAGGACCAAGATTGAAAATGGGAATGTTAATTCTCCCTTGTAACAACCTGATGAAATGGTTATTGTCAAATTGATACCCTAATGGTGATGTAGGGTTTACGGTGATCGCTATTAAGGTAATAGGATCTAGTATCTTTAAAACACCGCCTTTTTTCATAAATTTATAATAAGTTCTCTGACTCACGAATAATTTAGTGGGATCTGTGGCTATTACGGTTATATTTTTTACCTTTTTATTGATCAAATATTCATCTAAAATGTTGTCGGTTATCGCACCCTTTATTACTAAATATCGAGCGTCTGGTGTTAATTGGTTAAAGATTGATTTAGAAGATCCTAAAGCTGTAGATTCTTCTAATTTTTTCGTTGAAAAATCATCATTAATAATACCAATTTGAGTGGTTGTCAATAGATCATGACTGATTTTCCTGATTTTTTCGTCTTTAACTGTTTCTAAGTTAAATATATCGCAAATGTGGGAAGTTAAATTTACAACACTCTCCATGGTTCTGGAGACAGAAGCTCCCGTAGATAATATGGTTGCATCAGAAATAAGTGGCGTTGCAAACGATCTTCTATCAAATGCACCATCGATAAAAATCACTTCGCAACCTACTTCTTTCATATCGTTACATAATTCTTTTAATTGTTTATTCATTGATGGGCCTGCTAGCTCAATATATCCTTTATTCTTTGCTTTGTAAATGTTGATGTTCCCAAGTGGCGTAGTGAAATCAGTATTTTTAACAAACTCGGTTTCTATATCGCTATTCTTTAATGATTGCTCTGCTGTTGCAAAAATTGTTCCTTTTTCAATTATTATCTTAGGTTTTGGAAGTTCTGTAATCGCATCGTATGGTTCTCCGTCTCGACCAATGGATGTGACTCCAATTGTACGCTTATGCTTTAACAAATTAATTATGTGATTTAATGTGGTGGTTTTGCTTACATTTTTAGCCAAACCAATAATTGATATGACTTTATTCTTCTTAACGGCGTTAATTAATAACGCTGGAAAGTCCTCATTCGCATTTAACATCTATATTTCAAATTATTAAAAGAGGGTATGTTATTTGAACTTATAAAGAAATTTGATCGTAATTCTATAAAGCTGATTATTAATGAAAACACATCAACATAAAGTTTTAAAAGTATAAGGATTGATATTAAACTCAATTAAAATTTAATAACTACAAAATTAAAGATTGTTGATTATGAAAATCGAACTTAAAAAACATTTTAAAGCGTTAATAGTAGTTGCGATTCTGATTATCGTTCCATCGTTAGTTTCAACTCCATCAAAAATAATTCCAAGCCGAAGATGGGTTAATGACCTTCCTGAAAACTATGACTTTTTAAGAAATTCCTATGATGCTACATTAGGGTATGATGCTCGGAAATCAGTTTATTTAACTGATAGCAACAAAAGTGATGGAGTTTACGCGCAATCGACACGAGTTTATTTAAATGAGTCAGTCAACGAAGCTTCTTATCAAAGTTCTCTTGATAAGATTAATAATAAAAAAGATACTGCGGATTTTCGAATGGGTTCAATGCTCCGAATGATGTACCTCGATAATAAAACAAATGTATTAGAATCATCGTTCAAGAATCAATTAAAAAGTGCAATTTTAGGTTTTAAATACTGGTATACAGAACCTAACGATGATGCAATGATTATGTGGACGGAAAATCACATGATACTTTTTCACTCTTGCGAACTACTAGCGGGACAACTTTATCCTAGTGAAATATTTACAAATTCAGGCATGAATGGGTCACAACACGTAGATCATGCGTTGCCACTAGTAAATAGGTGGTTAGATTGGAGAGCGAGATTTGGGTTTTCGGAATGGCACTCGGATATCTATTACGAAGAAGATTTAGCGGCATTATTGAATTTGGTGGAATTTGCTCAAGATAACGATACCGCTACAAAGGCTGCTATGCTAGTTGATATTCTTGCATTTGATTTTGCGAATAATTATTTTAAAGGAATCTATGCTACTACGAATGGTAGAACAGATGATGGCAAAAAGGTTGGAACAAGTCTTTCTGATCTTCCATCACGCGCTTCCTTTGCAGAATTTGCGTGGATTCTACTCGGAGTTGGACATCATGAAGTGAGCGGTAGTAGTAGTATGTCAGCTGTAGCTCTATGCACAAGCGATAAATACGTACCACCTCCAATATTAGAAGCAATAGCTAACGCATCTTTGGATTACAACGAACATAAAGAGAGGAACGGTATTAATATTGCAGATGGTCCTTCTTATGGATTTGGGTACGAATCGGAAGATGATTTAATGTTCTGGTGGCCCATGTCTACTCTTGCGGCAGGTTCTGTTATTGAACATACTTTAAATCTAATGGAAACCTACGATATTGATCCAGATTTAATTTTTGAGGATGAGCTGTTAATAGACCTTCTCAAATTTGCTGCAGATTTATATGGAATGTCGTTAAGTGAAGTTTGCACATTTTTCAAAGAAGCGACTCAAGGAGTTGCTCTTGAAGAGGCAAACACTTATACTTATCGAACCCCTTATTATCAGTTATCAGGAGCACAAGATCATCAAAAAGGGCTGATGGGGATGCAAGAACATATTTGGCAAGCAAGTTTAGATGAATACGCTACAATATTTACTAATTCACACGGAGGATTTAGAGGAGAAGACCATGTAGGAGGCTTTAAGCCACGAGCGACTCTCTATAAAAATGTTGGCGTAATTCAATACGATCGCCTTTCTCAGTCATTAATATTGGAACTAGTTTATGCGATCCTTGAATTCAAAGATATTACTCAAGCTTATTTTCCGTTATGGGCTTTTAATGAGGTGTTACAGCAAGATAAATGGATATTTGGAAGAAGATTAGACAGTTATGTTGCTCTTTACTCGAACGAAGTTACAGAATGGGAAGATGATTTATTCCTTACATCCCGCGGCAAAAAAAACGCGTACATCGTTGAATTGGGCAGTGTGGATGATTATGGCTCGTTTGATAACTTTACTTCATCAATTCTAGCAACCCAAGTAAATGTGAAGCATTTGTCTGTTGGATATAGTATTGAATATCTATCTCCAACTCAAGGATTGGTGACAGTAGCATGGGATGGTCCTATGAAGGTAAACGGAGCTTCAATTGACTTAGGATCGCACCCCCGATTTGACAATGATTTCTGTTTTCAAGATTTTAATACTCTTAAAACAGCCCTCCAATATGGAAGTATGACGCTTGAGTTAGATTTTGAAAACGCTACAAGAACTTATACTGAACTATAAATATGACAATTATAAAAAGGTGAGAATAATAACAATAAAAAACGATATAATTGACCTGAAACCAGTAATATGGATTAAAGGCATTTTCATGGTAATTATTGGACTTGAGACCACTCGGTTAGGCGTCGGTATAGGCAGAGTAAATACAAATATCTATTACGGTTCATTTATTTTCTCTTTAATCGCGATCTCAGGAATGTTAGTGGTATTTATCTTAAAAGATAGGGATAGAGACGAGAAAACCAGAAGATTTAGGGATCACAAGTTAGTCATTACATTTACCTCTGTATTTTATGGTATTGCCTTTGGTTTGGCAATTTACCACACAATTGCTTACAACCTTGAATCATTAAACCTCTATTTATTAGCTTTTATCGGTATCTTTTGGTTTCTTACGCTATATTACGGTAGAGATTGGAAATATAAGGGAATTTTGAGAAATATCATTATTAGCTTTTCCTTTTCGTTTGGATTAATTTATGGAGCGTCTCTCAACTACACTCTAATACCAGCAATTATCTATTTGTATTTCGGAGTTGTGTTTTCACTCCAAATCTCTAAGGACCTAATAAATGACTGTAAACATATCGATAGAGATGATAAAGAAAGTATAAAGTCAATCGCTAGTATAATTGGTGAAGAGAAAGCTCAAAAACTTTCATTGATTCTAGATATATTAGTAATTCTCTTCTTAATCATTCCAATGTTCCCAGGAGTTCCAAATATTTTTGCTCAATCGCTTTATATATTTATCGCGCTCGTAGCAATTATATTTGCCGGGATTGCTGCTTTTTTAAGCTTTAGAATGAGCGTTGAACGAAAGTTCTATAGAATCGTAAAAATTTTTCTAAGATGCGCAATGTTCTTAGCATTTGTTGCTTTCATTTTAGCGAATTTTTAACTTCTATTTATTTTTTTAATCGATTTAACAATCTCTATGAAAGAAAAAAATGGATTTAATTCTTAGTTATGTTCAAGTATATCCCGCATTTGAGAATCCGAGTATTTTTCCGCAGAAAGGGCAATGGTACATCTGAAGAAACCTTACAGATTCACCTAAAAAGCCTACAACAGTCTTGCCACCTTTTTTATCTAATTTAAATGTAAAAAAATCTTGTAAATGAAGTTCTTTTTCGCAATATGGACATTTAGGGTTTACTCGAGGATGTAAACTAAAATCAAATCCGCATTTGGAACAGATATTATCGTCTATATCCACACCCCTCCCACATTCTTCACAACCTCTTTTAAAATTATAAATAGTTAACCACCCATATCAGTTTTCTAATTAATATGTTTTGGATTAATCCAATTAAATATGATGGTAAACTAGTATATATAGATTTTTTAAGAAATTCATATTAATTTTATATTAACGATGCTCAAAGATATGTGGAAAATCTAATGAAAAAGTATAAATCAAGACTGATATTAGTTTTTTGTTCTATTGTGCCTTTATTATTTACATCGACAATACCATTCGCTGCTTATACAAGATTATATGTTGATTCACTTAGAGGTAACGAGCACGGTTGGACTGGTGAGCAACTATTATATGTTATAACATTGGAATCAGGATCTGAATATACGATAATTATAAATTCTGGTCCTTGGGATATGGATATTTCATTAAGAATAGGAGAAACGCCCTATATGATAAATGGATTATCAGTTGATAGCGGCTCAACTTATGGTGAAATAATGCATTTTACTCCATCAAAATCAGGTGAGTACTATATACAAATGAGAGTAAAATCAGGATCAGGTTTTTTTTATATAGAAGTAGAATCAGGGACAACAAATCCAGCCTCGGGTGAAAATATTGCATATTTTGATGTGTCATATTTATTAGTTCTATTATTGCCTACCGTCTTTATATTAGCAGTGGGATTACTAATATTTAAAAGAATAGCAGCAAGACCTGAAAGAAAACCTTTTATTAATGTGTATAGGAAAGGATATAAGGTAGAGAAAGAGCCTTTAGCTATTAATGATGATCTTATGATTTGCGAATTCTGTGGAGTAGAAATTAATAAACATCTTAAAAAATGTCCGAATTGTCAGAGATCTCTAAAGTAAACTTTATTTACTCAATTTTCTTTTTCTTTTATTTCTTTCTAAATCATCTGGTTCAATTGTCATTTTTTGGCCACTTAGTAGGGCTGAAACACCGATTTGTTTCTCACAATCTTCACAATGACAAACGGGGACATAATCAGTAGGCTCATCGTAAGTGGTGATAACCCCTTCGAAATTTCTCAAAACTACTCTTGAATTTCCTTGAGAGATCGTGTAATCTGGCATTACTGGAATTTTACCTCCGCCTCCTGGTGCATCTACGACAAATGTGGGTACACATAAGCCAGAAGTATGACCCCTTAAACCTTCGATAATTTCAATCCCTTGTGCTACACTCGTCCTAAAATGCCCTAATCCGACGGATAAATCGCATTGATAAATGTAATATGGACGAACTCTTATTTTTACTAATTCATGCACTAACTTCTTCATGATATGTATACAGTCGTTAACGCCTCTCAACAACACTGATTGATTGCCAAGAGGAATCCCAGCATTTGCGAGCATTTCACATGCCCTTGTAGAATCTTCAGTTATCTCGTTCGGATGGTTAAAGTGGGTATTAAACCATATAGGATGATATTGTTGAAGCATCTCGCATAATTCAGGAGTGATTCGTTGTGGCATAACAACTGGACTTCTTGAACCTAATCTAATGATTTCTACATGCGGGATTTCCTTTAAGCTTACTAAAATGTCCTCTAATAGTTTATCTGAGATAAGCATTGCGTCACCTCCCGATAGTAAAACATCTCTAATTGCAGGTGTTTCTTGGATATAGTCTAAACATTTTTCTATCTGATATTTTGGAGGAGCTTTATCGTGATGGCCTGCAAACCGCCTTCGAGTGCAGTGTCTACAGTACATTGAGCAATTTTCCGTAACTAAAAATAATACTCGATCGGGATACCTATGTGTTAAACCAGGGGTGGGACTATCGATATCTTCGTGAAGTGGATCTTCTAAATCAGCGGGGTATCTAATGAGCTCCTGGATTGTAGGGATTGCTTGTTTGCGGATGGGATCGTAAGGATCGTGGGGATCGATTAACGACAAATAATAAGGCGTAATAGCCATTCTCAGCTTTTCCATAATACTCGGATCGTCTTCTTCCTTGGTTAAAGGAATCAACTCTTTGAGGTCTTCGATAGTGGTTATCCTATTTTTAAATTGCCATCTCCAGTTGTTCCAATCTTCATCGCTCACTTTTCCAAATAGTTCCATTCGTCTATTTACTTTCATGATTGTTACCAGAAATCTTAATTTACTAATGTGATTAATTTTTTCTATTTGTTAAAGTTTAGGAGTTTGCGGGAGAATATCCCTATTATAAAACTTATATAATTTGTTAAACTTGAATTATTTAATCAACGAGATTATCTTTAGAATGAATTCAGCACAGAAAAAAACAACTGCCAAAGGATTGCAAGGAAAGGAAGAAATTCGGTTTTTAGATAAATGTCGTAGATTTCCTAGTTTAGTTAGTGTTTCTCATCCTAATTCTCCACAAGAGGGTTTTGAGTATATTTTTGAAAAACTTAGCGAACCAGAATTAGAGAAAAAAGGTCCTTCAATGATGCAGATAAGGGGAAAGCGCGGAATGCTTCGATTCTTCCGAGTTTTTATAAAATATGGACGCAAGTTGATGAGAGGAAGAAAGAAATCCTATGACGATTTGGAACCCTATCTCTTAGATTTAGAGCAAAATGGAAAGTATACAGGGAGAACTAATGTCGAAGAACTATTAAATTCTTATCCAAACAAAGATTTATGGTTCGAACTTCAAGAGTATGCAAAAAACAAATGGAATATCCTAAAAATTGGCTTTACAGAATTGCCTACAGAACTGATATTTAGAAACAAAATGGTTTTATTTCGATATGCTCTCGTTTTTATGCAAGAAATGAATAAAGATAAGATTGATAAAGCTCCAGGACTAAAAGCGGGTGACGAGACTATACGAATTTATGCCGAATTGGGGGAAGCGGTTGCAGATATTGCAAATTGGCTTCGTGCGAAAGGAATTAGATCTCAAGCAGTCCATCCGTTAGGTGGACTTGTATGTACACCACCTCTCGCGGGAAAAGCGGGAATGGGTGGACAGGGCATGCATGGGTTTTTAGTTACTCCTGAATTTGGACCGCGTCAACGTTTGGCTCCCATATTCATTGAAGAAAAGTTGTTTGAGTATACTGACAATGATGAACATAACTGGATTGAGGAATATTGTAAAACATGCCAGATTTGCCAAAAAGAATGCCCTGTTGATGCTATTCTTGACAAAAAGGTTATATCAGTTGAAAATATACCGGGAATCGGAGCATTAAAAAGTTGTATAGATAGGGAGAAATGCTTTCCATATTTTGCTAAGACATTGGGATGTTCAATTTGTATTAAGGTATGCCCATTTTCAAATGGTCCAGAAACTTATGAAGAACTGAAAAACATAATTTTTCAGAAGAGGTAACCATTATTTTAATTCAAAAAGTAAATTTAAGCTGAAGTTATCTGATTAAACGTACTTCTCTTCAAAGATTGCTCTTAATTTATTTGAATTTCGCAATAAATCCAAAGTAATCTCAGCATGGTTTTTAGTATAACCATTTCCTATTATCATAGTTACATCTTTACCTACACCTTCAGCACCTAAAGCCGCTTTCGTAAAACTCGTAGCCATTGAGAAGAAATATACTATACCTTCATCTCTCACAGGAAGTATAGAGGATAATTCCGAATTTGGGATGCTTAGGCAATTAATGGCGATATCCACTTCTTTACCATCATTTATACTGAGAACTTCATCTAAAATATTTGTAGGATTTAAGACATTTGCGATAATAACTTCATGGCAAAAATCAGTGGCTATAAGGAATTCCGCTCTAGCTTTATTTCTAGCTTGTCCTATGACTTTTCCTTTGTTTCCAACCATTTTTTTAGCCATATACGAACACATGAGTCCAGATTTACCCGTAGCACCGAGAATTAGAACTGTATCTCCTTCTTTTACAAGTTTCTTTACTTGGGCGGGAGCTCCAGCAACATCTAGTGCAGCGAGGGCTAATGTATTCTCCATATCTCCCGGTAATTTTGCGTAAATCCCGCTTTCAAATAAAACAGCTTTTCCCTCAATCTCAACCCGGTCGATTTCTGGATTAATTTTTAAAATCTTTTCAATTTTTAGAGGAGTTAATGAAAGAGAGACTAATGTTGCAATCTTATCTCCAACTTTTAAATCAATTCTGTCTCGTAACTCACTACCAATTTTCTCTACTTTTCCTATTAGCATTCCACCGGAACCAGTAACTGGATTTTGCATTTTACCACGTTCTTGAACAATTTCCAGGATTTTGGATTTTATTTTTTCAACATCTCCTCCCGCTTCTTCCTTTAATTGAGTAAAACTTGCGGAATCGATGTTCAAATACTCAACATCAATTAATATTTCGTTGTCGAATATACTCGTATCATTCGATATTTTAAACGCAGGTTGAGGAAGAGTTCCTTTAGGTTCAATGACTCTGTGAGTACCATATTTATTTCCTTTTACCATATGACTTTTTCCACCTTATTCTTAAGGATATATTATTATAGTGTCTGGTTTTACTTAAGAATCGTTAAAATTATAAATTTTTCAAATCAATTAAGACGAATCTTAAAGTGAAAACTAAAATTTATAATTCCACAAGAATAAAGAGTACCTATAGATTAATAGAAATAACTTATTGAAAGGGCTTTTATGTTAAACTTTGAGATTAATATCGGCAAACTCAAATCATTGTATAAAAATCAGGTAAAAAACGATGAGAATTTCATAATTAATTATGCAAGGGGAGTTAATTTTTTTGGTAGAGTAGTATTGAGTAATTACACTTCTAATAAACATCTTAAAGAGATTTGTAGCGTTGCTGAATGCTATCTATTGATGGAATCACCAAAATTTGAAAGTATAAAATCAGTTTTACAGAGGGGCGTAAGAAAAGTTATCATCCCTGAGAAAGACATAAAATTTATCAACCAAAAAATTTCAAAAAACATAATTATCGCAAGAATTACGCTTCAAAAAAACTTAATTCTTGATAAAGATTTGATAAATCTTAAGAAACAATTAAAAGCCAGTTTTGATAGAACAAATCCTTATTGTTCAGAGCTCTTGATTGATTACGATAAAGATTTAGATATTGGGGAAGGTACCCTTCTCACAATATTAGACCTTCTAGCTGATATTGGAGATTTGCCATTAATTTTTCTTAATATTGATAATAAGTTCACTGATATACTAGAAAAAAGGGGTGTAGATTCGCTAATTAGTTCACAAGATATGTATGAAGAGAAGGAATTGATAGGAATCTTTACCTCTTTAATTGATTTTCAGAAACAGGAAGGTTTGGTACCTACAATTGTACAAGACGATCATAATCAAATTTTAATGCTCGCCTTTTCCTCTCAAGATTCTTTAATCCAATCATTTGCTCAAAAAAGAGGCATTTATTACAGTCGTTCCCGAAAATCAATTTGGGTTAAGGGAGAAACTTCGGGAAATTATCAGACACTGAATCAAGTAAGATATGATTGCGATCAAGATACTTTGCTATTTATTGTTCGTCAGGAGGGGGTTGCTTGTCACTTACAACGATATTCGTGTTTCGGCAATAAAGAGTTTAAATTATCAGATTTATATGAAATTATCCAAGATAGAATTTTAAATCCTGTTGCCAGTTCGTATACAAGCAAAATTTCCAAAAAGGAGCGATTAATAATCGAAAAAATAAAAGAAGAAAGTGATGAAGTTATTAATTATACAAACGATGAAAATTTGGTTTGGGAAATTGCAGATTTAATGTATTTTATAATGGTTTTAATGGCTAAAAAAAATATTAAATTAGAAGATATTTTGAATGAACTATGGAGTAGAAGAAATTATGACAGTAAATAACGAGAAAGAAAATTCGAATTCGCAGTTAATCCGAATAGGAATTCCCTCAAAAGGGCGTATGGCGTCTGAAACCCAAGAGTTTCTTGAATCATGTGGTTTTAAAATCAGGAGAAATAGGCAACAATATATCGGATGGTTAGAAGGAATCCCTAATATACAAGTAGTATTTCAACGGCAAAAAGATATTATTAGTGGGGTCTTCAATGGAAATTTAGCTTTCGGAATTGTTGGTTTAGATATTTTAACTGAATTAACTCTGAAAGATCCTGATAAAATTGTAATTATTCACGATGATTTAGAATTTGGAAATTGTACCTTAGAAGTTTCAATCCCTGAAAATTGGGAGGAGAACTCGATGATGGATCTAAATCAACGTAATCAAGCTTTACGGGTTGCCTCTAAGTTTCCTTTATTAACAAATGAGTTTTTTAATAAACACCAGCTTGACTATGAATTAATTAAAGCAGAAGGAACGATAGAGGTTGCTCCTACATTAGGATATTCAGATATAGTTGTCGAACTTGTCTCTACAGGACAAACACTTAAAGATAACCGTTTAAAACGGTTGTCCGATGGTTGTATCCTCAAATCTCAAGCGTGTTTTATAGCAAATCGTAAAATCCTAAAACAAAATCTTGCAGTTTTGGATGTTTCTCGTACTTTTCTTGAGTACTTTGAAGCAACTATTAGAGCAAAAGACTATGTTTCTGTATTTATAAACATTCGTGGAAAAGATCCTCAAAGTATTGCTCAAAAAATGTTTACGAACGATAGTCTAAAAGGTCTACAAGGACCTACGATCTCACCTGTAATTTCTTCAGAGGGTGGGTCCTGGTTTGCCATTCATATAATTGTTGAAAAGGAGAAATTAACTGAAACTATAAGAGCATTGAGAGAAATTGGCGGAAGTGGAGTTGTGGTTAGCCCAACTTTATTTATTTTTGAAGAAGAACCTAAACGCTATAAGAATTTACTAAAGAATTTGGAGGATAATTGATGATTCCAATTTATTCCTTAGAGGAAGCAAAAAAAACTATTCTAATACGTAAATCGATTATCGATACCACGGCATCACCTCAAATAAACGAGCAGATCATCAAGATCTTTGGAAAAGCTTTAACTTTACAAGAAGTTGTTAAGCGAATCATTAATGATGTTAGTAAAAAAGGTGATCTTGCGCTTATTGAATGGACTAAGAAATTAGACAATAACGATATCTCTAATTCTATTGAGCTTAAAGTTGATCAAATGGAAGAGGCTATAAAAGCTATCGATCCGAAGATTAGAGAAGTCTTGATTAAAACTAGAGATAGAATTTTAGCCTTTCACAGGAAACAACCTATTTCTTCTTGGACTACGAGTGAATTAGGGGGAAGTTTAGGGCAAATAATAAATCCCATTCAAATAGTAGGTTTTTATGTCCCGGGAGGTTCTGCTCCGCTTCCATCGACTGTCATTCATAGCGTTTGCCCGGCAATCGTAGCAGGCGTTGAAGAAATAGTAATAGTAAGTCCCCCTCCCATTTCTCCCATAATCTTGGCGACTTGTAATTTAATGCGTGAGTTTAACATTAATCTTAGGGTTTTTCAGATAGGAGGTGTTCAAGCAATTGCAGCTCTAGCCTTCGGAACAGAGTCAGTTCCAAAAGTTAATAAAATCGTAGGACCCGGCAATATTTTTGTAACTTTAGCCAAGCGAGAAGTATTTGGGGTCGTAGGAATTGATGGTATTGCAGGTCCGACTGAAGCGGTTATTTTAGCGGACGAGTCAGCAGATCCTGAATTAATTGCGTCTGATTTACTTGCTCAAGCCGAGCACGATTTTTTATCTATACCAATTTTATTGACAACAAGTGCGCATCTGGCAAATATGGTTAAAAATTCAATTGAAGAACAATTACCAAAATTATCTCGTTTAGAAAAAGCCTCATACGCGATCGAAAATAATGGGGGAATAATTTTGGTTGCTAACATTAAGGAGGCCATATCTGTAATTAATGAATTTGCCCCAGAACACTTATCTATTGTAACTGAAAACCCACAAGATATTTTACCACAAATAAGAAACTCTGGAGGAATTTTTTTGGGCGAATCTTCTTGTGAAGTAATGGGTGATTATATCGCTGGCCCCAGTCACGTAATGCCTACCGGTGGTGCCGCAAAATTTTCTTCACCATTATCTGTAATGGATTTTCTTAAAATTACCAGTCTTGTTGCCTTAGATAAGGAAACCGTTAAAAATATAGCACCTCTAGCGGAAGTATTAGCCCGCAATGAAAAACTTACCGCTCATTCAGAAGCAGCCAGGAGGAGAATTTAATGCCCAAAATTAAAACCGTAGAGCACCTCAGTTCAATAGAGTCTTATGACGGAGTTAAACCTTTGGATGCTATTGCGGCAGAATTAAATGTCCCAGTTTCCAAAATAATTAAACTTGATGGTAACGAAAATCCCTACGATCCACTTCCGGAGGTGCTAGCAGCATTAAGTTCTCTCAAAAATATTGGTCATTATCCAGACCCATTATGCTTAAATTTAATAGAATTATTAGCAAAAAAAGAAAATTTGGATGCTAACAACTTTATTATTAGTTCCGGATCTGATGAGTTAATTGAATTGCTAATAAAAGCGTACATAAATCCTTCAAACTCGATTCTTTCTGTTTCACCTACATTTGGTATGATTTCTTTTTTAGCTCAAGTACAAGGGATTAAAAACATATCAGTTTCTCAACAACTCCTTAAAAAAGAGTCATTTGCTCGCTACATACTCGACGAGGATCAATTTCTAGATGAAGCGAAACGGTCGAAAATCGCATTTATCGCTCGTCCAAATAACCCTGATGGAAATGTTGTATCAGAAAAATTTATTGAGCGCTTGGTATCTCTCCCAATTTTAGTTATCATTGATGAAGCTTATGTAGAATTCTCAAGTTTTCAAAGCCTTGCTAAATGGGTTCCTCAACACGAGAATCTTGTTGTTCTTCGAACATTTAGCAAAGCTTATGGTTTAGGCGGGTTACGAGTTGGATACGGTATTATGCCAAACGATATCCGAAAAGTCTTAGTATCAATTAAACAACCTTATAACGTTAATATTGCGGGACAAAGGGCGGCAATAGCAGCATTATCTAGCCCACTAGTAGATCAAAGAATAAAAGAAATGAAAAAAACAAGAGATTGGTTCATCGATCAGCTTAAACTGGTTCAAAAACAATACAAAAACTTTTGGATCCACCCAAGCGAAGCTTGTTATGTGCTATTCACCTTCGAATCTCCAGATATTCCGAAGAAACTTTATACACATTTCTATTCAAAGGGAATTTTAGTGCGATATTATTCCTCATCAGATATGATTAATAACCTTAGGATAAGTATCGGGCTCCAAGAAAATATGGTAAAAGTTATTGCTGAACTCAAATTATTTTTAAAAGGAGGAAATTAAAATGAAACGTCAATCAAACCAAGAAAGAAAAACAAAAGAATCTACGATTAATATTTCCCTTAACTTAGATGGCTCCGGAATTGCAAAAATAGATACAGGGATAGGTTTTTTCGATCATATGTTAAGTCACATCGCAGTTCATGGAATTTTTGATATTGAGGTGAAAGCTAAGGGAGATTTACATGTTGACACCCATCATACCATTGAAGATGTAGGGATAGTGTTAGGAAGCACTTTTAAAGAAGCAATTGGAGACAAAGTAGGTATAAGACGCATTGGATACTCTTACGTTCCAATGGATGAAGCTTTAGCGTTAGTCGTAGTTGATTTTTCTAATCGCCCTTATTCACTTATTGATATACACTGGACCGGTAAATATTTTGGAAAGAATCAAGACGAGTTGATTCCTCTTACTTTAATAGAGCACTTTTTACAAACATTTGCCATTAACGCAAGTATAACTCTACATGTGAAAGTACTTTCTGGGAAAGACGATCATCACATAGCAGAGTCAGTTTTTAAGGCCCTTGGATCCTCGCTTGATAAAGCATCTCGATTGGATACTAAGCGAAAAGGCGTTGTTCCATCAACTAAGGGAGTATTATGAGTAAACTACATAAATAGGCTATAAGATTTAGGAACTAATTATGATTACAATAGTTGACTATGGAGTTGGGAATTTAAGGTCAGTTCAACGAGCAATTCAAAGATATTATCCAGAAGTAATAATATCTAACGTAGAAGAACAAATAACAAAAGCAAAGGGTATTGTTTTACCCGGTGTTGGAGCGTTTGGAGATGCCATCGAAGAACTAAAACGAAAAAGGTTATTTAACCTACTAAAACAGGTTATCCCCTCAAAACCAACATTAGGAATATGTTTAGGAATGCAATTACTACTTAATAAATCGGAAGAAAGTCCTGGAGTTGAAGGATTAGGTATCGTTCCTGGAGATGTGAAAAAGCTTGAACTCACTAAATCAATTCGAGTTCCACACACGGGATGGAATCGCGTAACTGGAATCAAAGAACCGTATTTTTCGGGGTTTGCTTATTTTAACCATACTTATTATTGTGATGTAGTGGATAAAAGTATTGTAACTGCCTTTTCATTACATGGTATAAGATTTTGCGTTATTTTTACTTATGAAACAATATTAGGATTACAATTTCATCCTGAAAAAAGCAAGATTATTGGAGAAAATATATTAAAACATTGGGTAGGAACACTTTAAAATCAGGTGAATTAACCATAAAAACACTTATTCCGGCCATGGATATTAGAGAAGGAAAGGTTATAAGGCTCACACAAGGGGATTTTTCTAAGCAGATTACATATTCTGATGACCCCTTAACCATCCTAAGACAATTCATAGAAGCTGGTGCTTTATGGATCCATGTTGTTAATTTAGATGGAGCTTTAACAGGAAATTTTAAGGAAAATCTTAGCTATCCCGTAATTTTGAATCTTATTGCACTATCAAAACAAGCTGGAATTAAAATTCAAATTGGTGGAGGAATTCGGAGCGTTGAAATCGTTGATGAATTGATACTTAAAGGAGCTGACCGAATAATATTAGGTACAATTGCGTTGGACGACGAGAAGCTTTTAAATATTTTATCTAAGCAAGATAAAAATAAAATTGCTATTGCACTTGACACTTCTGACGGAACGATACGCACTAAAGGCTGGCAAATTGATTCGAATTTAGATATCTTTAATGTTTTATCTAAATTGGAAAATTTAGGAATCCAGGATTTTGTAGTTACAGATATAATGAAAGACGGTACTTCGACTGGTTTAAATACTAATCTGTTTTTAGAATTAATGGAAAGAAAAAAGCCAAAAACTAGAATAATTGCCTCAGGTGGAGTTTCAAACATTGGCGATGTAGAAAATGCATTATTGTATGCTGATGGTGTTATCGTTGGAAAAGCTTTATATAACGGGAACATCCCTTTAAAAGTTTTAGGCACTTTTCTTGATAATCTACATACTTCAAGACTGATAAAAAGAATAATCCCCTGTTTAGATGTAAAAAATGGAAGAGTTGTTAAGGGAATTAAATTCAAAAACTTACGAGACAGTGGAGATCCTGTTGAATTAGCACAATTTTATAACGATAATGGGGCAGATGAATTAGTTTTCTTAGACATCTCGGCAACTCTTGAAGGACGAAAAAGTATGCTTAATACAATTCGATCTGTTGCTGAAGAAATCTTCATTCCTTTAACTGTTGGCGGGGGAATTAAATCAATTGAGGATATGACTGCAATTATTAAAGCTGGTGCTGAGAAAGTTAGCATAAACTCAGCCGCTATAAATGATCCAGACTTAATTACTAAAGGTGCGAAGAAATTCGGTTCTCAATGTATTGTTATAGCGATTGATGCTAAAAAAGAAGGGGAATCATGGGAAGTGTATTCCCATAGCGGCACAAAACCTACTGGACTCGATGTATTAGATTGGGTAAGAACAGTTGTAGAAAAGGGGGCAGGAGAACTATTAGTTACAAGCATGGATAAAGATGGTACTAACTCAGGATATGACCTTGAATTAATTCGAGCTATTACGGATATTGTATCTGTACCTGTGATCGCATCTGGGGGAGCAGGAAGTAAAAAACATTTTGTAGAAGCAATCAATAACGGCGCTGAAGCAGTATTGGCTGCTTCCTTATTTCATTTTAACATTTTGAGAATCCAGGATTTGAAAATTTTTATGGACGCACACGATGTTTTGGTAAGAATTTAATCAAAATTATTATGCTTTATATCTTGCATTTCCATCCATGATCTTTCTATCGAGAATCATATCATTTACTTGCATTCCAGCAAGTAAACATCCAAACACCCCATGAACGAATTTAGGTTGAAATAACCCTTTAATAGGAGTTCTCATTTTAAGCCTAGTTCTTCCAAAATTATCGGGATAAGGGGCCATATCGTATACAGCTCCAGAAATATAACCGGAATAGCGAGCATATGTGGCTGGGGTAGAAACATCCAGAACTTTTATGTGGTTTTTCAAATCAGGGATTAAATATTTTTCTACTTTATCAATGAAAAAATCGGCCCATTTTTGTTTCCTTTCTTTGTACTTCTCTGGATTACTTTCCCTTAATTCCAACCAATCAGCTAACGCCATTGGTGTAATTCGAACAGTGATGTTAGGCTTACCTCCAGTAGTTAAGGAAGGACAAACAACGCCCATATGAAATCTTTTGTCTGTAAAACCAATTTCTCCCTTTTCATAGGCATCAAATAAGCGATTAAAAGTATCTCCACCTGTAGTTATTACATTATACCCACAATCCATACCCAATGCGTCCAAATCTATTTCTTCATCTAATCCGATACTGAGGTTCATTGAAGAAGTAGACATTTTTACAGCTTCTACCTTTTTAGCGTATTTCTTATCGAGTTCTCTAATGATATCTAACCCCACCATGGATTTCATTGCTACCTTAGGATCAACTGTAGTAATAACATAGTCCGAAAGAATTTTTTCACCATTCTTTAATTGAACCCCCTTTGCTTCACCATTCTCTACTAAGATTTTCACAACTTCAGTTTTTAAGCGTAAATCTCCGCCTAAAGCTTGAAATTTCTCTTCAATCTTTTTGGAAAATTGAATGAATCCATCTTTAGGTCTAAAAGCACCATCTAATAAGGAATTCATGGCAGAAATGGGAACTATAGCGGTTACTTGTTCAGCAGGTAATGCGCTAAAGTCGGCAAAAACGCTAAAAATTTCTTCTACATCTGGTTCTGTAATTCCAAATTTTTCGAAATACTTTTTAAATGTTTTAGAAGAGTTAGCAATTATTTTAGGACACTTTTTCAATGTTTTCATGATCTCTTTAGGAGTAGGTTCAAGTTTTAGATCAAATAGTTCAAGATACATCTCACGAGAATGATCCAAGAATTTCTCGATCTGAGATGCATTATTAGGATATAGTGTCATTAATTGCTTTTTGAAAGTTTCCACACCAGAAGGAAGCTCAAGAACTTTAACTTCGTCGGTTTCAGGATTTACTAAAAAGATTCTCATGTAATATCCCTTAAATTTTTTTAATTCAATCTCTATCCCGAGATAATTGAGAATGTCAGATATATTTGGAATCATCTGACAAGTATCAAATAGAAATCCCTCTCGTTCATAGGAAGTTACATAGCCTCCCGTTTTAGATTCTTTCTCTATTAATAAAACAGGTTCTTTTTTAACATCGTGGTTTAACGCCCAGGTTAGAGCACTGCTCAGACCAGTGATTCCACCTCCGATGACGATTAAACCATATTTATTTGTGTCATTCATGAATTAAAGAAATGATGTCTAATTATTTAAAGATTTATTCAAAATTGTAAATTCTAAATCTAATATAATTAGAATTCTCTTAGAATGCTTTTTATCTATTACAATTTTATTCCGATAAAAAGCCCTCTATCTTTCATCAATCCGTCGTTTAGATATTTGGATTTAAAATTAGCTTTTTCCATGAACTCAAGAGTTTTATCATGCTCAAATAAACCTAACTCGTGAATATCAATAAAATGCTTGATATCTTTATTTTTTTCAGCAATTAGGTAATACATTTCCATTATCGATAAGTCTCCTTCTACTTTTGTAGTGTTAAGTCTTGCGATTTTGACATCATCCCCATCATAGGTGGTCATTCCAGGCACTCCAACCCAAAAAGCGGATTTAGTAAACCAGGGCTCAATAATTACCACCCCCCCTTTTTTCATATGATTCGCAAAGTTTATGATGGTCTTCTCTAAATTAATATAAGTTTTTACATAACCAATTGAGCTAAACAGGCATAAAATTACATCAAATTTTGTGTTAAGATCGAAATCTATCATGTCACCTTGTTTGAAGTTCACACCCTTAACTTTACTTTTGGCAACTTCTACCATTTCGTTGTTGATATCTATACCCGTACAAGAATAAACTTCTTTAAAGTATTTAATATGCATTCCTGTCCCGCATCCTACATCAAGGAGGATATATCCATCCGAAGTCTTAAATTTCTTTATTAGTTCTTGAATTGTTTCAGCTTCTGCTTTATAATCTTTCCAATGGTAAATTAAATCGTAAAATTTAGCCAATTCTTTATACATAAATTTTGATCCCTTTATTTTGTCAATGATTTATTTTAATCTTAATATCTCTCTTGCATCATAGGGAGAAGCTATGTCCCTTCCTAATTCTTTGGAAATTCTGACCGCTTTTTCCACTAGTTCACTGTTAGAATCAGCTAAAATCCCTTTCGATAAATAAATATTATCTTCAAATCCTACTCGAGCATGCCCTCCAAGAACTATTGACATTGAAACCATAGGAAACTCATGTCTACCGATAGCTCCAACAGTAAAAGTCGATCCTTTAGGAATACTGTTTACCAAATAAACCAAATCCCTTGGTGTTGCCACGATTCCACCATTAACCCCCATCATAAAATTAAAATGCATAGGTTCTTTAATTATTCCTTTTTTATGGAGTTTTAACGCCATATCGATCATCCCCTTATCAAAACATTCGAGTTCTGGTTTAATTCCACGAGAATTCATTTCTTTTGCAAAATTTATAATTGTATTTTCTGTGTTAACGAAAATTTCATCACCGCCGTAATTCATTGTTCCCATATCTAGGGTAGCCATTTCTGGTTGCGGTTTCATAAAAATTGGTTGGAGTCTCTCTTCAGTACTCATTCCTATGGCACCTCCAGTTGAGGGCAGGATAATGACATCAGGGCATCTTCCTTTAATTTCATCAACGCATATTTGAAATCTTTTCAGATCTTGAGTGGGTGTGCCGTCGTCTTCTCTTACGTGCAGATGGATAATACTCGCTCCAGCTAAGAACGCTTTTTCTGCTTCGATACCGATTTCTCTTACAGTATAAGGTACGTTCGGATTATGTTCTTTTGTTACTTCGGCGCCACATATTGCAGCAGTTATAATTAATTTTTCCATATACATCATATTACTTTTTTCTTTGTTTCTCTCTCGGAACAACACAAGTTCCACTTGCTTTGCATACTACAATAGGTTCTTTTAAGAAATCGGCAGCAGAATCATTTATATCTGGTTTTAATGCAATAACCTTTCTTGCCTCAAAAATCATCTTTCTTGAAGTGTTACCAATTTCAATAATTTTTCCTTCAGCTTCAATATAATCACCAGCATAAACGGGAGCTAAAAATTCAATGCTGTCATAAGCCCGAAATAAACCCTCATCTCCATCGTTTTTAATTAATAACTCAGTAGCAA
>JAHQWP010000168.1 GCA_029856235.1 Promethearchaeia archaeon
GTTGATGATAACCATTTGAGATCAACAGGAATAACGGAGATGGATACTTTTTATTCTTATGTTACTGAAGACGAAGGTAAAACACTTAGGATCTTTCCAATTAATGAAGAATTAAGATATTTAACTCCCTGGAAACCCACATACCTATCTGTTGATTATCTAAAGAAATACGCAAATGTAGAGGGCGATAGGATTGCGTTACTAATTTCTGATGCCGAAAAAATGGGCGTTTGGGGCGTTACTCACAATATATGCTATGTTCAAGGTCATGAGGAGGGAGATAACGGTAAACCTTTTATTCCTGCGTTTTTCGAGCAAATAATAAAGAATAAGTGGATTAAATCGATTACTCTTTCGGAGTATATGGATAAATATCCTGCAAAAAGCTTAATATATCTACCGACCGCAAGTTACGATAAAATGGAAGAATGGGTATTACCAACTAAAGAGAGAAAAATATTTGAGAAGATCAGAAAAGATCTAAAGGAGAATCCAGACAAACGCCAGGAATACTTGTTTTTAAAAGGCGGATTTTGGAGATATTATCTAGTAAAATATTCAGAATCAAATAATATGCATAAAAAAATGCTCTATGTTCGAGAAAAATTAATTCAAGTTGAAAACCAGTTAGACAAGTTAGAGAGTGAAGAAAGTAGAATGAAAGCTCAAACCAATATCTCCGAAGCTTGGAATGAGATTTATAAGTCGCAATGCAACGATGCCTACTGGCATGGATTATTTGGGGGCATATATTTACAATTCTTGCGATTTTCCGTATATACTCATTTGATTAATGCCGAAAAAATAATTGATACTCTGAATAGGGGATTTAATTCTAAAAAAAATGAATATTTTTCAATTACGACTTTAGATTTCGATAAAGATAGCAGAATGGATGTCATCATTGAGTCTGATCTTTTAAATGTGTACATTAATCCCTCAGATGGGGGGACTCTATTTGAACTGGATTATAAACCAAAGTCTTATAACATCTTAAATACATTAACCCGATGGCCAGAAGCTTATCATGATAACGAGGATATTGCTATTGAAGAGATTATGGTTGATCGTTATAAAAGAAATATGTTACGCCTACGATTTTTTCATAAGGAAACTTCAACTAAAATGCTTGAAACTGACCTATACAAGGAATATGGGTCGTTTATCGATAGTGAATTTAAAGTTATTCGAAATGAAAAGGACAAAACATCAGCATTATTAGAACTCGAGAATAACGGTAATATTACGGTTCCTACATTAAACGAGACTTATCCTTGTAGTATCTTTAAGAAAATTAAGGTCGAGAACTCTCGGATTACTGTAACAATTAAGGGTAAATTTGATAAACTACCCGGAAAGGAAGATTCGCTAAAAAACATATTAAATTCTCTCTCATTAGGCGTAGATCTTCCATTCTTCTTTAACGGCGAACCTTCAAAATTTAAATGGGAAACTGATCAGATCGCCTTTATCGATAATGATAATAACGGCTTGTTAAAACCGCTTGACTTTGAAGCTCTTACTTTTAAAGCTCTTGATGAATCATACGACTTGACTTTAGAATATTCATTTCTAAATCAATCCAAGCCAATCGCAACTCCCATTAAAATTTTTAAATTTCCAATAATCGCATACGCTTTTACAGACGAGGGGTATAAGGAGATATATCAAGGATTAAACCTTCTTCCCCGATTTAAGTTAAATGAGGAATTTGAATTTAGCATAATAATCGATATTGTTTAACAGTAATAAAAAAAAAGATTTTTTCTTTTAATATTGTCGATTTTAATTAGCTTTATATATTGTTAAGGACATAATATCAACTATATTTCATAAAAAAACTCAAGGTAAGTAAGTTTTTGACTGAAAATAAAAGGGGAAAACAAAACGGTTATACTTACACCAATAAATCTGTGAAGGTTAACATCGAAAATAACGAATTTGTGAAAACTATTAGAAAAAAATTGATGCAAGATCGTTTAAAAAAAACTTTTTCTAATTAGGTTTATAAGAATAATAAATTCCCATAACCAATCAATCTGATTCGGGAAAGCCCCATTCTCCTATTAAAGGGACAAACCTGACACCCGTAACCCTTTTAGAGTCGAAAATATTATCCTTTTTTGTAATTATGTAAAGATCCTGACCCCATTCTTTTGAACCCGCAGGAATACATAGAATTCCTCCATTTTCTAGCTGCTTTTTGAGCGGAGGAGGCACCTTTTTAGGTGATGACGCGGTAACTAAAATCTTATCGAAAGGTGCTTCTTGAGGATATCCTAAAGTTCCATCTCCGTGAATTACTGTAACAGATTCACCATAGCCTGCGGAAAAAAGGTTTTTCCTTGCGGACTCTGCTAACTCTAAGTGTCGTTCTAGGGTATAAACATGTCCAGGATTTTGCGAATCCTCAGGGGCAACAATCTCAGCACACAAGGCTGCGTGATAACCAGAACCAGTTCCGATCTCCAGAACTTTGTCTCCTTCTCTAAGATCTAACAATTCACACATCATTGCATTCATGTGGGGAGCAGATATAGTCTGTCCCAACCCTATAGAAAGTGGAGAATCTATATAAGACGAAGATATAGCACCTTTAGGTAAAAAGGTGTGACGAGGAACTTTTAACATTGCCCTAATTACATCGGATTTAGTTAAAAAATCCCGATTTTTAAGACTCTCAACCAATTTTTTCCTCTTTTCTTCGAAATCCATATGCTTTTTCCCCTTACAAGATGCGATTTTTATACGATCTTTTGTTCAAAATAGTTGAATTATGTTTGATATATGATATAAATCTTATCTTCTTTCTTTACTTCTTTACTAAGCCGCAGATTTACTTTAAATGGGTTGTCATACTGCTTTTTATAAATATTTTTTATTTTTTCACCCTTGTAGAGCATGTGCTTAATTTTTTGATGATGATATGTGTCGTCCCCCTTTACTATAATTTCGTCTCCTAGTTTAAGATTGAATTCCTTAATTTCGACTAATATGTTAGCCGTCATACTACTTTTATCAAACGATAAAATCTTTCCAAGGTAATGTTTTTTGTATGGAGATACATTTCCTCTTTTTTCTAACTCAACATCTTCTATAGTCGGTCGGTGAAAATAAAATCCCGTATGAAATCCACGATTATATACTTTATTTAGCCTTGCTAACCAATCTTGTACCTTATCATCTGAGAAAGTAGAATTAAAATAACTGTCAATTGCTTCTCGATAGCAGCTAGCTACCGTTTCAATGTAAATTGGATCTTTCATCCTTCCTTCGATTTTAAAGGCGTCTATGTCCGCCTTAATTAAATCTGGGATATATTTAATCATGCAAAGATCTTTTGCGTTCAAGAACATTTGACCATCGTAAAGTAGCTCATTATTTTCGTCGTCTATTACTCTCCATTCTCTCCGACAAGGTTGAACGCATTTTCCTCGATTTGCCGAATCCTCTTCAGAATCACAAATCGTAGCAGATAAATAGCACCTGCCTGAAATCGAAGTGCACATAGAGCCGTGAACAAAACATTCTATTTGGGATCTATTTAAATGATGCTTGATAAGCTTTATTTGATTAAGCGACAATTCTCTCGCTAAAATAATTCTTTCTGCTCCTAAACCTTCATAAAATTTAGCGCTTTCGACATTTGAAACATTAGCCTGAGTCGAGATATGAAAATTAACACCTTTTTGTTTCGCAAATCTTATGGCTGCTAAATCATGGGCTATTATCGCGTCAACTTTAGACTTTTTTGCTATAGAAACTAAATTTTCTAAGTCTTCTAACTCGTTATCGTATATTAAAATATTTGTAGTCAGGTAAGCTTTTATAGGTGGTTTTAAATTATGACAAAACTTTACAACGCTACTTATTTCATCACGATCAAAATTTTTAGCTTTCGCTCTCATATTATAATTTTTAACTCCAAAATAAATCGCGTCGGCTAAATGGCCAATATTTGCTAAAGAGTCCCAATTCTGAGCTGGAACTAATAATTCAGGCTTTTTGATAGTAAACTCTTCCTATTTGATTTTTTTAAAAGTTAATCACTGAGATAACAAGTTATCTCTACTATTAAAATTGTATAGCATTTTCGAGAATTATGTTTCTCTTTTTTTCCTTGAAAATAAGGAATTTTGTAGTTTTTATTAACTGAAAATTTAAAAAGATTGAGTTGTATGTATTATGAAACAAAAGATGTTCTCATAATTAACTAAATTATCCTATATAAGCTCGTATATAGAATTATGAACATGGGGTTTTAGTTATAGCAACTAATGAAAGCTGTGTGATAAATGAATAATAGAATAAAGTCGTTTATTTCTATAAACCTACTAATATTAAGCGTACTAATTGCTTGTTGTGATCAAATCGATATAAGTTATGCGCAATCGAATGGAGATTCTTTAATCCTCGATACAAATTATAATTTACATGAATTTTCGAACTTCTCTACACTAAAAACTAATACAAATCGCATAAATATAAGCATCCCGAGTTCAAATTGGAATATTACTAGCTTGGAAATGAATTTTACAGATATTAAAATAGGAGAAGAGATAGTATCCATTGAAGAGGGAGGTTCAAGTTTTAAACCAATTTATAAAAGTGTTAAGGGGTATGGGGTTCAACTCAATATCACAGAAGATATTACGCTATTAGGAGTTGAAATTTATGGGTACTTAGATTTTGCTTCATCTAGTTCTGTTTACGTACAAATTAACGGTTTCGATCAAGTAAATCATTGGCCGAACGCTACTCGATACGGCAATCCCGTTCCAATTAATATCTCAAGTATACCCAGTTGGTACGTTCAAAATTTTCCAGAACCAATACCTCTTTCGAAGGGATCTTATTATCTAGTAGTTAATGGTTCTGAATATTTTACATGGGACAATTCTGATCATAATTGGTTTTTAAACGAGGAAGATTCAATCCACACAGAATTATATACTTCGAAGTACGTTAGCGGTGTTTGGGCCATTGAAACTCAAGGTAAACCTTTTAGACATAAATTAATTCAAAGAACTGACCAATCTTTTGATCCGGAAGATATTAATATGACAATTATGGTCGAGGATAGTATTGTCAATATAACTAGTAGTTCACCCGGAATTGGAAATGTGAAAATAACTAGTCTAAACTTACCACTCGACCAAACCGGAATAAATATTCCGGTATATCACAATCAATCAGTTGGGTTGATGTTCAACCTCAGTTACAATCTTGAGTTAGAAAAATTCATATCTTCTCCTGGAATTGTAGAGATTGCAGAAACCCATGATAACTATTGGAGCGTGACTCCAACAATCAATCCAGAGTTTTCCAATTATTCTGTGAAATTTAAGTTCCCCCATAAATGGTCTGATGTTAGCGTTATAAGGAATGATGTCAATATTTCGAGTTTAGTTGATATTAACTACTTTGAAATGTCTATCTATATTGCAAATAATCTTATTTCAGAAGGTGATTCATGGGAAATAACCGCAACTTCATCAAAAATGGATTTTAGTCTTGATGTAAGTAGGACTGAATATTATGCTGGTCAGGAATTAAAATTCTTCCTCACCGATCCAAAGGAGGGAAACTATACTTTCATATTAACTGATATATTTAACGATCAGATTAATAGCACAACAAAATCAAACCCTACTCCATCATATAGTTTCACTTATACATTTCCTTCGAACGCGTTGGATGGATCCTACAAAGCATTTGTTTATTGGTTTAATGGTACTGATGCGGGCATAGCAACTCAAGTTTTTAGTGTTATTTTACCGGAAGTAATTGATTGGGCATTAATAATAGGTATAGTGGTTATAGTGGGATTAGGATCCGCGGTGACAGCTTCATCAGTTGTACTTGCTAAGAAAAGCAAAAGAAAGAAAATTGCAATAAAAGAAAAAACTATCAATAAATTTATGGATATCTTGAATTTGAATTACGCTATCATCATTGAAAAACAGTCGTCTCTAAACATATATGATCAGGCTTTTTCTGAGAAAAAATTCAATTCAACGCTCGTTTCAGGATTTTTGGAAGCAATTCGTACTTTTGGATTAGATCTCTCGAGATCAGGGGAACATTCACAAACTGTTAAGCTCGAATACCAAGACTCTAAAATTTTAATGTCAGACTTTAGACATTTTAGACTCATATTTATTATGAAAGATTTACCTTCTCCACAGTTTTATGATGTAATTGACGAATTGTCCTTGGCGATTGAAGAGAAGTATGGAATTTATCTGAAAGAATTCAAGGGTAATCTTCAACCGTTTGAAGGTATTGAAAGTTTATTGAGAAAACACATGGGTACTTCCTTTTTATATCCTCTTAAGCTAACTGGTACAGGTAAGATGAAAATTGTTCCAACAGAAAAGTCTTTAATAAATAAAGCAATTGAGATAATGAAAAAGAACGGATCTGATAATTTTTATGTAACCCAATTAATTGGAGAGAAAACTTTTGATTCGAAGGAAATAGAAGCTTTATATTCACTAATTATTAAGAGAATTTTCAATCCTCTTAACTAATTTTTACATTATTTTTCCTACTCTATAGGTCTAAACTCAAATAATGAATTGGCTACCTAAATCAATCTTTTTTTTGCGTAATTAACTAAACCTCCGTCGGAAATTATTTCTTGGAGGAAAGCTGGTTGTTTAGTAACTTTATAGTGATGGTGTGAAGTTGTATTGTCTATTTTTCCTGATTTAAAATCAATCTCAAGCATATCTCCCGTTTTTATGTTATCAATATTTGATAATTCTACCATTTGTAAACCTATGTTTATAGAATTTCTAAATAAAATCCTAGCAAATGATGGTGCGATAATACATTTTATCCCACTTGCTTTTAGTGCTAAAGGGGCTTGTTCTCTACTTGATCCACAGCCAAAATTTGAATCCGCAACGAGGATAGAATAATTGTTGTCTTTGACTTTTTTTACAAAAAGGGGATCTAAATCTTCCATACAATGGCTTGCTAGAAAATTTGGTTCTGAATTTACTAGATATCTTGCCGGAATAATCAGATCGGTGTCAATATTTTTCTGGTGATATTTGATTACTTTTCCATTCATTTTCTTTTTTTAAATTTCCTTAATTATTTTAATTGGGGAGATGTAATGTATCCCTTAATTGCTGAAAAAGCTGCTACCGCAGGGCTCGCTAAATAAATTTCGCTTGAGATATGCCCCATTCTTCCTTTAAAATTCCTGTTTGTTGTGGATATGACTCTTTCTCCTTCGCCTAGAATTCCCATATGGCCTCCTAAACAAGGACCACAAGTTGGAGTAGACACGATGGCTCCAGCTTTAACTAAAATCTCAATTAAACCCTCCTTTATAGCTTTAAGATATGTTTCCTGAGTCCCGGGTATTATGATACATCTTAGATTAGGTTTTATTTTTTTATTCTTTAAAATTTTCGCTGTAATTCGTAAATCTTCAATTCTACCATTCGTACAAGAACCAATAACTACTTGATCTACTTCTATGTTCATTTTACTAACTTCTGTTATTGGCTTGACATTTGCGGGCGAATGTGGTAATGCTACTTGGGATTCAATTTTATCACATTCGATTTCTATTATATCGATATATTCAGCGTCTTTATCACTTTGGAAATTCTTACCGAGAGCAAAACCGCTTGATTCTAAGTAGGAATTTGTGACTTTATCGGGAGCTATGATTCCATTTTTAGCTCCGGCTTCAATGGCCATATTGCAAATTGTGAATCTATTTGCCATGGATAATTTACTAATAACATCTCCACTTAATTCCATAGATTTATATGAGGCTCCATCCACGCCAATCATGCCTATTGTATACAAAATCAAGTCTTTTCCGGAAACCCATTCTCCTAGCTTACCGGAAAATATGAACTTAACTGACTCTGGAATTTTGAGCCAACACTTCCCCGATGCCATCGCTACACCTAAATCTGTGGAACCAACACCAGTTGCAAAGGCTCCAAGAGCCCCATATGTACAAGTATGTGAATCTGCTCCAATAAAAACGTCTCCAGGGGACACTAATCCTTTCTCAGGAATAAGACAATGCTCAATGCCACCCCTACCAACTTCAAAATAGTTAACTATGTTGTGTCTCATAGCAAATTCCCTAAGAATTTTACTCTGAATAGCAGAAGCTAC
Organism: Promethearchaeia archaeon; assembly: GCA_029856235.1. Taxonomy (GTDB): domain Archaea; phylum Asgardarchaeota; class Lokiarchaeia; order Sigyniarchaeales; family SOKP01; genus SOKP01. The sequence goes on from JAHQWP010000168.1 coordinate 8,155, forward strand.
ATCCTTATTTGGGGTAAAATGATCTGGGATCAAAATTATTTTCTTACGATCAAAAACATCTACATTCTTTTCACTTCTAATCTCATTAAATACATTAATGGCAATAGGAGCGGTGATATCATTAGCCATACACTTATCAATATCCACCATAATAAAATCACCCGCAGATGCACTTTTATTATTGCAATGTTCTCTAAGAATTTTCTCTGTGATTGTAGAGCCCATAATATAGATCACCCAACTTCTTTAAACAATTTTACGAATTTTCAGAGCTTTTTCTTTTAACGATTAAGTTCAAACCTTTTACAAGGGCTAAAACTGAGGACATTATGATATCTTCGTGGGTAGCGCTAGTTTTAACAATTATATTACTTTCGATATCTAAAATTTCTAATGTTGCGTGTCCTAGTGCTTCAGTTCCACCCGTGATCGCGTCAAGCTGGAAATTCAATAGCTTAATGTTGCTCATAGGCTTAAAACATTTAACAATCGCTTTTACCGATGCATCAACAGGTCCAACACCTACCGAGGAGGCAACCTTTTCTATAAAATCGCCGTTTCTTATTTTCAAGCGTACCGTCGAAGTAGGGGTTATAGAACCCGTAAGGACAGTAAGTTCTTCAAGTATTACGAATTGTTCCTCTTCGGGAATTTCTCCCATGACATCCTTTACGATTGCTAAAAAATCTTCTTCCGATACTTCGTGTCCTTTGTCACCAAATTCTTTAATGTGAGTCATTATCTTATCGAATTGATGTTCGTCGGTATTGATTCCTAAATCTCCTAATTTTGCCTTTAATGCATGAGCTCCGCTGTGTTTTCCGAATTTAATAGATTGTTTAAGAATATCTATAACGCTGTCAGATCTACTTATTCCAATTAATTGTGGCGTGATTGGCTCGTAAGTCCGCGCGTTCTGTATCATTGCGTGAGCGTGGATTCCTGCTTCGTGAGAAAAAGCGTTTTGCCCGATTAATGGTTGAAGACGCCCAATTTTTATCTTCCCACCACAATAACTTTCAATAAGCTTTGCTGTAGGAAATATCTTTTCGGTTATAATATTCATTGGTAATTGATATAGTGCATAGAGTGACATTGCTGTTTCTTCAAATGACGCATTCCCCGCTCGTTCTCCTAATCCCATTATGGTCGTTTGTGCTTCAGAAGCTCCATTTTCGAATCCCGCTATTGTATTCGCAACAGCTAAACCAAAATCGTTATGACAATGTGCCGCTATTCTAATGTTTTTTGGAATCGCTTTATATATCTTATTTACCATGTATCCGAACGCTTTTGGTGATATGGTACCTACAGTATCAGGAATGTTTATTCTCGTTGCTCCGCTCTCGATTGCTACTAAATTTGCTTTAATTAAAAAACCAAGATCAGAACGAGTTGCATCTTCCGCTGAGAATAGAATCGTAGAGTAATGTTCTTTTGCATAAGATACGTGTTTCTGGATTTGTTCTATTACTTCTTCTCGGCTCATCTGAAGTTTCGATTTAAGATGAATATCAGAAGTAGCTATAAAAAGATGAATTCCATCCATATCCGCCTCAATAACTCTATCAATATCAAGTTTTGCCATTCTCGCTAAACCTATTACTTCAGAATCCAAACCCAATTTTGCTATGTCTCTACACGCTTCAAAATCGCCAATAGAAGTAACTGGAAATCCTGCTTCAATTACATCAATTTTCATCTCATTAAGTGCTTGCGCTATTGATAATTTCTCCTTATGAGTAAAACTTATACCGGGGGTTTGTTCTCCATCTCGGAGCGTCGTATCGAAAAAAAATGCTTTTTCTGGAAGAAAAAGAGTATCTCTTATTTCCCCCATTATTTGCGAAACACTTATATTGTTGTTTTTTTCCATTTTTCCTCACCTATATTTAATTCATTAATTTTTTACACAACCCCCCTAAAGAGAAAGAAATCTCCTTCCATGAAATGGAAAAGAGGTGTAATTACAGTAATAATAAGAGTAAATTTAACAATAACAATAAAAAGGGATAAACTATTAACAATAAATTCCTAGAAACAGTCCTAGTTGTTTTTTGAAGCAGCATTAAGTGTAAATCCCTTATAAGTTATATATTAAAATGGGAATTAAATGACACTTATAAAACTTCCTAAAAGTAATAGGTGTTAGTACTGTTATCTATATGAAAGTTTATATTTTCTCACAGCAATATGAAATCAGATAATAGATTAAAATTTTAACCAACAAGCTAGATGAGTTTTTTTAGTAATTATGAAAGAAAAAATGAATGTACTCTTTATTATTACTGACGCTCAACGGGCGGACCATTTAGGGTGTGCAGGAAATCCTTACGTAAAAACTCCTAACATTGATAATTTAGCAAGAGAGGGCGTACGTTTTTCTAACTATTATTGTACTAATCCGATCTGTATGCCAAATAGAGCGACTTTACTTACGGGTTTATATCCTAATGTACATGGTGTAAGAAGTAATGGTATAAATTTAAATGAAAGTCTTCCTACAATTACGAAAGTACTACAGAAAAGAGGTTGGCATACCACAGCTATTGGAAAAATACACCATCAATTTTGGTTAGGTCCTTATAGACACAGAACAAAATCCGCTGAAAGTTTGATCAGTTGGGCTGTTGACAAAGGTAAAAGTGATCCCGTAGGAAAGAAATTTCCCCTTCCGTATTATGGCTACGATGAAGTTGAATTAGTTTCTGGAAATGGTACGGTGTGCGCTGGGCATTATACTGAGTGGCTGGAAGAAAGAGCACCAAAAATTGCTAATGAAATGAAAAAAAGAGTCCAAAATTACGATAATCTTTTCAGTTTATTTTGTGACGATATTCCGGGTGATCTATACAATACTACTTATGTGAAGGAGCGAACATTATCTTTCCTTGAGAGGTATTCACAAGGAAAATATGGAGAAAAACCGTTTTATTTACATTGTTCTTTTCCCGATCCTCATTATCCTCTTTACCCTCCAAAAAGGTTTCAAGATATGTATAAACCAGAAGATATAGAACTCCCTTCAAGTTTTCAAGATATAAAGAATCTCTATAACCATCAATATTTAGGGAAACATTTAAAGAATCCTCCATTTAAAAGAGCTTTCATAAGAGAATCAACTGAGGAAGAAGTCAGAAAACTCACTGCTCTAACATACGCTGCGATAAGTTATGTTGATTCTAGTATCGGCGAAATATTAGCATCTTTAGAAAAGCTAGGATATTCAGAAAATACAATGGTTATTTTTACAAGCGATCACGGAGACTTAATGGGCGATCATGGGCTTCTCTTTAAAGGTCCTTGTCCCTTTAACGGTGTATTAAATATTCCCCTAATTTGGAAAGTACCAGGATTAACTAAGCCTGGCGTTTCAGATGCGTTGGTAAGTACCATCGATCTTCCTAAGACAATCCTCAACCTGTTAAATATAAAAGAGCGCCACCATCCACCAGGGATGCAAGGATACGACATCTCCCAAATTTTAGATGATCCTCATAAAAAAATAAGAGATTGTGTTTTAATCGAAAACGATGAAGAAATAGGGCCTTTAGATTCCCGATTAAGGCACCTAATTACTGAAGATTATAAATTAACAATATACGAAGGATTAGATAACTTTGGTGATATCTATAATCGTAAAAGTGATCCTCATGAATTGAATAATTTATGGAATGACACTAATTTCCGAGATATCAAATTCAATCTTGTAAATAAACTTTTACAAGAAAATTTGAGAGCTCAATCGAAACTTCCTAAAAGAATTGCTGCTACCTAATTTAAATAGAACCGAATTAAATAATAATTACTAGCAAAGACTAATAACGTGATAATATTATGACATTGGAATTCTATCAGATTGTTATCTTAATTTCAATCGGTGCGCTCGTAGGTATAAGCATAAGCTTTATTGGTCAAACTGGTCTAGGAATAGTTCTCCCTATTGTATTGTTATTCACTGGAGATGTGTTTTTAGCAATTGCCATAAATTTGCTAAACGATTTGCTAACCTCTGCTACTGTATCAATAGGTTATCTTAAAAAAAAAGAATTTAAGTTAAGATCAGATATCTTTATGATTATCATTATTGGAATAATCACCACCTTTTTTGGTGTTTATATTTTGATGATTACCCCTTTAGGTTCCATTTATGGGTGGTTTATACCAATTTTCATTATGTTCTTGGGAATTGTCTTTCTAAAAAGGGGCTTTCCTACTTATGAATCTGTAAAAAAAATGATTAAAAATTTGGCAAGTAAAACTATGAAAAAGGATAAGGATGAGGAAGAACTTGCAGATATCGATAAAAAGATTGAGGATCAATTAGTTTCTGAATCAAATTCAATCGAAGGATTCATTTCTCGAGGTTCACGATTGTATTATACATTAGCAATCGGATTTGGGCTTTTTATTGGCGTCAATTCAGGATTATTTGGAGCAAGTTCTGGGCTGGTATTTGTATTAGCGCTCGTGATAATTTATGGATACCCTCTTAAAAAAGGAGTTGGAACAGCTCTAATTCTGAGCATGATAGTAAGCTTTTGTACATTCGTATTCTATCAAATTTTTGGTCTTACGATTAAAGGAGAGTTATTTATTAATCTCGAACTTTCATTCTACTTAGCAATTGGGTCGATAACGACCGGAATTATCGCTTCTACATACATTCAAAAAATCTCTGCTAAAACTATGGGGCGTGCTGTTGGTCTAGTTATTTTTATCTTAGGTTGTCTCTCATTGACTTTCTACTTCATAACTTAAATCAAAAAAAGAAGAATGCTCTTTATATAGATTATATTAATTTTTTCAGCCTATTTTTTATCTGATTGGCACCATTTTCCATAATGTTTTCTGCCATGAAGTTAGATTCTTCTTTTACTTTCTGTTTTAAAATCTTCAATTTTAGCTTTAACGCATCAGTTATTACTTCTATATTTCGTTCATCAGTTCCTTTTATAATTATATCAAGAATATGTAAAGCCAATTGTAATTTACCTTCAGAATATAATTTATTTGCGTGCTCGAAATAACTTTTTTCGTTATTCAACTTAAGAAATTCTCGGGCAATATCAGCTGTTTTGGCTGGAAAAAGATCTGTAGGATTTCCACTATCGTACCAACCATGGTAAAGTCTGTAAACCGCGTGTATTGCAAAACGATAGGATCCATATGTCTCTCTTAAAATCTTATGATTCTTGAACTTATAAGGGTAAATGGCTAGCATCTCGTGGTATATTTGTTCGAACCACTTTCCCTCGTTTAATCTTTTTACGACTTCGTCGTGAACAAAATGCATAACTTCGGCTGTAATTGATAATGCGTCTCTCACATTTTCGCTACCTTCGATAAGTCTTCCATGCCCAGGTGCTAAGTATTCTGCATTTTTTTCTCTCATTTTTTCCATTGCTATAGCCCAATCTTTCGGATATCTTTGAACTTTAAACGGATTCCCGACATTAGGGAATGAAGAAATCATTAAATCCCCAGCGCAAATTGTCTTCTTTTCTGGTACCCACAACCAAATTGAATCGTCAGTTTCACCAATATCATGGTAGACTTCGAAGTTTACCTCACCTAATTTAAATGAATACGAAGATTCATTACTTTTAAGAATAATAGTAGGGTCTAAAATTTCACGAGCAGAAACAACGGAGCCTTTTTCTCCTTTAAACACCGAAGAAAACTGTTGTTTATTTATCCAATCGTGATATTCATCTAAAATCTCGTATTTCTCGAATCTTTTAACACAATTTTCATGAGCTATTACTTCAGGCATGTCCCAACCTTTTTTTTTTATCTCTTCTAAAAAGGGTTCATAGCCAAAAGCGTGATCAAAATGTCCATGTGAAAATATTACATATTTAACAGGCTTATCAGTTATTTTCCTTATTTCATCGAAAGTTTTTTGGCCAAATTGACGTATTGGAACGTCAAATACAACTAAACCTTCCTTTGTATCAAAAGCACAAGTATTTGCGAAGTTAGAGGCAAAAATGCATGTGTTATTTTCAAAAGTGGTTGACGGGAACCACCCAAAAAAATCACTCATTCCATCAGATACTTTTCTTACCATTTATCAATCCCCATCCTTTAAAATATATTATAGAAAATAAACAAAACTTATTTATCAAGATTATTATATAATAAAATAATATTATGAAGAAGACAAGAATATTAAACGACATAGGTTTAATATCGATTGCCTTAATTTTTTTCTTAAGCTTATTTTCAAATATTGATATTGTTAATGCAAATGGTGTTGGACCATCCCAAAGTTTCAATACTAATTTAGTTTTATCCGAATATTCAAAATTTAATGAAACTGATCAAGGTGGAAATTCTATTAATATACCATTACCATCATCTTCGTGGTCTATTCAAGATATTGAACTTAATTTTACCAACATTGAATCAATAGAAAACAACACAATTGAAGGTAGCCAATATGGAAACTCATATAATATAAATTTCCAAAATAACCCTCAGAAACTCCTTGGTGTAGGAGTACAGATTCAATTAAATGTGTCTACCACTATTTATGGCGTATATATCTATGCTAGAAAAACAGCTACTACCTCTCAAATCATTCAAGTACAATTAAGAGGTTATGACGCTGTTCATGATATACCCAACAATACGATCTATAGCTCTAAAAATATTGATGTGAATATATCAGCAGGATGGTATTTTCAAAACTTTTCCTCTGAGGGGATCTCACTTCCCACGGGAAATTATTTTTTAGTTTTAAACGGAACCAATCTATCAACTGATCCTGACTCGGATTATTATTGGTACTACAATGATGTAGACCCAAAAAATCCTAATTTAAATGTATCAACCTATAAAAATCCTCCATGGACTGATGGTGTGCCTGGTGATGTACCTTTATACAAATTATTTCAAAAGGTTAATCTTCCTCTTAATCCAGAAGAAATTAATATGACTGTAGAGATTAACGATCAAATTTACGGTATCTGCAATGGGATGAATGGTGGGGAAGGATATTTAGAAAAGATTGCTGTTGACTTCTCACCAAATAGTGATAATTATCAAATTTCAGTATATAATAATGCCACTGAGAATCTATTTTACATAGTTAATTATTCCGTAACTCTTTCAAATATTATTAACACCCTTGGCTCCGTTGTTGTTCAAAATGGTACGACGAATAAGTGGAGCGTTGCACCAACAATCGTGAGACAACCCACTAATTACAGCGTGTTATTTAATTTTCCTAGTAGCTGGGAGAATATAAGCGTATTGAGAGACGAAGTTGATATCACTTCAAGTATTATCGTAGATACCACAAGTCATGATATTATTCTTCTAAACGATTCAATAACCGATGGAGCAGATTGGGAGATTATCGCTTATACTCCTAATATTAAATTTGAATTAAATATACAAAAAACGGAATACAAATTAGGTCAAGATATAGAATTCTTATTTCAAACAAACTTATCTGGAACGTACAATTTCTTTTTACTTGATTCTGCAGGTGTACCTGTTAAGACTCAAACGATAACTTACCCTCCCACAACAATTTTTTCGTATAATCTAAACTTAACTGATCTGGTTGGCACATATATTATTTATGTGTTCTTTTTTAGTGCTAGTGAAACAAATGCAGGAGTTCAATCGCAAGCATTTGAGATTTCCCCTAACGACCCCCCTCCACCCCCACCACCTGAATTTCCGTTACCTTTAATTATTTTTATAATTTTGCTCGGAGCGGTTTCACTGGGATTAGTATCATACATATCCTACAAGAAGATACGCTCCCAACGTAGAACTAAGCTAGAAAAATTCTTACATAAGTGTACAGATATCTCAAACATTAACGATGTCATCGTTATTGACTCGAAATCTGGAATTGATGTTTTTTCGCAATCGTTTGGTGGAAGAAATTTAGACACAAGTCTAATTTCAGGGTTCTTGCAAGCTATTAGTAATTTTGGAACGACGATTTCAGAGGCCGCCAAAGAATCTCGTACAATGACTATAGAATACAAGGATTCAATAGTAATGCAGACAGAATTCGTGAATTTAAAATTAATTGTAACTTTGAAAGAAAATCCATCTCCTAATTTTAAATTTATTATGGAAGACTTAGCTTACGATATCTATAAGCACTATGGGACAGAGATAGACAATTTTACGGGAATTTTAAAGCCCTTTCATAACATGAACATATTAATCGATAAACACTTGAATACATCGTTTCTTTACCCACTAAAAATTGTAGAAAACCCAAAGATCAAGCTAAATTTATCTGAGAAAGATATGATTGCAAAAGCCCGAACATTTATGAGTGAAAATGATTTCAACTATTTCTATTCGCTATATTTAATGCCAGCAAATACTTGTACTCCTAAAGATTATCAAACAATATTTGATTTGATAGAAAAGGGAGTATTTCAACCGACTGAAAAATGAATTTTAAAGATACTTCTAGTTCTTAAATTAAAAAAAAAAAAGTTGTATTTGTTTATTCTGATTTTTTACGCCAATATGTAAAGTATACAATAATTAGAATAATTGCTATGGGAATACCAAATATAATTACTATCCACATCAGTGTATAAAACCAAGCAAAAATCCAATAACTATATGGTTGAGAGCCAAATTGAGCGTTGTAATTTCCGTTTACAGCTATATAAATGCAATAAGCTATAAACATGAAAAGACCGCCACCACCTTCACCACCCGTATTTCTCTTTCTATGTTTGTTTTTCTTTTCTCTCGCTTTATACTCGGCTTTCTCTTCAACTGGTAATCTACTCCACCAGAGAAATCCTCCTAATGCAAAAAATAATACGGCTGGAATCCCTATAAATAATAATTCCCATAAAATTATTTGAATCATAAATCCAACGATGTAATTCAATGTCCACTGATTAAGAGTCCATGTACCCATCCCCCCTATAGGAGACGTGTTTATGTACCATATTAGTACCAAAAGTGCTCCAATAGCAAGACATACACAGGCAATAATTACAACTACGAATGGTTTCCAATGCTCCTTTATTTTTTTCTCCCAATAAGTTTTTTCGCTTAATTCTTCGTTCATAAGATTTACACTTTAAATTTTAGAATTTTCTAATAAGATTTCCATTTACTTTAAATCACACTAAAATAAAAAGATTTTCATCTAAACTGCTTATAATCAACCTCTATAATGAATAGTTATTCATTATTATTATAGAAATAAAAATCCTTAAAACCATTGGACTTTCAACGGTTTTCGGGCAGGGATTCTTTTATACTTTACATCAGGATACCCCATTGTTAGACAATATCCCACTGTATGATTGGAAGGTATCTTAATTAATTCTCTAATTGTTTGATATTCGTTGGCAAAATTCGTCAAATACCCTAACGAGCAAGCTCCAAGCCCAAGAGTCTCCGCAGCGAGCATGATATGAGCCGCAGCTAAAGCACTATTCGAGGATATCCCTCCTTCAACTTTATCACCGTGAATAATAATTAACTCTCCATTCCAACACCAAAAGTCGATTCCCTTTTCTATCATATCGAGTTTTCTTTTTATGCTTGGAAGATTTTCAACAACTTGTTTAATTTCTTGTTCTGACCTGCTTTTTTTCAATAAATCACGACCCTTAGGGTCCTCAAGCGAGTTAACGAGGGAAGTTAATCTTTTAGTGATGTGTCTTGAAATAGCAGTTACAGTTGATCTGTCTTGGACAACAGTAAAGTAAACATTTTCTGAATTACCGCCAGTAGGGGAATATCTACTAATTTTCAATAATTTTTCTATTTCTTCTTTTGGAATAGGTTTTTCTTTGAATCGCCTGATTGACCTCCTCTTTAAGACTAGATTCAAAAATTTATCATATGTTGGAACCTCTTCCCTTACCGATCTGGGTTCTAATTCCTCATCTTTATGATATTTTAATCGAATAACATTTACAGGACACACAGCTTCACAATGCCCACATTCTATGCAACGGTCTTCAAAAGACTCAACTATTTGTAGATTATCTTGTTCAAAATAGAACAAATTAGCTACACAATCTTTGACGCATTCTTTGCATTTTGTACAATTATTCATATCAATTTTAATTATAGAATTTTCTATTGAACTCATCATTCTCAAACTTTTTATGAACTTAAATAATTAAGGAATATGATTTAGTCTTGTAAAATTCGAATAACATAAAAAGATTTTTATTTAAATTTAAAAGTAGGAGACATAGTCAAAAAATTATTTAAGTAATTGTCCAATAACTATTTTCTAATGTTTTGCTTTGATTCTTATTGACTTTTTGTATAGGATTGTTCTTAAATGCCAAATATAGTTCCTTTAAACTAGCTTTTTTATAAGTGAGGTTCCAATGATTTCTTAAGATATTGTAATAAATATTTATAGGTATGCCAATATCTGCGATATATAATTCCCCGATATTTTTTCGCTCTGTAATAAGCAGACCTTGTTTGACGAAACCTAAGGTTAAAGTTGCTACTGGATTGATATCAGTATAATTTCTTCCTGTAGTTGCATCCAGCCCTGAAGGAATATCTAAAGAAAGTAGAATTTCTATGTTTGAAAGAAATTTAAACACTTTTTCAGAAATGTCATCTTGACGCGGAGTGAACCCATATCCGAGGTAAGCATCAATAAAAAAGCTATCTCGCTTAAATTCTAAAGACTTATCTGGTAACCTATCTAGAATTTCGATTCCCAGTTGTTTTACTCTTTTGTACTGATCTTTAGGAACGGTTTTAAGTTGATTAACACCCCTTGGAAAGAATATTTGAGTATTTAAGCCCCAAGAAGCTAATCGTCTCGCTGCGACAATGCCTCCTCCTGCGTTGTTTCCTGAGCCAGCAATTATTATGTAGTTAGAATAAGGTTTTTTTGATAGATTTAGAGCTAGTTTTGCTAGATTAAAGCCAGCAAGTTCCATCATTAGCTCAACAGGGATTTTAAAATCTTCGACCATTATCCGGTCAACTTCGGCCATCTCCTCCCTTGTAATACCGGGTAATCCCAAAGTGTCCCCTCCTTAGTTAAAAAATTAAAAAATTGATTAAATTTGAGTTTTTTCCGCTCTTGCCAATTCTGCTTTCTTATCCATGATTGTTGTGAAAGTTGCTAAAGTATTTCTTGGAGGAAGTATCTCTTCTTCTTTTTTAACAAGCGTTATTGCTTCAGATGTGCAGGTTGGAACGCAAACTCCACATCCAATACATCGATCTTTATCTACTACCGCGACATCGTCTTCAATATGAACTGCATCAACATTACATCTATCTTCACAGATACCACACGCTACACATAGCTCGGTATCTACTTCAGCACGATAGTTAGTAGCGAATAAATGAGCAAATTCAGGTAGCTGTGTATGACTTGTAAGCACTCCACAACAACAACCGCAACAAGCACATATATTCATTGGTCGTTGAGAATTTCCTGGTTGTAGCACTAAACCATCCTCTTCTGCTTTTTCTAAAAATTCTAGTGCCTCTTCTTTCGAAATTTCCCGAGCTAGCCCTTTTTCTATAAAACTTTTAGCAGCCATTCTAAACGATAAGCATGATTCGCGTATTTTTGTCTTCGTGCATGGCTCCCCGATGAGATCTGCCCCTTTTCGACAGATACATTCCATAATTGCTATAGGTTCACCAATATTATCAATTAATTCCTTTAAATCGTCGTATCGAGCTATTAATTGTTCATTAGTAACAGTCTGATCTAACGGGATCACTCGTAATTGAGGAATGCCTGATTTATGGTATTCTTCTTTGAAAAACGTGTGATGTAAGTATTCATGGGCATCTTTAAAAAATTCTGGTGTCAGTCTATTCAATTGGTATTCAAAGAATCCTACTACCACAGGAGCGCTCCCATAATATTTTGTCTCTGTTTCTCCTTCTTTCACTAACCCTCGGTTAATTAACCCGCTGAAATACATCTCATCTAATCTTTCCTCTAATTCTTCTAAAGAGTAATCATT
>JAHQWP010000169.1 GCA_029856235.1 Promethearchaeia archaeon
TTATCCATACAGCGATTAAACGCGTCTATTAGTTCATGGACTGTTTGTTGTGAGCAAGCATTATAGCGTTGAGGTCGATTGATGGTTATACGAGCAATACCATCCTTCTTTTCAAATAATATATCTTCATAATCCAATATATCTCATCTCACCAAATTTAATTTTCAATGTTATAATTAATCAATAAGAATGTTCTTGGAATATTTAACAATTCCTAATTAGTATCTGCTTTAAAAGATTATTATAGAGTATCGACTACTTTATAGAAAGTATACTAATACTTTAGCATACCAATGTTAATCAGAATGTTCATATCCCAATTTTTTTAAAATTTCAATTTCCTTTTGTTTATGCAGGTCTGCTATTTTTGCTTTTGTTTTTTGCCATTCAGAACCTGCAAGTGGATACCATTTTAGTATAATCAAACAGACTAACAACAAAATGGCAGGAATAAGCATCCAACCGATGATAATTCCCGTTTCGGCGTTAAAACTTTGGTCACCTTTCGGTAAAATTGGTTGAAATCCAAAGAATCCTATAATAGAAAGAAATACCGCTTGAGCAAGACTAATCGCATATTTTGTTATAAAAGAATTTACGCCCGCATACATTCCCTCTCTTCGCTGACCAGTTACATCTTCATCCTTATCAATGACATCACCATTCATCATTGGTATCAAATATAATCCCCCTGCAAGACCCATTCCAATTCCTATAAATCCTATAGCAGTAGGAATTAAAAAACGACCGAAGAAGAGAATTATAAAACAGCAAAGTGAAAATATTCCTTCCATTATCATTAAAGATTTTTTAACGCCATATTTTTTACCTCTAACTACAAATAAATAGAGACCAATAAAAATGCCTAAAAATAAGAATCCAAAAAGTATTAACATAGAGAATTCTAATTCGTCTAAATAATAGAAAAGACCAAACATTAATAAGCTTTGAACATAAATGATCGAGAAACTAATAATTTCAAAAATAACGAATGGACGATTTGTTAATGTGTTTTTCAACGATTTTAGGAATGGAATTTTTTCTTCTTCTTGGTGGTAATGTTTCTCTTTATAGAAAAAACTGCTTAAGAAAACTAACACTCCAATAGCAGCTCCCAAACTAATGTTGATTATTTGATATGTTGTTGGATCATCACCGGGACCAGGTTGAATTATTGGAATGATAATTAATGGTAACAGGTTGGCAATAACGCTAAAAAGTACTTTCCAGATGAATATGCTCCCTCTGGCTTTATTTGATACTGCCATTTCATAAGGCATGACGTACAAAGAAGTAGCAACAGCAGTATACAATGTATCATAGAAAAACAAGGTTAATAAAAATTGTAAAAACATTCCGATTTGATTGTTTTGGGTTCCAGGGAATACGATCCAGCACAGAATATATGATAATGCTATAAGTGGTGCTCCATACCGAATATACGGAATACGACGCCCTAATTTATTTCTTGTCTTATCACTGATATATCCAAAAATTGGATCATTTATTATATTCCAAAATCCAAAAATTAGTAGTACCCATCCGGCTAGTGCCGGATCAAGAAATCTTACTCTAGTAAAATAATAAGTTAAAGCCCCACCACCAATCATTGTTTGTAATATTCCAACTCCACCATCAGCGGCGGTAACCCATACCCGACTTTTTAAGGGTATAATTTCTTCCTTTAAATTATTAGATTCAACCATTTCTATCAATTTTTTCTAATCAATATTCTTATTTATATTGGACTTTAATATTAATTTTATTTTTTTTTATCTGGAATTATTGGTTTATGTTTATTTTATTACTATAATTTCACATCGTGAAACTTCTGTTTCACGATCATTACTTCGAACTTAATAAATCATCCACTAAGGAATGCATAAACTCCAAAAGCTATAAGCGCTGCTCCAAAGAAAATTGGTAGGAGCATACTCTGTTTTAACCAAGTGTCATAATCTGGACCTTGAAAATGCGATGCATATGATACAGCTTCAAGTATCTTAAATGCATCACGTATCTTCAACATATTAATTGCAAGATTTTCAAAATTAAAATGTTTAAAAAAAGCTTCCAATTCAGGTGTATCCAATCCACTCAATTTTAATGCCTGATTAATTGTAGTAGGAATGTAGGAAAATATTATTTTCAACCATAAATATTTGTCCTTAAAATCAAATTTATGAGTTGCTTTATCGTATTTTTGTACAAATTCAGCGACCTCTTCACCCTTTTTAACTTGAGTAAAATAATAATCATCAATTCCCTTAGGTTTTCCGTATTTATTTATAAAAACACCAGTCAATATTGAAGCAATACCTGCACCTAAAGCGTATAGTAATGTCTGAGTTTTGTTTTCTATATATGAAGATAACTGATAAAGAACACTAACAATGGATACTATTAAAGAAAGATAAAAGCCCGATAATTTTACAGAAATATAAATTTTAGGTAAAACTAATAAAATCGAGGTTATTTTTATATAACTTGGCCAGATTCCAAATCCATCCGTAATTCCGCTTAATATTGCATCAAAATTATCCCAAATTTCATCTACTTCAGATCCACTCGTATTTAGATCTGAGTTTTTTATACTCTTTTCTTGCGAAAAATGGTTTATTGGGACTAAGTTTTTGATTTGATCAATAGATTCAAAAATTGAATGCTCAATGATTGTACTTTGTTGACTTTCTAGAGATGTAGAGCTATCAGAGTTAAAATCAACACTAGGAGGCCAGAATTTAACATAAATATTAAGAATTGTTATATCACTAATATTACAACCAACATGTATGCAGGGCGTCCAGATGTCAAATGATGAATAGTAATCCATATATATATCATATCCCAGGCTAAATGAAAAGGCTCCTAATGAGAAACTTATCCGATTAAATGTATAAGACAACTCTGCTCCAAAGAGGGCTACAAGTGCTAGTGATGCTAAAGCAATGCTGGCAATCCCAATTGTGAGAAAAGCTAATGTAATAGCAAAGGTTATCCAAACAAATATAAGAAGTATCGCTCGTATTAAACACCAGAGTAAATCAGCAAGGAATGGTATTAAGGTAAGTAAAACTTTACCAATAACTTCCACTATAGCCTTGAAAATTTCTAGGAAGAATTCTCCAATAGAGACAAAAATACCGACCACAAACTCTCCTACAGCGGCTAAACCACCCACAACATTCTCCCAGAAATTAGTAGGCACTTCTCCTTGAGCAGAACTCTGATATTCACATTTCCAGGGGACAAATCCTAAAACACTCGTTTTTAGATTCATTAATTCAGCAGAATAACCTTCCTGTTTAGTTGAAGCATATTTATATTTTATAGCTGTCGCGTTTGTCGTTTGATTTATTATACATGAAAGCAAGAGAAGGATAATATCTATAGCTTCTTTGCGATTAACATCAAATCTTATGAACATAAAGTCAATATCTGCGCACGCCTCATCTGTTGTGCCGTTTCTTCCAACTGAGATAAATTGATAGTGATCTTCGTTTTCTTCATCATATAACGCTGTTTCCTCTAATGTTCTATCTTGCACATGTTTATTGAGCAGAGTTTCGGTAAAGATTGAAGTTGGAATTACAATTGTATTTACCCCTGGAACGAAAGGAGTCCCCCAAAGAGTCCAGAATCCAGTATTTATATATATTTGGACGATATTCATACGTTCTTGGGTTTGATAATGACCATTAAAAACCGTACTTTCGTCATAAATTGCGATGGTGTTTGTTTTATTTAAGGCTATTGTTTTAAATTTAACTGCCATCTTATGACCTCTTGAAATTTCAAAAGTTTCAGTATTACCTACGGGCCCAACATTATATATTACTGTTTCTGAAAGAAGTCGTTCATCATCTACAACATTATGCATATTCCAGAGCCCTAAATCTATTTTTAAAGATCCGAATAACCAATTATCATTAATATTGACATAATAATGGCATTCGTGTGACCCATATGTTCCATCGAAATAGGATTTTCGATATAATTTTTTACTGAAAAATAGAAAAGTTCGAGTAATTGTACTTTCATGAGCTGCTTTTTTATTAGAATAGAAAGTATAAAATTCGAAACCCGAATTGAATGAAACGCTAATCTCTAAGTCAGGATTAAAATCCCAATAAGTTAGACTATTATGAAAGCCATATATAGGGCTAATTTCAATGATAAGATCACGCAATGGGTAGCTATCAAAAAAATCGGAAGTGCCATCACCATCGGTATCACGGGCTAATGGGTTAGTAGGATTAAGTCCAACACTTTTTCTAAAATAGATTTCATTGTAGTCAGACAACCAATCTCCATCTGTATCCCACTTACTAGGATCCGTAATCCATGCTTCTGTATCATCTGGTCCTGCTTGGACGAATGTATCAGCATTTATGATAAATTTTGTAATATTAAAGATATCTGATTTATCAGTACTATATACTTTTACTTTTAAGCGATATTTACCAAAATATTTCGAAATAACTCCATATTTAACATAATTGGAAATATCTAAATATTTCTTGAAAGAAAAAGCAATAGAATTAGTGAAATTTTCTATATTTTTTGTTAAAGTTACATCATCTATGTTATTATTAATATCCTCTTTGATTAACTCAACTAAAACTGTACCCGACCCTGATGGGATTTCATTTGATTCAATTTCTAATTGTAAATCTGCATCATAGATTGTACCAATATCTGGAATCTCAATAGAAAATTCGTTAAATATCTTCAAGGAATCTATCCAATTATCACCAACATTATAGTTCGGATCCCATGAATATCCTATCGCATCAAGGTACATCTGATAACCCGAAATTGATTCCCCTCTGAACCAAATTTCATTAATATCTGAGAGATTGTTTTCAAATAAAAATTCACCAAATCTAACACCATTGATATACACACACCAAGAATATTGATCCAATCCACTAAAATTTCCTGTAGTGCATTCGAAATCTAATGACACATGATACCAAGTATCTTTAAACGCATCCAAACCAAGATCATTCCAAGATCCATTATTATATTCGAATTTGTTATCATTAATCCGAAACCTAAACAAGTTATAAGTATCGTTAGTCAGGCTTAATTCAAGTATTCTTGATGCTGAAGTGGTTCTCCACCACCATTCAATTGTACCCGTCTGCTGAGAACTACTAAAGCCTTGAGAGATATTTAATTCATATGTATTTGATGTTTGATTTAGTAATACTACAGATTGATGGCCATCTACTTCTTCTACAACTTGGATTACTCCACCAGTTTCTTCAACCATCCAATCTGTAGGATTATTTCCGACTGTATCATTTTCAAATGAATAAGTTCCCATATAATAACCCTGCTCTAATAAGTAAGAACCATTCTCCCCAATAAGATTATCTCCAACGAGATAAGTTGGATCCCAAGATAATCCTATTGCATCAATATAATAATAATAATTAGATAATCCCCAAATAAAGTCGGTATACCATACGATATTGCTTGCTTGAAGTTCATTATTAATGAAAGTAAAAACACCACATCTTTTGTCATTGACAAATAAACGCCAAGTATATTGAGCTAAACCTCTATAACTTCCCGTAGTACATTCAAAGTCTACTCTAAAATGATACCACGTATTATTTTGAACCGGGATAATATTTTCAAAACTAATTCCAGTATCCCTTTGCAAGAAATTATTCCAAACTCTCATAGTCACTAAAGCTTGAGGTACAGCTCCATTATCTAATCGAAATCCACAGAGTTTGTTTTTTGCATTATCAATTCTCATCCAGTATTCTATAGTACCATAAGTTGGAGAAACTGTTGAAACATTTTTCATTACATAGGCATTATAGGTCGGTGCCGGATCATTATCAAATAGTTCTACCACCTGTGCATGACCTCCTATTCCATCTTTAACTTGTACAGTTCCGCCATTTTCGTTAACTACATCAAACCAGGAAGGATCATTCCCAATTATGTCATCCTCAAACGAGGCTGTTCCATTATAGTGCATTAAAGCTGAATTTTCAACACTATAATGTATGCTGAGATTATTTTCTGTATAGATATCTTTAAAGTCAAGACTATTTGTCCCATTAACTAACAAACCCATTTCAATTCCATCCATAATTTTATCGTTGTCACAGTCTGGATTATTGGGGTTTAAATACCCAGCTACATCTATTGTAAACTGTTCAAGAATACATCCCGCAGCGGTATTATTAATTTCTACTTTGTATCTACCTCGATAATTCAATGAATTATTTTCTAATATTTCTTTAATGTCAATAGATTTCGAGAAATATCTGGATTTATTAGTAGTATCTTGGTATAAAATTAAATTAGAATCAGATTTAGTAATAGTTACAGTTAGGTCAGGTACATCTGCTATTCCATAGCCTTCACCTTCGAAACTTACTTCACCAAACACAACGCAGATCGAGATTTGCGCGCTTAACGCTTTTCGAATAGATTTTTGGAAACGAAGATAGACAGATTCATCCAAATCCTCTCTCGTATCTAGCTTATATGAGTAAGTTTTAACTTCAGCAGAATCAGCAAGAAAATCATTATCAGAATCCGCACTTAGAGGATTTGTTTTAAAACCCCATCCAAATACTTCTTGTCCATCTGTTATGCTATCTCCATCAGTGTCTGTTCCATTCATATTAGTACCTATTATATACTCTAGAAAATCTGACAAACCATCTTCGTCCTCATCCCTTTTTAATGGAAATGGATCAAGATTATCGCGTAGACCATCTCTGTCAGTATCTCTATTTCTTGGATTTGTGCCCGCTTCGAATTCTTGATAATCTGATAAACGATCTCTATCCGTATCCTTTCTTAAAGGATTTGAGATTACATGAATTTCACCTAAAATTTCTACATTAATATTCCAACCGAATAACTCAGTCCCATCTAATAAGGAATCACTATCTGTGTCATTATTATTCGGATCAGTCTTAAATGGCCGTTCACCAAATCCATATACATCATAACCGTCCCAAAGCCCATCGTTGTCGGTATCAGGGTTGCTTGGATCGGTATATGATACGCTCGTTTCATAATCGTCTATTAAATTATCAAAATCCTCATCATTATAAGCAACGGAGATATTAAAGATATATCCACACTCTTCTACCATCCATTCATAATCATCTGGAAAGTTATTTTTATTTGAATCAATTAGGTTTGTAATTCTAAAAGTCTTTATTGCACTTTTATTGGCAATAGAGTCTGTAACGTTTATTTCCCCTATAAATCCAGTTTGGTTTATATAATTACTATACAGGAAAGTGTTACAAAATCCGGAATTTACGCTATTATATGTAATATTTTCTTTCCCAAAATAAAGAGTCCAATCAAAGTACATATTATCAATATCATCAATATAATCGAAGACATACGAAGTGAATTCTAATGTTCCTCCTAAGTCTCCATAATAACCATAATTCGAAACCATTACTATAGGAGGGATATCTTCAATAAAAAGGGTAATATTAGTACTGGTAGAATACCCATCTTGATCTTCAACTTCAAGTTCATATACATACTCCCCATCATTCAATATTATGGTGGGTTTTTTATTATCTTTCAAATCTAATAATTCTATACCTTGGTCATTGTACCAAGTGTAAGTTATATTTTTTTCATCAATAATACTATCGTAGATTCCAATATCAAAAATAACTGCATGACCTTCAATGCCTTGGAAATAGAATGGACCCTCAATCTCGGGTGCACTCTCTTCGACAATTATCGTTTTATTAGTTATAAATATATTACCATAACAATCAATAACAGAGAGAGTTATGTTATATGTCCCCGCAATACTCCAAGAATGACCTGGGTTTTGATCATAGGAATACGTACCATCGCCAAAATCCCATTTTACTAAGTAATCCATTATAAAAGGCTCATCATTTCCAAAAATATTTATGTTTGAAGACAATAATATTTGTTGATCCTCAACAGTGCTGTTTGAAAATTCACCAATTGTGGCAAAAGGATTATCAAAATCGATTTTAGTAATTTTACCTAATGTGCTTATCAATGTTCCATCGTTAGCGATCATACTGATTAAATAATAGCCCTCAGATTCAAACACAGCTAATCCTTCAAAAGCGGAAGAATATCTAGATGAAATCCCCGTATCTATAATTAAATCTTGTTCTATAGGATATTGTCCAGATCCCTTAGAATAAATCATAGAAGAATTACCATTAAAATATGGAGAAAGAAATTTGTAAATTCCTCCGTCATTAGTAATAATATAACTATCTGATATTGCTCTAATTGAACTTGATAACATTGGCTCAGATATTTGGAATTTTGTACAATTAGGACCTATTAAATAAATTTTTGTGCCAGAAACCAAAAAAGCTTTTTCAAAAGCGTCTGATTCAGTATTTCGGTTTAACATTAGCGCTATTTCATCATATTGATTATAACTTGCAAGAGTAGAGGAATCAATTTTATAAGTATAGTAGTGAAAATCGCTTTCCATAATTATATTATCTCCAAGTTTATAATCAGGATCCCATGAAAATCCTATGGCATCAATGAAATAACTATAATCAAATAAATTATTATAAATATCTGTGTGCCACCTAATTTTAACTGCTTTGGTCAAGTTATATGCAAAATCATAATCCCCAAACATCACACCGTTTATGTAAATACGCCACATAAACTGATTTAATCCTTGATAACTTCCATTGGTACATTCAAAATCAACCCTAATATGATACCATGTATTGTTTTCCATCATCGTTATATAGTCCCAACCTTGAAAAAATCCATTAAATCTTTGCATTTTATTATTCCAGATTCTAATAGTAACCAGTTCATTAAAAAAAATCGTCCCACCTAATATTCCAAAACCAGAAAGTCCCGTTTTGACATCATCAGTCCTCATCCAATATTCTATAGTCCCAGACGTCATGTTAGGGCATTTTTTTATTAAATGAGCGTTTTGAGTCTGATTTGTATCGTAAAGCTCTAACACTTTATTATGACCATCAAGTTCAGTAATTACATTTACAGTTCCACCGCTAATACCCACTGTATCAAAACCATACGGCTTATTAGGCGTTTCGTCGTCTTCAAAACTATAAGTTGCAGGATAATGACCAAGTTCAGCGACATTAAAATTATCTCCAATTTTATAATCAGTATCCCAAGAAAATCCTATTGCATCTATATAATAATAATATCCAGAAAGACCCCATATATAGTCCGTATACCACTCAATCCGAGCTCCATAAGTTTCATTATTAATAAAATTCGATATACCGAAGTTAGTATTATTTACAAAAAGACGCCAATTATATTGAGATAAGCCAGTATAAGCTCCAGTAGTACATTCGAAATCAACTCTAAGATGATACCATGTATCATTTTGAAGTGAAACCACATTTTGCCAACTACCTAAATACTTTTGTAAATATCCATTATAAACTCTCAAGGTTACCATTTCACCTAGCAGAATAGTACCACTATCCAATCGAAAACCACATAGACCATTTGTAACATCATCAGTTCTCATCCAGTATTCTATAGTTCCATAGGAAGGATTTGAAGACAGTTCTTTTATTACATGAGCGTTATAAGAAACGTCAGTATCAAATAGTTCTAGTATTTTAGTATGACCGTCAAGATCGCTAATTACATTCACAGTCCCTCCGATAGTTCCCACTTCCTCAAAACAGTTTGGTTCATTGGGAACATCATCTTCAATAAAAGTATAAGTACCGGGATAATTACCAGGAAATATAAAATTTATATTTTTTCCAATTTCGTAAGCTGGATCCCAGGAAAATCCTATTGAATCTATATAATAATAATGTTCAGAAAGACCCCATGCGTAGTCTGTGTACCATTCAATTCGAGCAGCTTGAGGCTCATCAAACCTGAAAGGAAAATCACTAGAGGCAAATCCATTTACATAAACCCGCCAATTATATTGACTTAATCCTTGATAACCACCAGCAGTGCATTCAAAATCAAATCTTAAATGATACCAAGTATTGTTTGAAACTGCAACAACATTAATGAATAAGCCAAATTGATTCAGTCTTTGTAAATAACCATTTCTAATTCTAAGATTTACCAATATTTGTGATTCTCCATTATCTAATCGGAAGCCACAAAATCCCCCATTTACATCACTACTTCTTACATAATATTCTATTGTTCCAAAATTCTGAGTGGTAACGAGTTCTTTAATTACATGAACATTATTATTAATGTCTGGATTATTGTCGTAGAATTCTAATACCTGTGAATGTCCATCAAGATCATTAATTATATTGGCCGTTCCTCCCGTTGTATTAACTTGTTCAAATATGTCATTAATAATATCATCATTTTCGAAACTATAAGTCCCGGAATAATCTCCAAGTTCTTTAAAGGCAGTATTATTTAAAACGAAACTAAGAGAATTCACTCCATCATAAGTCAAACCTTTTTGAGATTCATCTAAAATTTGGGTATTACTTAATAAATCGCTAATTAGAGATGTAGTTAGATTTGTAAATGATGTATTTGAAATCGTAAATCTCCATAAGGTGGGATTTTCGTCATTCCATTGCCATAAATAATAGATATCTTGTCCATTAGAAACAAAAGAACTGATTTTAAAAGTCCTGCTTATCGATGAACCCATAGCTAAATTATAAGATCCCAACCACGACATCGTGGCGCTAGAAAGCACTTGAAAGAGCATATATCCTATATTTTCACTAATATTACCCATTCCAACGTACAAGTAATCATTGAGCAGGATCACATCAATTGTTTCAGAGGTTCCACCATTTATAGGAGTACTATAGCTGATGTAATCATCAATTAATCTTACTTTTATAATTTGGATATTGGTGTTATTAGAACATGCAAGATAAAGATTTTCTATATATCTATCATACCATAGTGAACATATTTCATAACCATTACTTAAAGTAACAACCGTAGTCCAATCCTTCCCTTCATTTACCGATTTCAATAAAGTATTGGTATTAACTGAATCAACAATATAAAAAGTTTTATTATTCGTTTCGATATAACTATGCATATTCTCAGGAACTTTATTCGAAGTGGTGGTGTAATTACACACTAACTCATTTATTATAGTTGCGGCATCATAATTTATTGGAGATATTAAAAAAGCATCTTTGAGATTGTAACTTTGATCAAAATCCCATAATTGGGCATATACAGTGACATTTCTAATTTCTGAGATCTCAGACGCCATATTTGGAATTAATTTTGGAGATAAATTTTTGAAAGTAATGTCATTTTTAGTATCAAAATCAATTCTTAGAGAATCGGTACCTCCATCATCATCTATAGCATCCACGGTTAAACAATGGATCGCCTCCAAGCATTCTAATAAAGAAACATCTGTAAGAGGAAAATCATTTTCAATTATAGTTAAAAGATTATTCATTTCAAATAAAGGATCTATTGAAATTGTCAAGTCTAAGCTAATAGGAAACGAATTAGCCTTAAATAAGGAGGAACTAACTATTTTTTTTACAGATATATTAGCAAAGATTATTCCCGTTTGTTCAAAAACATGAATATCATAGTTTGCATCGTTAAAATTATAATTAATTGAGGTTGAATAACCTCCAGGTAAGCCCGTAGTACTTGCAAGGCTTATAAACAAATTAGAATCATATTCAACATTCAGATCGATATCGTCTTTTGAGGGATCCCAAATGTGTGTGCTAAAATCTAATGGATATTTGAAACTATAATTTTCATAAAAGTATGGATTAATGTCATCTTCCCAGTAGCCTGCAGACCCTCCATAGAGTTTGCCTGACGATATAACTAGCTCTTGACCATTTTGAAATTGCAATATAAAATCATATTTAAACCAGCTATAATCAGGGATGTCTGATGAGGAGTTAACAGCAATCTTCCAATACTTTGAGAGAGAATAATAAATTAATTCTCTAGAAGTATAAATGAAATTATTATCAGATTCATTAAAAACCATGTCTAGAATCAACATTGGCTCGTTATTCTCCAATAAAGCGATATCAAAATCCGCATCCAATTCCTCGCTAGACCTTGATATTATAAGAGTGGTATTCGCAAGCATCCCAGCATCCCAGATGCTAACAGAAGGATCAACATTAAGTACGTTTATATTCAGCGAATTGTGGTCAGTAAATCCTTCAGAATCCTTGGCAACTACATACATTGAGCCATTATAATCGTCCATATAAATATGAGAGTTTCTCCATCCCCCAGAGACAAAATTATCGAAATTGTAGGGATTAAATTCAGTATCATCAAATTCAAAATTCCACCAATATTCGAGATCGAACATGTGACCTAAGTTATCTGATACATTTGTGTTAAACGCGATAGTTTCTCCTTCATATATAGATAATGAGTTCTCTAATGATAGGATATCAATTGATGGTTTCATGTTATTTACGGATACATATCGCATGGTTAAGTCAAAATCTCCATTATCATCTTTCACCATTAATCCTACTTTGTAAACACCAGGTTTACTGTATTGATGATGGACATATTTACCATAAGAAGTAGAACCATCTCCGAACTGCCAGAAATAATCTAACGAGTTTAGATCACTTTCAGTATCATCACTGTTTGAACCATCAAATAAAAACATTATATTATCTCTATAAGCAGTAACGGGCCATCTATTATTACCCGTATTGTAATTTGGATCCCAAGAGTATCCTATTGCGTCAATCCAACTTATTCCTATATCATTAGTTCCCGTTTCTATTTTTATCTTGTTAATTTCAAAAACTTTAGGATTTGTGATATTAAATATGTTTGATTGGAAATCATTTATAGCGGCTCTAAACTGACCAGCTCTAAGATTATTATACTCTCCTGATGAATCGTCAGCACAAAAATCAATTCTGACATGATACCAGATATCAATTTCGCCAATTAAAGAAGGAAAAAGATTAACATAAGAGGTGCTAGTAGTGTATTGCCAGTTTCCTTCATTTATTAGTACTTGGAATCCCATTTGTGAATTATCCCAGAGAGATAGTGCCCAAGTCTTAGAACTTACATCATTACTTTTTACCCAAAGCTCTATGGTTCCATATTCTTGACCATTGAAAGAGTTTTCCATAGATATACTTTCTTGATTGGAATTATCTTGTAATTCAACTACTTTATAATGAATTTCTTCAGAACTATCAACTATTCTTAAGTAATTACTTAGAGGATTTGAATTAAATATATTCCAACCTTCTGGTGGAGATCCAATTGAGTCATTCTTCCAATTATAAGTAGAGAAATATTCAGATGTTGCTTGAGCATAACTTTCGTCATGACCGATATTGATATTTGCTGAAGGTTGATAATTTTTTACGGTTATATCTTTAGTTACTTGATTTAATGCGCCCTGGTCATCAATAGCGGTAACAGTCACAGGATAAGTGCCTGCATTACTCCATGAATGAATATTTGAACTTTCATTGGTTGATATTTGGTTCTCTGTTCCATCTGCGAAGTTATAGATGTATTTAAGTACACCAGGTACAATGTCAACATCAGACTCTACTAAATCGGTAATATTTATTTCAACTAACTCATCTTCATACGCAATATTATTCGTAGCGTTAGTGGTAAAATCAAACTCTGGCGCTTCGTTTTTAATGAGAACATTTATAGTTTGGACAACATAATCCCCTGAACTATCTATTGCAGTTAGCATGGTATCATAACTTCCTTCAGTAGCATATGTATGCGTAATAGTACTTACTCCAGTAACATCTTGTGGACTGCTATCTCCAAAATTTATTAATATCTGTTGATAGCCTGAGATATCCCAGCTAAATTGAAGTTCTTCTCCCACATCAGCGGAATTTGGAGTTACAGTATAATCATTTATCGTAGGAGCTGTCCAAACAACTCTCAAGCCTATTATAAACGATGATAGGACAATATATAAGGTTAAGATTGCTAAAACATACCTTTTTCTTACACTTTTAGTTAATTTTTCATTCTCCATTTACTATCTCCTCAGACTTCTTTTTTCTTTTTAATCTTAAATAAAAAATAATTGCTATTACTCCTACGACGGAGAAAATTGGAATTAGTATTAAAAGTAGTAAAAGGGGAGAATCCGGAGGCATAATTGGAGTTTCCGGTATCCTTACCTCAATTTCAATACATTCCGTACTATAATTACCGTTAGCATTAATTGCAACAACCAGAAAATAATATACACCACTCTGTGAAACAGAGACAGGGAATCGATACTCTGGCCATTCAAAATCAGGAGTATAAGTGTCTACTACGCTAACAGAATCATCATGAATATCCGTTATATTAGTTGTAGATCTATAGATAATGTAATATTGAGAGTAATTTGATTTAGCCCATACCAAGAAAAACTCACCATCTTCATCATAATTTTGAGGTTCAATTTCTTCAGATAAAGTGAAGAAGAGGGGTAATTTCTGAACAGTAACATTAACGCAATTTGATATAGTTTCTCCAGCAGAATTATAGGCGATTACAACAAAATAGTATATATCATCAGAAAGAATACCAGGTATTGAATATGTAAGTTCAGTTAAACCATCAATAATTAGCGCCCCCTTATTTTCATAATTGGAAATATAACTATTGTTAACATAAACGGAATAATTAACTGCTCCTATTGATTCTCCCCATGATATACTAATTCTACCATCTGTATTTATTTCGGGTAATATAATATAGAGTTCAAAATTAGCTGGAGAATAATCAACTATAACACTTATCTGAGTTGAACTAGTATTACCATACTCATTATAAGCAAATACCTTAAAGAAGTAAGTGCCTTCCTCTAAATTTATTATTGAATAGGTTCGATTTGTATTCCCACTTACAATTTTGGTGACATTTTCATTTATAAGGTTAATACTCTCATTAGATTGATAAAGTGAGTAATTTTTCGCATCTAATGACTCAGTCCATATTAAGTTAAATGAACCATCAATTTCTGGAGATGTAGCATCAGAGGATAAGGTAAAAGTCCAAGGGACAGGGTAGTAATTATTTAAGAAAATATCATAATTCGTTTCATTTAAGTTGGTTTTACCCGTTATATAAAAATTATCAAACGGATCAGCAGCTATTCCATACGCTACATCTTCGAGATCATTGCTAAAAGTTTTTATCCATTCATAATTACCCGTATTATTAAACTTTACTATACATGCTTTTTTGTGAGGACCCTCATAGCTCTCAGTAGAGCCAACAAGATAGATATTTTCTTTCGAATCTAAAGCAGCTCTGTACGCATAATCATGTTCATTTCCACCCCAATATGTGCTCCATTCAACAGCACCCGTGCTACTATTGAATTTGAACAGTAATAAATCACCTCCGCTCCCAAAGTTTTGGATAAAACCAGTTATGAGTATATTCTCGCTTGAGTCTAGGAGTAAGGAACGTCCTTCGTGCCATCTATCATCTCCAAAGGTGGTATTAAAAACCAAATCTCCAGAGGTATTATATTTGACTAAAAACATATCTCGAACTATTGCTCCGAAATTGTCCGTATAACCCGTTAAATAGATGTTTCCAGAAGTATCTAATATTAAATCCAAGGCACGTTCGTCATAAAATCCACCCCAAGTTATATTATTAAGTAAAGTACCCGTTGTTGTATCGTATTTCAATAGTATTACATCATCATAACCGTTAAGTACATTTGTATATCCACCTACATAGACATTACCATAATCATCTATATCTACTCCGTACCCTTTATCAGCATTAACTCCCCCCCATGTTTTATTCCAAATTAGTATTCCAGAGCTAGAATATTTCAACAAACAAATATCATAACTTCCACTTCCAGAACTATTAGCATACCCTGTTACATAGATATTATTTGAACTATCAATAGCTACAGAAAGACCAGAATCATCAGCACTTCCCCCCCACGTTTTATTCCATTCTATATTACCACTAGTATCGTACTTAATGATTGCTATATCGTCTGCGTTTTTAGATGAATTATAAATTTTCCCAGTTATAATGATATCTCCATTTTGATCAAGGACAAGATCTCTAGCCTCATCATCTCCACTATTAAGAAGTGTTGAATTCCATTGAAATCCTGATGAAACTCTTAATGTATCGGTTTTATTAGTAGTTAAACTAGAATAATATAACTGAGGCGTGAATATTACCAATATTAAAAATAGTATAATTACAACAGTACAAGATTTTGGGAATTTTAACATTTTCATTTGATTTACCCTCTGATTTATTTTTCGTCTTAAACTTTCTGTTAAATGAACTTGTAATTAAGATTGAATTATTTATTGGAGTTTTTATGTGTCTAAGAGTTGGATATCCCTATTATAATAATATGAAAAACTTAGACAGATTTCAATTATTTTTACATCTCTGTATTTGACATTGAGACTTTCTTGTATATAAATCTTTATCATAGTAGTAAAATTAACTAATAATCACTAATTATGACAAATACGATAACGACCAATAATAGGATACAAAAGAGTGTAACAAGAATAATTGGAAACCAATTCCTTAATTTATTCTTTTTTTTAATTAGTCTTCTTGGTTTTTGAGGTGCATTCCCTTTTATGGCTATCATATTTCTAAAGTAATCCTAAGATGAGTTTTCTTTTGATAAATTATTATTACTCGGATTTAACAAGTAAAGTTTTAAGATTTTTGGACTATATTATTCTTTCAAGCATTTTAAGAATTCTAATTTAATTTCATGAGTTCTTGATTGAGCTCCTCAATGAAATTCTCTACTTTCGACATTTTTATCCTGAAAAAACCTTTGAAAACTCGTTTGTTGACTATAGAACCTCCCTTCCGTTCAATTTCGGTTTGCATTATTTCAAGAGTTTTTCCTGGGAACATTCTACAGGTGTTAAAGACTACGAAATTTTTCCCATCAAGATTTTGGGCGTCTTTCATATATCCATTGAATACTGTTGCTGGACGACCTCCATGTGTAGGAAAACCATAAAAGATGAGATCGTAAGGAGCTAGATCTTTAATACTTTCATTATACTTAAAGTTAGAGAGGTCTCCTTTCATTATTTCATCTTGTTCCGGTATCAGTTCTCTTGATTTCTTTGTATATTCAAAAGACTCAATGGTTACATCAGGAAAATTAATCCCTTCTGCAATTCTTTCAGCGACTTGTTTAGTTCGTCCTCCCAATGAGAAGTATACTAACAAAACTTTCATATCCATCTAAAAACACCTTTTGTATTATTTCTCTTTAATTTTTTTGGATATATAAGTTTTAACTAAGTAAAGAAGTTAAAAAGAAGGTATGAAGTGGTGTCAAGTTGCCTATTTTTCAGAATGAACAATTTTGTCCAAAATCACAGAGATAATCTTAAATAGATGTTCAGATCAATCCAAAAGTGGTAAAAGAAATAATTAGTAATTATTCAAAAAAAGATGAGTAGAATGGATTTTATAAGTGAAATAGTGGAATTAAATGAAAATAATGTCAAAGATTTAGTTAAGAATAAACTTGAAAACAATGAGGACCCCCTCAAAATTATGGATGAAGTTAGGGAAGCCATGAAAATTATTGGAGATAAATTCAATAATAAAGAATATTTTCTTCCTGAATTGATTATGTCAGGAGAAATCCTAACACAAATTTTCGAAGCACTGGGTCCTAAACTAAAAGATGCACAGAAGGGGGGAGAAAGGAAAGGAAAGGTGTTATTAGGAACGGTTTTTGGCGATATCCACGACATTGGCAAAGATGTCGTTAAATTTATGTTAGATGCCAATGGATTCGAAGTTATGGACTTAGGAGTTGATGTCCCAGCTGATAAATTTATCCAAAACTTAAAAGAATTTCAACCCAAAGTGTTAGCTTTGAGCGGTTTTCTTACTCTAGCCTATGATTCTATGAAAGAGATTATTGAGAAATTAAAAACAGCTGGTTTAAGAGACAGAGTGAAAATAATGATTGGTGGAGGCACTGTTGATGAGAGAATAGTTGACTTTGTTGGAGCTGATGCATATGGAGAAAGCGCTGTCGATGCAGTAAATTTAGCAACTAAGTGGACGGAGGTGTAGGAAATGGACACGGAACAAATTTATAAAGAAAGAGTTCAAAGAGTGAGAGACGCAGTTGCATTAAAAGAACCTGATCGTGTCCCCATTACTCCTTTTACTGATATCTTTTTTGCTCCGCTTCAAGCGGGAATGAATCATAAGGAAGCGATGTATAAAGGAAGAAAATACGCTAAAGAGTCTGTTAAAGTATATAGTCAATACGATTGGGACCTTTATCCTACCCTTCTTTTTCCTGGTATGGGTAAATTAAATGATGGATTAGGACAAAGAGCAATGAAATGGCCGGGAGCTGCAGATCCAGAATTTCGTATAGGCGATCATCAACCCTATCAGTATATAGAAAAGCCATGGATGGAGGCAAATGAATATGAGGAACTATTGAAGGATCCTACTGGTTATTTAATTCGAAATGTCATACCAGCTCAAAATTCATCGCTAGAATTATTGAAGAATTTCCCTCAATTATCAGACTTGTCCATGATGTTTAATGGAATAGGTTTTTTCTTCTTCTTCATAAGTAAAGATGTGAAGAAGTTAATAAAAAGATACAAAAAAACATTGAGAGGTATGATTGGCGGATTATTGGGAATGCAAAGCTATAATAAAAAGATGAAAAAAATGGGTAATCCTGTAGCTGGGCAATTTGCACTCGCTCAAGCACCATTCGATATGGTTTCGGATACATTGAGAGGTATGAGAGGGACAATGTTAGATATGATCAGAAACCCTGAGGAACTAAAAGAATTATGCGATCGATTAGTAGAACCAACTTTGGCTGCCATGGAAAATTCTCCTTTAGTTCTTGGAGATCCTGATGAAAGCACAATTACGCTTTCTTTTATTCCTTTACATAGGGGTGCAGACGGATTCATGTCAAACAAACAATTCGAGGAGTTTTACTGGCCATCTTTAGCAAAGTTAATGGATTTGATGATTAAAAACGACATCATTCCGATGCCCTTTTTTGAGGGAAGATACTCAGAGCGCTTAGAGTATTTAGCCGAATTTGCAAAAACACATAAGGCGAAAGCAGTTTATTGGTTCCATGATACTGATATCATCAAGGTCAAGGAAATAATGGGTGATGATGTGTGTATCAGAGGGAATGTTCCTGCATCTCTACTTGTTGGAGGTCCGCCTAGCGCAGTTGAAGAATATGTTAAAAAATGCATAGAAGGATGCATGGAGGGAGGTGGGTATCTCGTAGATGGGGGAGTATCTGGAATTCCTAATGAAGCAAGACATGAGAATGTGCAAGCAATGACTGACGCTGTTCACAAATATGGCGTGTATCGTAAATAAAAATCATTTAATTTTTTATTTTTTTTTCTACGAAAAAATTTTTAAAAAAAAAGTAATAGTTACTTTCCTCGAAATATAGCTTTACCTGGTCCATTTTTTTTGAAGGATTCGATACCAATCTTTATATCTTCAGTTTCAAAAAGCTCAGGAACAATAGCTTGTAATAAATTATCAGATTCTTCTAAACCTTTATTATAATATTCTCTCAATAACTTTTTAATTATGCCAAACGCAATTGTTGGACCTTTTGATTGAAATTTCATAAATTTTTTTGCTTTTTCATTAAGCTCTTGTTCGGGGAGCACTCGATTAATAACATTCCATTTTTCTAGCTTTTCAGGTTTATTAAAACGACCTCCTAATGCAATTTCTTTTGCTCTTGTTAACCCAGCTCTCTGTGCTAATCTCTGTGCTCCTCCACCTAATGGAACAATTCCTATCAATATCTCTGCAGCAG
>JAHQWP010000170.1 GCA_029856235.1 Promethearchaeia archaeon
TGTTTAACAAACGAAAAAATCGCACTTAGGAAGCTACTTGTTAATTTAATGTCAAAAATATCTTCGTATGATTTATAGAAAAGGAGTTCCCCCGATGATTTCATTATGAAGATATTTTTTATCATAAAACTTTGGAAAGATATTAGTTTTTAACTCATATATAGAGATTTTATAATCCTTTAATAATAGTTTAGATTTAAAAACTCTTGGATATATAGGAATACTTATGTAAAAGCAATTATCTAACGCTCTTTTTGTCAATATCTAATGAAAAACGAAGAATTATCTAGTTCCGCATATTTTTTAAGAAAAAAAAGAATTTAGAAGCCATCAAATTTAGCCCACTCGTCGTCATCTTCAGCTTCCTCATCGTCATCGTATAACACTTCAGATTTTTCTGCTTTAACACCTTCAGCTGCTTCTTCTTCATATTCGTCATAATCATCGTCAAAACTTATTGCCTTATCTAAATCAGCAGCTACCTCTTCATCGCTCAGTTTAATTTCTGGGATCGGTTCTTCTACAAGTTTCTTCTTTTCAACTAGTTTAAGATAGTCTCCGTGGATCTTAATTGTTATAGGCGTTTCTTCTTGTAGTAGACGCACTACAACCTCCTCACTGCTAGATGTATCGTGTGGCATGCGCATAACAATAGCTCTGGATCCTTCAAACACACCACTTATAATTTCAACAGTATCACCTGATTCTAAGTATTCTGTTACGCTTCTTGGAAGTAAAACATGCTTCAACTCAGTTAAATTAATATTTTGAACAATTCTTCCCTTAATGTGAGGTATTCCTTGGACAGCTATTTGGACAGATCTCTTTTGAGGAGCTTCAAAGAATACATAACCTGGTAGTAGTGGGGATACGAGCATTGCTCTAATATCAGGAACCGAATCCAAGATTTTAAACCGGTAAAAAATTTGTCTTAAGATGTTACTTTCTTGATTGATTGTGGTTCTTACGGCAAATAGAGTAGTGGCGGGCTCACTTTCAATATCTCCATCGATCTCGGACACAATAATGACGTTGTCTAATTCCTTATCTTCTTCCTCATTATTTTCTACTTGTTCCTCTTTATCAACCATACTTTTTCACTTTTTCCTTATTTGAATTATCCAAATTAAAGATGCTTAAATTATGATTTCTTAGAAAAGAAGTCTATAATATAAAGGAAATTCTAAATTAAAAAATTTTGCTTTTTAAAGATATTTAATAATAGAAACAGAACACTACCCAAACTCATATAATCGACTTTTCTTACATTACTAAAGTGGAATATTATTTATATCTAAAATTTCAGGAATCCTTCTATTTCTATCAAGCCAAGAAATTTCTGCATTAGTATATCGCCAAGTAATCTCGCATTTTCCCGGTTTATCCGGGGTTACCGTTTCCCAATCCCAAGGAGACACAATTACTAAATCACCTTTCCTTATCCAAACGCGTTTTTTAATTTTGCCACGAATCCTACCTACTCTATGCTTTCCATCTTCACAAAACACGCCCATTCGTTCGTTACCATAGATATCTGTAACTCTACCAAACATTTCCCCAATCCTTTTAGTAGGAAATTTCACGCGTGTAACAGGAGGTGGAACATAAGGTCCTTTTCTTTTCCCTCTCTTTACTTGTTTACCTTGTTTTTTAGCCATAGTTTTTTCCTTTTTATAATTTTATTTTCTTTGGTACTAGATTTTATCTTCAGGTTTATATTCTCCTTTGATAAATACGATCTTTAAAGCTTTGCTGCTTTCGTTTCGAATATTATGCATTTCTTTTGGTTCAACCAAGAAGACGCTTCCTTCTAAAGCTTCTATCTCTTTATCGTTGATAATCATAATGCCATTTCCTTCGAAAAAATAGAAGGTTTCATCAATAAAGTTGTGGCCATGAGCTTTTTCAGCTAGTGCTTCACCGGGGTTGAGTAATATAACACCCCAATCAATACTCGGCCCCCTCATTAAGTATTTAACTCCAGAATCTCCGTTCCTATACTGAAAGTCGTTTTCATTGATGTGTTTAATTTGGTATCACCAAGCCTATAACTTATATATTTAAAACAAATTATTTAAATTAAAGTAAGTTAAAAATCTTATTAATTTTAATTCTAAGTAGGTAGCTTATATGTTATTAGATTTTAATTTTGCTAGCATACCACATATCATTTTTGGTGCGGGAAAACTAAATGAAATTTACGATTTAATACCAAAATTTGGAAAAAATGTTCTTTATGTAATCGGAGGATCATCTCTTAAAAAATCGGGAAAATGGGATGAGATTGAGTCGACATTGCAAAAAAATAATATTAGTTTTTCAAGTATCTCAGTTTACGGAGAACCAACCGTAAAACTTGTGGATGATGCGGTAAACAAATTTAGAAATCATAATATAGATGTTATTGTTGGTATTGGGGGTGGAAGTGTTATTGACGCAGGTAAAGCGATATCGGCAATGCTTCCTAAAAATGATTCGATCAAAAACTACCTTGAAGGAGTTGGAAATAAAACTCACGATGGCACAAAAATTCCCTATATTGCCGTTCCCACAACATCTGGCACTGGCAGCGAAGCAACCAAGAATGCGGTTATAACTGAGGTAGGTATTAAGGGATTTAAGAAATCACTACGTCATGATAATCTTATTCCAAATTATGCTGTTATAGATCCCGAACTGGTATTATCATGCCCCAAATCAGTCTCAGCTTCCTGTGGAATGGACGCGTTCACCCAATTACTCGAAGCATTTGTCTCACCTAAAGCAAATCTTTTTACTGATGCATTAGCCATGAGTGGTATGAAGCAAATGAAAAATGCGATAATTCCCGTATGTAGCGAGAAATCAGCAGACATTAATTTGAGAAGCGCTATGGCGTATGGGGCTCTATTGTCTGGTGTTGTTCTTGCAAACGCTGGATTAGGTATCGTTCACGGTTTCGCGTCTTCCATTGGAGGATTGTTTGAAATTCCACATGGTGTCGTATGTGGGACTTTACTAGCAGAGAGCACTAAAGTGAATATAAAGAGATTAGAACAATTAGGTACTGAATATAAAAATTGTCTACAAAAGTATGCCTTAGTAGGGGCATTAATCAAAGGAAAGAAGTGTGTTAAAGATATTAACCTTCCACATTATTGTTCAATATTAGTAGATCTACTTGATAATTGGACCAAAAAATTAAACATCGAACGTCTGGGTCAATATGGGATCACATCTACAGACATTGATAATATTATAGAAAAAACGAGCTTAAAAAACAATCCAGTTCAACTTAAGCGCGAGGACTTGCATGAGATATTAATAAATCGTATTTAAAATTAAATTGATACTCCTGAATATTTATCACACTAATTTTAATCAAAAGATAGATATTTCTTCTGTCGTAAGAATATAGTGCTAATCCCTACTTTCTTAGCTTTTCTACGTAGATCTGCGTCATTTGAAGCTAGATAGACTTTCTTATATTTTTCCTTTAGTTCTTTACAAATTTTAAGGAGAAAACTGTCAGTAGTTTCTTCTTCTGATTTTACACGGTGTTTATAAAGAATATTAAATTTATCGTTATTCTTTTCTAGGTACAAGAGTCCCGATTTTAAATTCATATGAAACTTTCTAGCATTTGGTTCTCGAAGTTTTTTAGCTTCTAATTCATCTAGGACTTGCTTATACACAATGAATCTTGCAATTCCTTCCAAACTCTCCGTAATTTCGGTTAAGTAATCAATTTTAAACTGAAACGGAAGTAAAATAAAATTAGCGTCAATTATTATGAAATTTTCTAACATTTCAGTTAAATGTAAAAATTTAGTGATTTTGACGATCTAGAATTTTTTTAGTCAGCAATGTAAACGCATTCTGAACATTCTCTCCGGACTTACTGGAGACTTTCAAATAATCGAATAAATTAAATGCTTCTTTAAATTCTTGTGCGTAATCGTCAGTAACCATTATGTCGTTTGATAAATCGTGTTTAGTGCCTAAAAAGAGAATTGGTAAATCTGGATCCCCTCTTCGGCAAATACCTACCCAATTTTCTAGTTTTTCTAATGTAATAGGGCGAGTTAAATCAAATAGTAATAAAGCTCCTTTTGCACCTAAAACATAACTTTCTAATAAGAATCTAAATCTTTCTTGGCCACCAAAATCCCATAATTGGAGTGTGCAATAATGACTGTCGATTTCTACCTCTTTCAGAAAGAACTCTACGCCAATAGTCATACGTGTTTCAGCACTAAACTTTCCTTCAACGTATCTATGAAGAAGCGTAGTTTTTCCAACACCGCCTTCTCCCGCTAAAAGAATTTTTAAGATAAACTTTTTCATATTTCCTGATTTCTCGCGTGATTAATATTCTTTGATAGATTGATGGCTATTACTAACAAATTTGAAGATAATAATACTTAATTTTTTGATTTAAAGTTAAAAATATTATTTTATTAGTTAATAATAATTTTCATTTTTTACCTTTTTGATTTAAGTAAATTTAAATTCTATTTCTTTTTTAAGTTTTTATTATCTTCTTAACTAAATTTAATATCTAACATGTTTTTTTTAATATTCTATGAAAAATTCTTGATTAGGATAAAAATTCAAGGCGGGATTAAACAATTATTATTTAATCTATTCTTTCTTATAATTGATTAAAAATTTCAAATTAT
Source organism: Promethearchaeia archaeon (assembly GCA_029856235.1). GTDB lineage: Archaea > Asgardarchaeota > Lokiarchaeia > Sigyniarchaeales > SOKP01 > SOKP01. Next base: position 4,662 of record JAHQWP010000170.1, read on the forward strand.
TTTAAACAGATTTCAATTGGGTGTATTGCATATGAAAAAGAAACTACCATCTGAAGAAGAGTTAGATATATTAGGAGTAAAGTCATGGGGCATTTGGGAAAAAGAAAAGAGCATTTTTGATTGGTCATACAGTGATACTGAAACGTGTTATATTTTAGATGGAGAAGTAGAAGTTACCGACAGTAGTACTGGCGAGAAACTTGAATTTAAAAAGGGAGACTTAGTCCAATTTCCTAAAGGATTGGAGTGCGTCTGGAACGTTAAGAAACCCGTAAGAAAATACTATAACTTTGGAGATTTGGAGATTTAAGCTAAATTAACTTTTTTTTTTATTTTAGATGATCTCATTACAAACATATTATTAAATACACATCTGATGAAATATTAATTGAGTCAGACTTCTGTTAAATTTTTTTTATTAAACTCGATTCTGGAAATAAATAAATAATAATAGAACTATTAGTAAGACGAGAATCCAATGAAAAATCTTGAGATCAAATCTTTTCTTTTAGAGGAAAATTTTAGAAAGTTATTTAATAGTATTCCTATTCCCTCGTATGTATGGCAAAAGAAAGAAAATGATTTTGTATTAATAGCCTATAACAAAGCAGCTGAAAAAGTAACCGAGGGAAAAGTTAAAGATTATTTAAACGAGAAAGCTTCTGAAGTTCATAAAGATAGATCCGATATTTTAGAAGCAATAGAGAAGTGCTATCAGGAGAAAAAAAATGTTTCTATACAATCTCAATACTTGATGAGGACTAAGGGAGAAAAAGTGTATGTTTCACTTAGGTTTTATTATCTGCCTCCCGATTTAATTATTGTTCACACAAAGGATATATCACAATGGAAATTAGCAGAAAAAAAGCTTAAAAATTCTGAAGAAAAATATAAACTACTCTTTGAACGGTCTCCTATACCCATTGTACTAACGGATTTAGAAGGTACGTTAATTGATTGCAATTTGGCTACGGTGAATCAGTTTGGTTATGTGAGGGAAGAATTAATAGGAAAAAACTATTTTAATTTAAATATCTATTCTCCTACTCTGATTCCTTTATTTAAAAAAAGGTTATCCCATGTAACGGAAAAAAAACCAATAGAACATTCTGAATTTGAAATATTTAAAAAAGATGGCAGCAAATCATGGATTGTTAATCACATGTCTTTGGTAAACATCGATGACAAACCAATGATACAATCATTTATAATTGACATTACAGAGCGCAAGAATTTCGAGAGTAAAGTTAAGCGAAAATTAGAGAACGAAAAATTCATCTCTACTATTTCATCTAGGTTAATTGGTACTGACAATATCGATAAAGCAATAAGCAAATCTCTACTTGAGATGGGAATGTTAATTGGCGCCACACGAGCTTATATTCTACTTTTTAACGAAGAAAATGCCCTCGAATTTTATATTCAAGAATGGTGTGCTGAAGGAATTGAACCACAAATGATAAATTTAGCAGATATAAGCCCGTCTATGTTTCCATGGATCTTTAAGCTAGGTAGAAAGAATGATCTTATTCATATAAAAGATTCTTCGGAATTACCAGAAGATATGGATGACCTTAAAAAAGAATTAGAAATGTTAAATATTAATTCAGCACTCGCTTTTCCTATAAAAATTAAAGGCGAATCTTATGGATATATAGGTTTCGATAATATTCATCAAATAAGTAACTGGGACGAATTTGATTTTGATATTCTTCGCACTACATCTGAAATTATTGGAAACGCGCTAGATCGTAAGTGGGCTGAGGAAACGCTCAAAGGAAGTCACCAATTGCTCGCCGGAATTATTTCATCCTTAACCGAAGCGATTTACCTCGTAGATAATCATTATAATGTAGTTTGGGCTAACAATGTCGCTAAACTTCTTTTTGGATTACAGATAACTGGAAAAAAATGTTATAAAGTTTTTTCTCGTCGGATCAGGTCGTGCACGGAATGTATAGCTCTTAAAACGTTTAAAGATGGGAAAATTCACGAAAATGAAAGAAATCTCGCCACAATTAATGGGGAAAAGTTTTATTTTTGGTGTTCTTCAAGTACAGCGGGATCAAATTTGGAAGGAGAAACAGAATTAGCTATTGTGATATTAAGGGACATTACAACTAGGAAATCAATGGAAGAAACGTTAATTCAATCGGAAAAGAATCTGAAGTTGTTAAATAAAACATTAATTCAAAAAGTAGAAGAAAGAACTAAAGAATTACGAGAATCTAAGAAAAATTACAAAAAGATATTAAACGATTTAGATGTTGGTTTTTATAAGGGAGAATACAAAGGCAAATTACTAATGCATAATGCAGCATTAAACAAAATTTTAGATATAGATGAAGATATTTCTTTAGTTGGCACTCAATCGTCAAAATTTCTCGCTGATCCTGATGACCACGAAAGATATTATCGTGAGTTATTAGGTGACGGATACATAAAAAACTTCATAACACAACTTAAAATACCTAATGGAAAATTAATAACTGTTCAATTAAACTCTCACTTAATAAGAGATAGTAATGGTAAACCATTAGAGGTAGAAGGCACAGTCATTAAAGTGGCTAATAATTATGAAGACTAATATGGAGTAAGAATATATTTATGAATATCTTTTCTTATCTCTATATTCTTTAACAGAGACTTTTCTATCTTCCAATCTTTCATGTTTTATTAAGGTTTCTTCAATGGTTTTAATCTCGGTTCTAGTTTTTATATCGAATTTCTTTAATTTTTCGAGAGTCTCTTTTTCCCCTAAGCCTTTATTATAATACGACTTAAAATTTGTAATTATCATCTCGTTGTAGAAAATATAGTGTCCGTTAGAGAAAATTATTAAGGAACTCTTCTTGTTCTGTTTTTTTGATAATTTAAACATTTTCTCCTGTATTTGAGCTAGTGGTCGTTTAAGTTTTCTTGCTAGCGTCTTATCATCAATAGATTCGACCTTATTTAGACTTTTTTCGAGTTTTCTATAAAACAACCGAGTTGGAACGTAAGAAAGAGCGAATAGGGTTATGGTTATAATTGTGATTATTATAGCAGCTAATTGATTAAACAAAAAAACGATAAGAATTATAGCAACTAGAAATATAAACCACCATCTTCCAATTGTCTTTAATGTTTTTACAAATTTTCCAGGCATGTAAATCTTCAAAATAGAATTAATTAACTCTTACTAGATCTTATAATGTATTATTTAAAAACATTATTTATAAAGAAATAACGATTTCAGTGATATTCTTTAACCACATTTACGATTCCGGGTTCGGATGGTACCGGGTACTATCCTGTATTACCATGACCGTAGCCGAAGCTACAGTTTGCAAGTTCCCATAGATTTTCAACTACAGTACTATTTGCAACGCAAAACAGTTTAACTTCCGGCGTTGTAGCTAATCGCTACGAGATAATGTGGTTAAAAACACCACTAACAACCATTTCATAAGTTTGGCTATATTATAGTAAAATGCTTTATTTATGGGGTTGTAAGTAATAGAAATAGTAAAGACTAGTAATTAAACTTTTTCATAACAAATCGTTAAACTTATAAGGAGATGTATTCAACTTATTAGGCTTGCAGAAAATTTTTAACGTTCTTACTATGTCTCTTCATTCCAATTATCACGACTACTATAGAGATTCCAACTAAACCAATAATCATAATTGAAGCAACTACAAGCACGAAATCAGTGAATAGTTTAGGTATTGAAAAATGTAAATTATCTTCATAAAATATGGTAGTTTTGTTTGTATAATCTCTCGTTATAACAAGATATGAATATTCACCTGGTTCTAATTTGTTTAAAGTAACATTAAACTCTTGTTTATTCTCATTGAAACCATTAAATAATCTAGTTAATGAAAAGTCTGAAAAATTATTCTTCGAAAGCAATAAGAATACGCTTTCAATTCCCGAGTGATTATCACTTGCATTAAAGGAAAATAAAATATTGTCCGTTGCTGTAGGATTTATAGGGCCGTAATTAACAGTATTTAGCTCAGGCATGTCAGTATCGGGTAGTGTAGTAAAATTAAAGTAGGAAGGGACTACATTGTGTCCTGTTATTATTACGCTGTAATTTTCATATGCTTCAGATAGTAATCTAAATTCTACAAGACCATCTACATCAGAATAAATTGTTCGGTACTTTCCACTTAAAGTTCTTAAATGAATTCTTGCTCTTGGAACAGTTCTCCCAAAATTATCTTTAACTTGAAATGATAAACACTGACCTTCATATATATTTCCGCTAAAATAATCTGGAACTTCTGCAGGAACTTTTGTATACACATCAAGTTCGGGGTCTCCTAATAAATTATAAGTAAGCACATTTTTACGTTGCCACTCTTGTATCATTGAAGCCTCTCCTCTCACAAAATAATCGCTATTCATATAGGTAACCTTAGAATCGTATAAAGCTCTTCCCTGTTGGAATTTTTTTTCTACAAAAAATTCTCTCCAAAATAGTTTAGCATTAGCCCTGTTAAGTTTTTCTAATTTTTCATCGTCATCATAATACCAGTTGACGCGTAGACCGCCAATATATCCAATCGCTCCGGCGCCAGTTCTATTAATTAGGCTTTCTCCAATACTATTATCTCCTTTATCGTACGAGGATGTTGTGCATGCGTCAGCGTAAAATAAGGAGGGCATGTCTGTATTGTTGCTTAATAGAGCATCTGTATTCTTGTAATATACTTCGTGGCTATCATCCGTTATTTGGGTGGGATCTGAGTGTCCAGCAATTATGACCGTTGAATACCCTGAATCAAATTCATCACGAAAACTCGTGCTATTAAGAGAACCAAGCGAGTTTGGAGATAAAGGAATGGTTGGTGTAAAAGAAGATGTGGTTTTTGCAAGATGTGTAAAATTAACTTCGTCAATCACATAATTCTCCCAAATATACTCTGTAAGGCGTGCTTCGTCCTCAGGAGGAGAATATGAAGATATACCTCCTGCGAGGAGCATTTTATTCATCCAATCTCCAACATACGGATCAGTCTCATATTTTAAGGTTTTATTGATCATTACTGAAAGCTCAGTAGGATTGCTAGCTGGTAAACGACCTACATAAACCTCAGGAATCCAAGAAATTTCATCATTTTCTCCATTATATTCGGCAGACTCTCCCCAATCGCTATTGTTATTATCATCCCACGTACCTGTTAAATCAGCATAATAAAAATCAGTTGGTTTATAATCGTCGTCCCAAGTAGAGTACTCCGATTCACCGCCTACTTCAACAACATCTGGGTTATATACTTCTCTTATAGGGATTAAATTTTCTTCAGTATCACCAGCAAGAAGAACCCACTGAATTTTTTCCTTTTCGTAAAAATCTTTTATCATATTTCGGATTTTTTCTTCTTTATCCCTCCCCTCGTAAGATGAATAATTAGATAAAATGATCGTTTTAACTCCTTTCTCGTTCTTCCATTCCATTAAAGGGGTAACTGCATCTAGGAAGCTTGAGTCATTCACGATAATTAACATTTCGATTTTTTGATCATTCCAAGCGGCATCTAACGCAGTGTAATTGATTACTGGTAATTGGGACAAGTTAATTGCGGGTGTTGCGGTAATTTTCAAGTTTCTTGCATCCGATTGACCATTAACGCTCGTAAAAATAAATGGGTTTAGTATGATAATAATAAGGATAATTAGCCCATATTTATTTAATCCGAGCTTCCCCATATAGAATCAAATTAATAAAGAGTGACTTGATATATAATATTTTTTAGATGTAAAAATATAATTGCTTATATTATAACAAATTAAAAATAAGTAAACAATTATTATATAAAAAACAATTAAATTATCATGCCTCTTAGATTTAACTCTTGTCCTCATTGTAACCAACGAATAGTTTTCAGCATTGACGAAAATGATATCAATTCAACTAATTATCCCGCTCCAGTATATATTCTTCATAAAAGCGAATCCTGTGGAAAAATATCAACCTTTTATGTTGATAGTCTTCTAAGGGTTTCCTATAAAGAGCTTGAGAAGAAAGCCGGCGCCATTAAAACGATAGAAACAAGAGATTAATTTAAGTTCTTCTATTAAATTGACTACCTCTGTTTCATTAAATAGAAAATCATCTTCTTATATTTATCATAGATAAAATAAGACATGTTAACAGCAAATTTTGAGCAAAATCCATATACAACAATAGATTTAATCAATGATCTATTACAAAATGTTCCCGATTTTGATGATCTGTTTAGAAATCTCTCAAAGACTAAGCTTTTAGAAAGTATTAGTATAATTATTTTTAATAAAGGAAAACATTTTTTGAAACATATTTTATCTAAAATAAGGAACTCTAATAATCCAAATTATAATCCGAATTATAAGTTTTCCCTAAAAACATTAAAAATTGCAGAAGAGAATGTTAAAAATAAATTTGGGTCTTCTAGTGAATTACTTCTAAAATATTTAGAGAATTTTCGTCATATAAATGAAGATCTCAAAGACTATTATCACGAACAATGGAAAAAATATAATCCAAACTTAAAATCTCGTTTTTTTGAACAGTTAAATTCGACTGAAAAAACATATTGGTTTGGCTTTCTAAGTTCTGATGGATCAATCACAAGTGGTAATGATCCTTCACGAAAAAGATATCAAATTTCTATAGAAATCTCCGATAAAGATAGAAATCATTTAGTCAAATTTTGTCGCGCTGTTGGTTTAAATCCTGAAAAAATAGGTGAAAGAACTAGAGTTCTTAATAATAAAAAATTTCCTGTTGTTTATATCATTTTCACATGTAAACCTATGTTTCAAGATCTTGAAAACTTGGGATTTAGGGAATTTAAAGAAGGAAATGAACTAAATTTTGACCTAAAAAATGATAATTTATCATATGCCTTATTACTAGGATTATACGATGGGGACGGAAAAGAAGGTGGTACGTGTATTTACTCTACTAATTACTCTGCTCTACAACAAATTAAAAATGTGTATAAGATAAAAATGGAGATAAGAAAGCGTGAGATAGACGATATATCTGAAGAATTAAAATTCAAAATTAAGCGGACGAAACCTATATACGAGTTTGCTCTAAGTGCAAATTTATTAAACAAAATGATGATCTCCCATCCTATTCTCTTACAAGGAAAAGAAAAAAGTTTAGCGAGCAAAAGCATGTCATGGAAACTCTTAAAAGCAAGATTGGAAGTCCAAAAGAACTAGAACAATTAATCAAGACATATGGAAAAGAAAATTTATCAAAAATATTGAAAGTTTCTTTCAATACTTTGCATAAACTAACTAATGAGTGGAATGTTAATGTGAAGAATTTATCTGCTGTTGAAAAATTGAAATAAAAAATAAAAACTAAAGAAAATCTAAAAAAAATGATTGAATTAAAGGGAAAAGAGAAAACTGCTATAGAACTCAAAACGGGGTACAAAACTCTCATTAATTTAATGAATGAATGGAATATCAATACAAAATACTTAAATAAAAGAGAATTGTTGAAAATTAAAATAGGAAATAAGGAAAATTTAGAATTACTCATCAAAAAATATTCCCTTACTCAATTAGCGAAGAAATATGGGGTAGGAAGAAATACAATTAAAAGGTTATATGATGAATGGGGAGAAGAGTAGTTACTTTTTATCTAAAGAGAATTAATAAATTTTAGATAATTAGTAAGAAATAATTATAATAAAAAACTAAATCTATTATGGTTTATCAATTAGAAGATGTAAAAGGAATTGGTTCTGAAACAGCTAAAAAAATAAAAGAGGCAGGCATCAAATCTGTTGAAATTTTAGCTTCTTCCAAACCAGAGGATCTTGTGAAACTTAAAATCAAAGGTGTCGGTAAAGCAACAGCGTCCAAATTTATAGAAAGTGCAAAATCATTATTGAATGAGAAATCTTCAGAAGTAAAAATTTCAAAACCGGAAGTTAAAATGAAACCGGTAAAAAAAGCAGAAGTAACAAGAAAAACTAAGCCGCCAAAAAGCACAAACTTGAAAGAACTAATAAAGAAGCAAGCTGAATGTAATATAGGACTAGTGGGCCATGTAGATCATGGAATGAATTAGTCTTTTCGACAATTCCTATAAAGACCACACTAGTCAAAGCCCTTACGGGTGATTGGACAGATAGGCATTCAGAAGAACAAGAGAGAGGAATTTCTATTAAATTAGGATATTCAAATGCCACTATATTACACTGTCCAGAATGTGACGAATATCTTACCTATTATATGGCAGAAACTGCTAGAGAAAAAGGTAAACCTAGATTTAATTGTCCAAACTGTTCAAACACCTTAGAATTTAGAAGAAATATTTCCTTTGTTGATGCACCAGGTCACGAAATTTTAATGGCTACGATGTTGAGTGGTGCTTCTTTGATGAATGGTGCTTGTTTATTAGTTTCTGCTGATGAAGTGTGTCCTCAGCCACAAACCAGAGAACATTTAGCTGCGTTAAATATCGCGGGTATCACTAACATAATAATAATTCAGAATAAAATTGACGCTGTTTCAAGAGAGCAAGCGCTTGAAAACTACAACCAAATTAAAGCATTTGTAAAAGACACAATAGCAGACAAAGCACCCATTATCCCTGTGTCTGCGGTCTTTGGAGCCAATCTTGGATTAGTAGTTCAAGCGTTTGAAGAAATAATTCCTTCTCCAAGTATTAATGAAGAGGACGATTTTCAATTCCTAGTTGCTCGATCGTTTGACATTAATCGACCTGGTACTCAAATCCACGAATTGAATGGCGGAGTTATAGGAGGTTCTGTTTTAAAAGGGAAAGTTAAAGTTGGTGAAGAAATTGAGATTAGACCGGGATTTCGGATTAAAAACAAATATAATTCATTAAAAACTCAAATAGTGAGTATTAGCCAAGGAAGCAATCCCTTAGCCGAAGCTAAACCAGGGGGTCTAATTGGGTTAGGCACTAAACTAGATCCTGCATTAACAAGGGGAGATTCTTTAATAGGCCATCTAGTAGGTATACCTGATACTTTACCTGAAGTAATATCCGAAGTTGAATTAAAGGTTAATTTACTAGAAAGAGTTCTCGGATCAGAAGTTCAAATGAAAGTTCAACTACTTAAACATAATGAGAAGCTTTTACTAGTCGTTGGCACTGAGAAAACAGCGGGAATTGTAGTAAAAATATTAAAAAATTCCTATATCATTAGTTTAAATCCCCCTATATGCGCTCCAGCAAACTCTGTTTTTGCAATTTCAAGAATTATCAATCGACGCTATCGACTAATAGGTTATGGTAAAGAATTTATAAAATAGATAAAAAAATTGTTCTTTCTTAGCATTTATGGAGAATATGATAGGAAAATTTCTCTAATTTTTCCCTTTATTAACTTCAGGGAGACATCAATTTGATCAAATATTTTTTTTAGTGTATCAATTACAATAGAATCATTATCAGAATTAACTGGTTTTGGAATTGTTTGCCTTGTTTCGTAGAGGATTAATGTATCCCCTACTTTGGCGAGAAAATGAAGAATAATCTCAATTTTAACGCTTAAAGTTAAGTCTATATCTTTTTTAATCTCCTTAAATTCGTAAAACACTTCATCCATTATGCGTTTTTCTAAAAAACTTAAGAAATTCTCAATGTTATCAATGAAAATTACTATCAATTTTTATTATGAACGTTTCATATAATTAAAATAGAAGACTAACCCTATCAAAAACAATAGTCCGTTTATTCCCCCAAATATTAAAATCCAAAGGGGAAAGTGAGGTATATCGGTAATAAAATAATTTACCTCTCTGAAAGTGTTGATTAATGTTTCTGATATTAATGTATTTCCTTGATAAATTCTAACAGAATAATTTCCGTTAGGAACATTTTCAATCAAAGCTAATCCATTTTCATCTGAATATGTTTTAGCCATAGGTTGGTTCAAATCATTTGAGATGTAAGTACCGTATTTTTTTCCGTAATATATTAATTCAACCCTATATCCAACTAAGGGCATACGGGTGTTGTCTGTTATAATGATTTTAAGATCATTTGTAGCGTCATAATTTATCGAGAATGGATTAATTTCACCAAGGATTAGATACGGGACTATTATCTTTAAACCTTGCGTTTTTACGGCATTATCTGTAAAAATAAGACTATTTTCTATTGTTTCTTGAGTAACAAATTCTATTACATCGAAATAATTTACATTTCTTTCAAAAACAGAGCTATTTTTTATGATTTGATCTGATATGATGGTTTTTTCAATTAATATTACATCACTAAGAAATATATGTTCTGGACCAGCTATTAAGGCAGGGAAGTAAATTCTTTGCCTGATATTTCTATCCCCATATAACCTATCAATTGCCCAGCTGTAATCAACGGGATTTTCAAATCTTAAAGTGAAATTCGCTTTGAAATCTAAAGAAAATAATTTCGCGTCAGCTGACATCGTGACATTAATTCTTTTATCTGGTACTAAGAAATCAATAATATCTTGATCATTAATTTTAAGTGTATGTTCATAAAATAAATCTTTATCAAGAGGATCGATAATTAATTCGACAACAAGGTTATCTGCTAGTGTCGTTGGAGTTTCAGTCCAATTACTAGTATGTTTTGTACCTGTTGCTGTAAAATTGTAATAAAATGATGGACTAAAAGTTTGTTCTTGTTGTGTTATTGTTAGAGTTTCTTCTGACTTCTGAGATAATTCCCAACCTTGAATAAGCAAATCGTATTCAAATATAAAATACATCGAGAAGTTATGAAAGTCCGTACGGAAGTAGTTTTCAAAATTAAATTTCAAAAAATCATGAGAATCAATAGAATAGTCTTCCTCAGTAAGTTCAACAATATCTGGATCAGATTGATTTTGAATAAATACATGTTTAAGAGTTCTCGGAAATAATAGCATATTATAAATCATATATCCTTCTGCATTATTTATGGAACTATTATATTGAACGCTAATGGATTCGTTTAACAAAACCGTTATTTTATCTGATTGCGGTAAAGATTCATCAAGGTTATTAAATTGTGCTATTTCAACAGTTTCTAGATAATTCGTGCCTAAATAAGTGATATTTAACGCTCCAGAACTTAAATCGTCGACTAAGTTTGGGTATTCTCCTGATTCATTAATAAATCCCTCTTGGTCAAATGTAAGCTTAGATATTGAAATGTTTCCAAGACCTTGTAGTGGTGCATCTAGAATTGGAAGGTAATCTTCTGTTGAAAATAAATTTGTATTTAGATTGGTTTCGATTGTTTGTTTATTGTTTTCCAGCGTATTATGTTGAAATGATTCACCCATAAAAGCAATTGGAACTAATGATATTAAGAATAACATAGAAATTATAGTAATTTTCTTGAGTTTATTGTCCATCATTATTTTTTTAAAAAGCATTTTTTAAACAAAAAATTAATCAAAATTAATTAATTTTTCTTTTGATTTTAACTTTTACTTCAATTTCCACGATTGTCTACTGATACGAATATTTATATTTATTGAATATATTTCTATTGTATTCATATCATCTAAAAAAGGCATACATACGCGTAAAACAAGTTTTTAACAATATCATATATTAGAAAATTTAAATTAACACAGGGTTTTTTTCTATTCATATCAAATTAAACATACTAATTACGAAAATTGTAATAATTGATTTAAATGGCTCGAAAACCAGATCGAAACAAATTTTTAGAAAGTCTCAATAATGCTGTAGATTTTTTTGAAGATTATTCTCATAATCTCTACAATAATGTCATCGCAATCTCCCATAATGATGCAGATGGTATTAGCAGTTTGCAAATTATTCAAAATTTACTCCATAAAATGAACTTAAATTATGATTATTTTATATATAATCGATCTGTGTCATGGGCAAATTATCTCTCGGGGATCTTACCCAAAACTCCTGGTAATAAGACAGCATTGATTTTTACAGATGTTGGCTCTAATCTAGCAGAATTGATCCCTATTATTAAGAATAGAAAGGAACATTTTTATATCCTCGATCATCACGAAGTGGATTATGATTTAGTATTGGATGAACTCCCCGAAAATCTTTTTTTCGTAAATCCTACAATTTTTGGATTTGATGGACTTGATCATGTTTCCGGAGCTACTTTAGCGTATATGTTTGCAAAAAAGATAAATTTATCAATAATAAAACAAGGTTGGCTAGCTGTTATTGGAATTGCAGGTGATTCTTTAAAATCAATGGAGAAACTTAAATCATTTAACAAAGATATTTATCAAGAAATCTGTGATGAAGAACTCGTTATTGATAAAGAGGGGCTAATATTATTCGGAAATATGCATAACTCAATAAAAAGTAGTTTGAAGTATAGTATTTTACCCTTTTTAAGCGGATTTGGAGGTGAGGATGATCAAAAAATCAAAACATTTCTTAACAAGATTGGGATAAACCCAAATAAAAAAGTGGTTGATCTCGATCAAAATGAAATACAAATTATTCGCAAAAATACTAACATTAAGCTAGGTCATTATGCTATACTACCTCAAAAACAAGGATTATTGAAATTTGCTTTTGAACATGCGATTTTATTGAATATTTTATCTTTTAAGAATATTAGTGCCGCAATTTCAATAATACAACAAAAATCAATAACCCGGTATGCAAAAGAAATTTATTACGAATATATTAGTAGTTTATCAAAGAATTTAAAGCTCTTGGCAAATGAATTACCTCGCTATGAAACTAAAAATACGATATTTATTGATGCTGGAAACAGTAAAATACCCCCGAGTAATTGGTCTGATACTGCAAGTTTTACCTCTGTGAATGAGTTATTAGAGCCTTCGAAGATGCTGTTTTTTGGTGGACTTGAAAAAAAAACTCAAATGGTTAAACTAAGCATTAGATGCTCTAGAAAATACCTCGAAAGCGACCGCAAAGGCGTAAACCAAGTCATCAATACGATCAAACAAAAGCTTGGAGGAACTGGAGGAGGACACAAATTAGCTGGAGGAATAAGATTATCGGTACCTTCTTTTAAACTATTAATGGAAAGAATTGACAACTATATCTGACTCTAAAAAAAGGGAAAAAGTTTTATGGACTTTCTTGAAATCAAAGCGAATAATACTTATTTATTGCGAGTAAAAGTTAAAACTAATTCTATTAAACAAGGAATATTACCGTATTCTGATACAGACTCTTGGTTATCAATCACTTTAAAATCTAAGCCCTTTAAGAACAAAGCTAATAAAGAATTAATAAATCTAATAAAAAAAAAAATAAACATTGCTTCAGATCAAATTCACATAATATCAGGAATGAAGAAAACCAGCAAAACATTAGAAATTAAATTTAATAACAATATTGGAAAATCAGATTTAATTAAAAAACTAACAGGCTAATTAGGAGCCTATCTTTCTCATTTTTCCGCATCTTAAACAAGTTATAAAATGAGTCATACCCTCATCTGCACTTCTCGTTTGCCTTGTTTCTAAATGAGCTTTATCGTAACCACATTTTTGACATTTAAAATCTTTAATAGAGCTTCTTAGATTTTCTTCTTTCCATTTCATTACATCAGAAAGATTTGTTACTTCATTTCTAACCGGTTGTTCAATTACGGTTTTTATTTTATAGGAATTTGTATCAGAAAGAGGTTTTATAGCACCGCATTTACATTTAAATACTTTTGTCCCATTTACTGTTGACGGGAACAACATGGAACCACATTCATCACAGAATTGCATTATTTTTACTCCATTTTTTATATACTTATATAATCATCTGATAACAAATATATCTTTAAAGGTTAGAACTTTAATCCAAATATTAAAGCACTAAATATTATTCCAGCCAATAAATCAGCTGTCGTTCCAGGGTTAAGTTTTCCATTTTGTTTCTGTAAATCTTTATCAAATTTTGTCGTTAAATCTAATCCCTTTTTAGTTGAGATACCTCCATGGCTCAAGATATCTGAAGCTGTTTTGGAGACTTCCAAAGCATCCTTTTTACCCGACTTGCGTATTATTAATGTGTCTAAATGGTTGCTGAGCAATTTTAAGTAAGTATTCACAGTAGCGATATTAATGTCTTGAGAATTTTCAAAGGTTTCAATGAAGTAAGGTAAACCTTCATTTAAAACAATATTAAATCCATTACAATACTCACTACTTATTAAATCATAATCTTTTGAAAGCTCGAAAATCTTTTTTAGCGTAATACCGTCCTGCCTTATCTCGTTTATTGAATTTTCCCCATAAACATCATATTTTTCTATTCTTCCCAATCCTCCCGGATTACAAGTTCTGATAGCCTCATACAAATTTACTGTATCTTCAACCGTAGTATTTTCTATAAGCTTCTTCACTATAATTTCAAAATCTTCAATATTAACCTTGTTCGTTTTCATACAAATTGTAGCAGCGGAAACTAATGGAGCTAAGATAAGTATGTGTCCGAGTAATACGTTACCTCCAGACTGCCACTTCATCATTTCTATCGCTGTATTCTTATAAAAAAGACCTAATTCAATTGTAGTAAATTCCAGCTCATTACTTTTAATGGAATTGTATATTTTTTCACACAATTCCCTAAAATTAGGTTGTATGGCTGTAACTCCAGCTAAAAAATGTTCAAACTTAGTATCCTCGAAATCTTTTGTTCTGTGGACATTTCCGGGTTTTGGCCATCCGGATAATTCCAACAAACTAGAAAGATTTGCACACCTTACCAAGTCATCTAAAGATTTGATTTTAATATCTATAATAAACACATCTAAGATATTAATTATAAAATCAATAATAATTTGTTAAAAAGATATGTTAATAATAAGTTAATTCTAATGATCTCTTCTCTTTTATCATGTAACCTTGATTATCCGCAGTTTTATATGAGATTGGTCTAAATTTTTCAGTAAGATTTTTGCGATGTAAAAATTTTTTTATTCTCAATTTGATCGCTCTTATTGACATTTGTTGCGGCATTACTACTTCTATTTCGTTTCCACTTCGAGAAATTTCGATTTGTGGTAGTTGTTCCTCTAAAAACCTTAATAAATCATCAACATGTTGCTCCTTTTCTATGCTTAAATCTTTAACTTC
>JAHQWP010000171.1 GCA_029856235.1 Promethearchaeia archaeon
CCATAAAGTAGCTGTAAAAAAATTAATTAATTTCGAGCACGCGACAATCGTTCATATCGAACTAAAACCGGGAGAAGCGGTGAAAAGACACATAACACCCGTAGATGTAAATTTCTACGTTCTTGAAGGCGATGGTGTTATTGAGATTGGAAAAGAAAGAGAAGAAATTACAAAAGATCAATTAATATTTAGCCCTGCTAAAATCTCTCACGTATTAGCAAACGAATCTGATGAGATATTTCGATTTTTAGTTATTAAAACTCCAACTCCTACTTCCGAAACAAAAATTTTATAGTATTTTTTTAATCTTCTTCTTTATTGCGAAATCCCAATTAGATATTTCTATCTAATAGTAGTGGACTACTCCATTGAAATTCAATAATATTAATTATGTACTAATAATTATATTGTAAAAATAACTATCTATATGTATTTAAAGAATAAAGGGTGTAAAGGTAAATATGAGTGAAAGAAAAGGTGGGATGATTTTATTAGGGATCATAGCATTTGCAGCTCTAGGTGTTAGTGGATACATGTTTATAGACGATCAATTTCTGAGTGTTGATCCTCCTGATCCTCCAGATAATGGACTAATTCTAGTAGGCTTATGGGATGATCTGGCAACGAATAAAGATTACTCACCATATAATACTGATACTGCTTGGCTAATTGAATTCGATAATAATCAGTATAATGATTCTAATTATATCTCCGTCAGCAACAGTAATACGAATTTTAAGCTATTAAAGGAGGGTTTTTATAAATTAACACTTCTTTTATATGTGAATGGTCTTGATACTGGTGGAACATATTGGTTTTATCTATATAGAAATAATTCAATTGATCATTGCGTTGCTAAAATCGCACATCCTAATGATGATAATCATCAAGTAGAGTCTTCTATATTTATAAAAAGTACCGGTTTAGATAATTTTTTCATAAGATCTTATTGTTTTGGTGATACATCATTTGCAATAGGTACCACACAATCATTAAACCAAATTTCGTTTGAATACAATCATTAAAAATTTAGTTAATCTTTTTTTTTATAATTAGCTTAAAATTCCTTTTAATGTTCTAATTATTCCAATAAATAATAATGGCAGAGCTACCACTATAGTTACTATATTAAATCCAATAGCAGGAATAAATACTATCAATAAACCAAAAATTATCGTTATTACTCCAATCAACATTAAAATAGAACGAAATTCCTTGCTATAATCATAATTCTTAAAACCTTTATATAAAATGGATAACCCTATAAGAAATATGACAAATCCAACCAATCTGATGCTGATAACTGCAGTACCAATAGGATCATAAATTAATCCAATAGTGAGAATTATTCCCATAAGAAATTCGAGAGCTACGATTAAATAATTAAAAATAAGATTACTCCTTTTGAATTTAAGATAGCCTCCTCCTTTTGATTTTTGAACTTCAGATCTGATATTCATTAAATGAGTTATTCCTAAGAAAATCATTATTATAGCTAAAATTAATAACACAAAAACAACAGCAGCGGCTGAATAAATGAAAAGCAATATCGAAAGTACAATTATTATAATCCCAGAGAACATGTTAAAAATTTTTGGAGCTGATGAAGTGGTTTTCATATTCATTATTCCCCTTTTCTATCTTTCTTAAATATAGCTATTAGTATTATATCAGTCCATTTCCCATCGATAAAATCCATTTCTTTCTGACGTCCTTCTTCAATAAATCCAGCTTTCTTACACATTCCTAATGAGCGAGTATTAGGTGCATTAACACTCGCTATGATCTTACGGTAGTTCAAAGTGTTAAACCCATAATCAAGCATTAAATTGATAGCTTCAGGACCTATTCCTTTTCCCCAATATTCAGGTTCTCCTATAAAAATACCTATTTCTGCTCTTCGGTGAATGTTAGATATTTGAAAAAAGCCTATCATTCCTATCGGTAACTGGTCCTCTTTATGCCAAATTTCAAGCCACACACTTTTTTCTTCTATTTCGTCTGGAAACCACTCTTTCTTTATTACTTCGAGAGTTACCGGAAGCTCCACACTTATATAGGTCCGAACAACTGCATCGTTTACCCATTTATGATATGTTTGAATATGCTCTATATTTTTAACTACTAGATCTATTCGTTCACCCTTAAGGAATACCGCACTTTCGCCCATATTCTTCTACCTTTATTAATAGTATAATGCAAAAATATTATTTCTTATCGCTCGATTTAAGCTCTTTTTCCAGAGTTTTAATTTGGTTATCGATATCTTTCGTTTTGGTTTTCTTTTCTTTTTCAACCGCTTTTAAATGCTGATATATAATTTTTTCTTTCTCTCTCATCAATGAGTTGTACTTTGACTCCAAATCCTTCGTTACAGAAAGGAGTTCTTTCTTTTTTGCCGTTAACTCGTTAAGAGTTTTAAGAACTTCGTTCAATTGATTTTGTTGAAAAAGTAATTGTTCCCCAATGTCTTTAATTATAGGATCAAATTCCTCATTATATTTGTTCGTAACATAGTTTTCTTTTTGTTTCGCCATTTTTTCAACTTTATCAATTTCGACTGCTATCTTAGTAATTTGGTCTCTAATTTCTTCGTCTGCCATACTATTGATTACATAAAAATAATTTCAGTAGAGAAATAAAATTTGATTCTATCTAATTAAAATACCGAGTGAACTCTATATAAATTTAGTCTTGTTCAACATAAAGAGAAAGTTCTTCTAAAAATTCTCGAGGGGTAATCCCATAGGTTAAAACCTTATGCCACATCCTAACATTCTGCGAGTGAAAATTAGCCTTTCCTTCGTTAATATCTACAGCAAATTCAAGGATTACATCCTTTATAGAGAATTCAGACTTATCACGCGCGCCAAAATACTCCCCAAACGCGAAAAACATGTTTATAATCATCTCGATGTCTTCGTTTGAGAAACGATGCTTACAAAGACCACATATAATACCAAACTTTAAGCTGGATTGATATACATTATGTCGATTTTTTATGTCGGCTCGACAAATCGAGCATTTTAACTTGCTTGAGACCTCGTGGTTAGGCGCATTGATCATATACTATATTTATGACTTATGTATTTAAAGGAAAAGAAAAATTCGGCGTTAGAAATTTATCCTTTATATAGTGGTCAATTTTAAAAACACTGATAAATAAAAGTTACAACCGCAAGATTCCATTATCTTTAATCTCATAGTTAAATTTTGTTCCATTTGAGCTATCTCCGTAAACTATTTCCATCTTTTTTACATTCGATTTAAATCCTTTTGAAAGCGTTATACTAACGGCTTGAATTCTTGAATATAATTTGTTAAAAAATGGTAGAGTTTTACCTGAAGCTGGATCGAACGAAACTTCGTGAAGTAATATTAGCACTATGTTATCATTTAGGCATCGCATAATTAACGGAAACAACTGGGAGTTAAAAAATTGGTCGTAAAGGATAGTCCTTTTCTTTATATCTGAATTTAAAGAAGCCGCTAATCGTAAGTGATGGGAAATGTTATCGATAACCATAAATTTCGCATCAGATGGCAATAAAATCGCACCGAGATCGTCAAAAAAAGTCGACTGCTCCCTGTAATTAGAGAATGGTTTCCTTCGTGGAAATACAAATATACTCTTCAAAAGGTAATCGATCTTCTCAGGAGCCGTTCTATAAAGCGTTACCAACCGTTTTTTGGGAAAAAGTTCGCTTGCTTGAAGCCAGACGCAGCTGCCTTTGTAAGGCGATTCGCTAGTCAAAATGTTACTAACTATCTGAAGTGCTAATGTAGTTTTACCCGTTCCTGACTTGCCAGAGATTGATATAATGCTTTTGTTTTTATGTGAGATGGAATATATTGATGAAATAAAATCAGAATTTTCTAACTCGATCATAATCTAATCGGTGCTCAGTAAATCCAAAACTTCCTTTTGCGTTTTTTCTATTGCTTCCCTACGCTTTCTTGAGTCTTCAGAGATTTGCTTAGATGCTGTATTCGTTTGGGGATTGCTCGAAATAAGTTGCTGAAGCATCATTAAAGCCACTAAATCGTCGAAATTTCGCTCTTGAGAAGATTGAGGTCCACTAAAAAATGATCCAAGTAACCCTTTTCCGCTTTTTTTTGCCTTGTAATAAAGATATAAGGTCAGCCCGACACCACAGATGACTAACGTGTAAACGGGTTCCTTCTGGTAAAACATTAACATCGCAATCACAATAGCGACCAAACAATAACTTCCAATTTTCACTTACCATTGCGCCTCCTTTTCTTTTTGTTTTTTAAATTCTTTCAGCCTTCTTTTTCGAGTTAAATTTTTTGGAGTTGAAATAGTACTTTTACCATATGGACCACTTATTCCTTTGATTATTTTTCCAAAAATCCAAAACACACTCCTTAGAAAATAGTAAAACAACACGACAAATAAGAAATATTCGATATAATACAATACCTCAAACGGTAGAGCGATGAAATAGAGGTCAATAAATAACCACACAAGTAACCCTGAAAGAAGAACTAAAAAGATCTGATATAATGAATATCTTGGGTTTTTGTTAAAAGTCAATCCAACTAACCTTACATCTTGCCCTGAAGGTTCTGAACCTATAAATAGTGATATAGAGAACACGAATGCTACTATCTTTATCCAAAACTCAGTTTGAATATGAATTATGATATCTAAACAGAATAAAAAAAGGAACGTAGATACAAACAGAGGGGCAAAACTTGACACAAAAGTTTGTAGGAAGGAATAACGTCCAAATTCTGGAGTACTCACCGAACCATTAGGAGATACTATACTTGTACCTTTAATACGATACTTAACTCTAATATTTTTCTTCTTAATTCCAACGAGACTACCAATAGTATAATGTGCCATTTCGTGAACAAACACCCCAATAAAAGCTATAATATTAAACACCACCTTAAACCCAGGAGTATGAATGTGATTATACCAAGATCTAATCACAACTGAAGTTATAAGCATAGCAAAAAGCCAAAAAAATAATTCAATCATAATGGTAGTTTCTTCACCCAACGAAGATTTATAAAAGAAAAATTTCAAGGGCTTTTTATAACGCATTTACCACAATAACATGATTAGAATAAATACAAGTATGATATGTAATTACATCGGTAGACTTAGGAAAAGTCGAAGAAATTAAACCTAATTCTAATGAAGTCTGATGTAAGGTCAGATTTTCTAAATTTCATTGTTTTAAAGGGATAAATTCTTTAACTCCAATTTTTACTATATTTTGGATTATTTTAAATCAAAATCTCCATTAAGATTACTCTTATGTTTACAAATTAAGCTATAATGATGGCGGGCGCAAAAAAAGATTTTTACTAGTTGGCAACAAAACTGCAAAATCATGATTTTGATGAAAAAATCAAAATTCTATCTTCTAAATATGAAACATTATCCCAGAGAATAATAAATTTTATGAGAATTAATATGGGTTAGCAGTTCAAATTTCAACAGCTATATTTTTAAACGATTCATTTTTAAAGATCGTCCCTCATTTTTCTCAAATTCAATAGTTTTTTAAATACTACTGGTGATCTTAATTACTTAGTTTGAAGAAACATGCAAAATAAAATATTAAAAAAAATTGAAAAAAGTTGAGTAGAAAAAATGGCAACTCATAAAGCAGGAAAATTTGATTCGGTAGAATATAATTCTAACCAGAATCCTTTAGAATGTTGTGACGTTTGCGGTTCACGCGATGTTATCGAAACTCGAGAAGGATATACCTGTCGAGATTGTGGTGTCGTATTGGAAATCCAGAAGTTAGAATATCACCGACCATATGACAGAGATATTGTTCAACACGCCGTATTAGGCAAAACCCAGATAGGATACAAACGGGAAAGATTCAGTTTAAAGAACTCTATCAGGATAGAGGGATTAAGTAAACTAGATTCGCTACGGACAAGCGAGGAAAGCGTGGCCGTAGTAGCTCGAGTTGAGATTAAACGGATTTTAACCGCTCTTGGTTTTCCATTAACTGATGTTGATCCCCTTTTAGAAAAATTCAAGTATAACCGCTCCCAATTAGGAAAAGGAACCAAATATCGAAGCCCGCAGATGTTAATTCCTTGTATAATTTACGCTTATTACAAAGAGAACAGCAAACCAATACGCGAAAAAGATTTGCTGGAAGTTACGAACATCTCTAAAAAAGATTTTAATGCCTTTAAATTTTCAATTCTGCGTATTTGGCCTGAATACAAAGAACGAAACAGGAAGGAGTACATAATTCAAAGGATATTAGAGGTTACTGAGCATTTTGATCTAGGGATGTCTTTTTTCTACCAATCAAAAAAGATTTTAAATCGATTTTACGATAATATAAAGAATACAAAGGACGATGTAATTATTGGACTTGTAACTTCAATTACTCTTCTCTGTTCACAGCAAAGTAATGTGAGCATTTCAGCTCTTTGTAATAGATTAGATGTGAAAATGTCCACGATTCACAGACAAGTCGAAAAAAGAGTAATGCAAAGGTTTAAAGTCTCCGGTTTTAAAAGCTTAGTAAAATCTGCTGATCTTCTAAAAAGCATTATGACTAAATTAGGAGTACTCGACACTGCGATTATTAATACGAATGATAAATCAGAAGTAGATTCTGAGAGCGATGATTTGGTCCGAGTAGTCTTAGGGAACGCGAGACCCGTGTTTAACAGCTTAGGTGAGAGTAATGATTCTTATTTATTTGTAAGAGGAATTAGTGGATTGCTAGGGTCCTCCATCATCAACGAAAAAAATAACGATCATCAAAATGACATGCATTTCAAGGACGAAGGAAACCCTTCCCATAAGATAGAGAAAGTTGATATTAAAGATAAAGTGAAAATAGAATTATTTAAGTTTTACAATCCGAAAGGACCACCGATACTATGCTAAACATATATTCCTACTTTTTTTTCTCTTTTTCTCTCGTAGGATTCTCCATCATTATTATAAAGAACTCTACGATAAATAAAAAATAATTAAAAAAAAATTTCTTAATCTTTCGAATGATCTACTTCTTACCAAGTCCGATCATTGGTAAAACTTCTTGAACTGTAGCTAATGGTTCGATTTTATACTTGAATCCTTCAATATTTCTATATCCATCATATCTGGTTGATATAGATATCATTGCATCGTATAATTTATCGTTTGGAGCCTCATAAAGAGCATAACTTCTAGTATTGAAGTCAGCGGGAAAAAATATATTAATTAGTTTTACAAAGTCTGCTAGTTCTGGAACTTTTTTTTCTGTAAATAATTTTGTCACTTCATCTATCTTATGGTTAGGATATTTACTCGTAACCATTATAAAAACCATATTTATATCACCATTTTTATAATTCTAATAGGGTTTAAACGAATTGTAATTAGATTTCAGTATAGTATTATATGATTTACTGAATATAAGCTTTGTACAATAATGTATAAAAATAAAAAGCTAATCTAAAATAATTTTTCCTTTATAAATCCTGGATTCAGTATAGTTTTAAGCTTATAATAAACATTTCACGTGAAGTAACATGCAAATAAAAAAATCATTAGTATTAATTGGAGTAATTTCGGTCGTATTTTTATCTTGTTTTATAGCGGTTAGTAATAAATCTATTGCGATCCCTGATAATGAAATCTATCCTGGTAATGAATTCCCAAAATCTTCTGATACAACTAATCTCGACATTATCAACACCATCTTTGATTCAAAAAATGATAATTATAGCTCGAGTGGGTATTATCCTCAGATTTACTCAAGTTCTATGCAAGCAACTTATTACGCTCTTTCTACATTAGAAGCAATAGAGAGAATTGAAGAGATCGATCAGCAGAGAGCAATCGACTATATTATGTCTTTCTATAACTCGAGTTCGTATCAATTTTTAGACGAGAACGCATTAAGATACTTAGCATCTGAAATTCCTCGCAAGTATCTTCCGTTATCTACCTTGTTAGAGGTTAACTGCTACGCGGTGCTTTCATTAAGCATCTTTAACGGATTAAATCAGATAGATACTGACGAAATTATTAATTTTATTTGGGATTGCTATCACCCCAACCTTCACGGTTTTATAGGCAAGCCATACGATTCCTCGATAGAGGAAGGCTTCAAGGTTCCTACAGCTGACAATACGTATTACGCGGTGATCACGCTCGAATTACTTGGTGTTGATTGGAACCAATATTCTCAAGAAAGAAATGACATCGTATCATACATTGAGAGTTTACAGTCTATGGATTCTAATACGGGATTCTATAACGACAACGAGCCTTTGTTCAATTCATTACTGGAACCTGAACCAAACCAGTTTACTTCCTACTACTGTCTAAAAACATTAGAGTCGTTCGGATCTGCTTATGTGGATGTCATAGATAAAACTAAGTTTCACCAGGATCTTACAGTTCTATATCATCCTGATGAGTTTTATTTCGATATATCTTCAACTGTTTGGGATATTAATTATTCTAATATTGTTGCTACTTCGATTAATCTAGAGTTATCCGATATAACGGGATTTACTGGCTTTGACAGAAACGAGGTGATAAATTTTCTTCTAAGCAATCGAGTTTATCGTGGAGGTTGGGAAGCGTCTACTACGATTAAATATCACGAGTTAATAGATATTTTTCAAATTGTCCGGTCGCTCTCAAATATCGGTGCTCTTTCAGGGTTAGATATGAGCGAAAGAGACGAGATCGGATCCTTTATAGGGCTTTTTTCACAAGAGAGAGGCTATTCGCTAATCTCAGAAGATTATTCTTCGGTAGATTTAATTCATACGATTATATCGTCTTATGAGTACTTTGATAGGATTGGAGAGTTAAACATTCAAGCATTATACGATATTTTAGAAGATACAATAAAAGAATTCAGGGGAAGTTACTATTTTTATGCTTGTTCAAACCTTGATATTTCTACACTGAGTTTCCGTTCGGCGCCAATCGATTATTACTCTATGGGTTATGACAAATACATAGACAAAATAAACGCGATAAGTACTAATAAAGACATCTTCAAAACCCTCAATGCTCTCGCTAAAATTTTTAAGCTGAACGATTTTGCTGGAATTTATAACTTGGATAAAGTCTTACAAGCTGTAATTGACTCTCAATTTCTAGACCCTTTATACACCCAGAACTTCGGAGCCTTCTCGATCAGCAACGTAAGTTATTCTTCAGAGCGAAAAAACGATTATATTTATTTGAAGTACTCCTATTACTCGACTAGGGCTATGGAGATTATCGCAGATTTTCTTTCTCTGGGTTCTATTACGAGTCTATATTTTTCAGATTTGGGCTTTGATAGAACAGCACTTGCTACTTACATCGTTAGAAACATAATAGAGACTTCCACAGAGCTCTATTTCGAAGCAGACTATTCAAAATCAGTTGAGTCAGACTTGGAAAACTTATACTTTTCGATTTACATTTTAGAAGCTCTTGATCAATTTAACCTGGATGCGAATAAAATTGAAAATTTTGTAATTAATAACCTGAACTATTCCAACGTGAAAAATGTATATTATTGTTATAAAATAGCAGATATCTTAGGCTTATCTATTGCTTTTGATGTAGACCAAGCGCATTCGCTAATCCATTCGATTTACTCAGATACTTACCACGAGTTTTACTTAACTACAGAACGAGCTATCCTCGAACAAGAAGCGTTCTTGTGGGTATGTGAAATGGCGAAGAACGATCAAGTAAGAATAAACGCAAAATATTCCCAATCTACCACTTTAGGAAGCAGTAATACTTTTACTGTAGATTTAGATAACATAATTCTGTCTAATTTTGGTCAGTACACTACGGTAAAACTGGAAAGCGTACAACTCGGGACATTTGTTTTTGATCAAACCATGAATAATACTCACGAAAAAGAAATTCATATCCCGGTAGATCCGAACAATTATCCGACAATCATAGGAGAATTATCCGTGTATGACGGAAGCACTAAAATAGCACAATTACCTATCTCGTTTACCACGAATTTCGATACTATTTACGAGATTTCGATCTCAAAAACCGAGTCAAGGATAGAAGTAATCGTAAACGCTTCATTTCGCTTTGCTTCAGGAGAACAACCGATATTCGACGGTTCGATGTTAGCTCATGTTTACAGGGCAGGCAATTACATAGATACCGTGTTTTTAACTTCGGAAAATGGGTTGCAAAGCACTGAATTTACATTAGTTTATCGCCCTTCTTATAGCGGCATTTACGATTTTGAAATTTACTTGGAAGATCCTTATCACTCCACTTCCCAATATGTAACAGATACGAGCTTCACATATACGGGAGCGGGGCCCATCCCTGGAGAGCAATCAATTGACGGTTTCGAAAACGACGCGCTCGTAACTTTTCCATTAATTATTACGATGATAGGAGCGCCTTTAGGAGTAGTAATTACCACTTCGAAAACGAAACACATCAAAAAAGCTAAAGACAAGCTAAACTCCATCGCAAAATAATTCCAAATATTCTTTTTTTTTACACTCGATATGTTATAATTTCTTTAATATAAGATAATTTAGGATTAATCGAATAGGATACAATATCTATATTCACCTCTTTAGTGGTAAGTCAATCGGGAAAAGAGTATTACTTTGCATTCACATTTATAACTAATGAAATCTAGATAATAGTACTAAAATTTCATAGACAAGAATTATAAAATAAAAGGTTGAAAAACTTGGATAGAAAACACGGTCTAAATATTATACTGACATTTGTGTTAGGATTCACATTATTATATATTGGATTAGTAGTTACTTTTTTTTTTCTGTACGCAGCCTTTACTCCAAGAGAAATAGCGCTTGGACTCTTACCACCTGGTCCCCCTAATGAAACAATGATTCAGCAGATAATACAGCAATATGGACTTAACGATCCCCTTTTTTTCAGATTTCTACGGTACCTTGGAGAATTTCTCGTCAGTAATTTGGGCGTCTCTTCTTCTATTAGTTCCGGAACTCCTGTATTCGATTTATTGATGAGATCGGTTCCACACACGATTGAACTTCTTATTTTCCCCTTAGTTATAGGTATTATATTAGGATATGTCTTTGGAAGAATATCAAATCGATCTAAACGTAATTGGTTAAAAAAGGGTATTCAAATATTAAGCGCTGTAGGTATCGCTGTTCCGATATTCTTTTTTGGTATGTTTTTACAGTTCACTCTTGGTTATCTATTTCCGTTGTTTCCAGCTGTAGGTTATAAAAGCGCTATGAATCCCGCGCCACCATTAATTACGGGTTTTATGATGTTTGATGCATTTATCTCAGGGAATCTGCCATTAGCGCTTGATATCCGGGAGCATTATGTCTTACCCACAATAGTATTATCAGTTGCAATTACGGCGCTAATGACGAGAGCGTATAGCTCTAACAGGGCGAAAGATTCCTACAAGAAAAAGACGATCTTTTCACATACTGCCAAAACCAGCGTAGTGTTCGGTGCGATTTTTACATATCTTTTCTTGATCGACGTAACGTTTAATTTATATGGTTTCGGGAGTATTTTTATAACTGCTCTAACACACTGGGACTACTTTTTGATCAAGGGATTTTTATTCGCGTTTATCATGCTATATGCTGGAACAATTATCGTTTCTAACTTAATCTTTAGCATTTATGGGTTAGTAAAGGATAAAAATCAACTTCCGTTAAAAGATGTTGAGGAGCCAATGGAAAGAGAGCCTAATCTTAGTGCTATAAGTGATCTAAAGATTTACCTGAATAAAATTGTTCGATCTCCACTAATGTATATTGGATTACTAGCCGTTTTAAATTCTATTTTCGCAACGATATTTCCAGAACTAATATCGGGATTAACTTACGCAGAAACTACTGGTGTTTATGTCGGAGCTTGGGAACCTCCATCTCCAACTCACCCCTTTGGAACAACTCAATTCGGAAGGGATGTGTTTGCGTTAGTGACATATGGTACTCGTGGTTCTGTGATATTCGGAGCTGGAGCTGTTCTTATTGGTTTAATTGGAGGTTTGATATTCGGGCTGTTAGCTAGTAAATTTAATCGTATAGGTCATACAATAATCATGAGTGTAACTTTGGTTTTTTACATATTGCCAGGAATACTACTAGTTTTACTTGCTACTATGATATTTGGGAATCTTTTTGGACTATTGATGTTTACGACCGGTCTATTGCTCATACCTGGTTTTACAAGAATAATAGGTAATACAGAATTCCGGATCGTTCCCATTGGAAAGAAAATAGTCTCTTATTTGCCCTTATTTGCAGGATTTGCAATACTCCTTTACGCGTCACTAGGATTTTTAGGATTTCATGATTATCAAATAATTTCATTAGGCGGACTTGTTAGTCAGGCAAGAGTACATTTGTATGATGCGCCGTGGGCTAGTTTCTTACCATCAGCAGCAATATTTTCTATTGTAATAGGCTTATTTATATTACACGAAGGATTAGCGAAGCATTCAAGATAATTTAGATCAAAATTTTTTCTTTTTATTTTCTTATTTTCTATAAGTAGTAATGGCTCAGAGCGTAAAAATTAAGCAGTTACATCAAATAATATCAGCTTTGGAAAAGTTCAAAACACGGAAAGAAAGCGTGTTTAATCTCGGTAAATTAGCAGCGTATCTTCATTTATCTGAAGTAGAGCTGGACGAGATTTTAGAACTCGTTTTTCGCTTTCAAAAGTTATTTAGTACGTCACTTGATGAGTTCTATCTGTATAAGAAGTGGAAAAACAACAAAACCTTTCTGGTCTTAAAGTTAAAATCGGAAGTTAAAAATCTTAGTACAAACGAGCCTAAAGAAATTGAGATTGACCAAGAAGAAGTTAGAGTGTTAAACGACTTAGTGTATTACTTTCAGCACGTAAAAATAGGAAAGGGGTTTGAAATCAAGCACAATACTACGGAACTTTCGAAGAAGATAAGGAATCTCAAAAAAACCCATCCATATTTCTTCGAGTATAGAGGAAACGGTTTAATTTACCCTTCAAAGCTCGCAATTGAAACAGGAAGGTTAATTTCGTATAACAATAAAAGTAAAAAAATAATTACAAAATTAGAAGTAGAGGATTATCTCATACAGATCGCCTAATGGGAGTTAAAGAAGATGATGGAACTAGAAAAGGATAATCACACGGCGAAAAAGATATCGTACTTACGGGAAAAACACATTGAACATAGAGAATACCAATTAAAAATAGCAAAAGAATGTATATCTGAAAATTCACTTGTCGTACTCCCTACGGGTCTAGGGAAAACAATCATCGGAGTCTATGTCGCTGCTGGGACTTTAAAAAATTTTCCCCCTAAAAGCAAAATTGTCGTCTTAGCTCCCACAAGACCTTTAATTAACCAGCATTACGACTCATTCAAAAACTTGATGACGATTCCCGAGGAAGAATTCGTAGTTTTAACTGGTAAAACTGTTCCTGAGAAAAGAGTAGAGTTATTTCACGAAAATCAAATCATTTTTTATACACCCCAAACTTTGCGAAACGATTTGGTTAACAGAAAGTACAATTTAGAAAACGTCTGTTTAATCGTTTTCGACGAAGCTCATCACGCTACAGGTGATTACGCTTATACACTCATCGCAGACGAATTTGTTGATCAAAATCCGGATGGAACGATTTTAGGTTTGACTGCGAGCCCTGGTTCGTCGAAGGAAAAGATAAATATATTATGCGAAAACCTACACATCCCACTTAAAAACATTCATACTAGGACGAGAAAAGACACAGATGTGAAAACATATTTAAAGCCTATGGATGTGTACAAGATCGGCGTTAATCTCACCGAACTCATGGGCGACGCTTATATGGCAATTCAAACTCTATTAGAAGAACGCTTACAATACCTTTCTCAACTAGGTTTTCTAGGCGTTAAAGCAGTTAAATTGTATACTAAAGTGATCAGAAAGGACTTAATAAAGCTTAACTCCGAGCTAATTAGATTGGTCAAAGGAGACGGAGATAAAACGGGAGTTTACAGCGCACTATCGGTAAACGCTCAAGCATTGATCCTTTTTCACATGCTTGAATTAATAGAACAACAAGGATTAGATGTTTTACTGATCTATTTAACAAAGGTAAAACTAGACGCTCGAAAAAAAACTAGCTCGAAGGCGGTAAAAATACTCGCTTCAGACCACAGGATAAATCAAATTTATATTGAATTAAAAAAGAACGAAGATTTATCCCCAGAACAACTCATACACCCTAAATTTTACGTACTCGAAAAGCTACTTTTACAAGAGTTTAAAATCAACCCCGAATCAAGGGTTTTAGTATTTGTAAAGTTGCGAGATTCAGTCAAAAATATTGTAAAAAAATTAAAAACCACTAATACCGATGTTATTAGGCCAGCTAGATTTGTAGGACAATCAACTAAATCTAAGGATGACAAAGGAATGTCCCAAAAGAATCAGTTAGCAATATTAGAACAGTTCAAACAAGGTCATTACAATATCTTGGTTAGTACTAACGTGGGAGAAGAGGGTTTAGACATAGCAGAATGCGATTTAGTTATTTTCTACGATGTTGTTGCATCAGAAATTAGATTTATTCAGAGAAAGGGAAGAACTGCTCGCCATCGTGAAGGAAAAGTTATCATCCTTTATTGTAAGGACACTCACGACGAGATCTACATGCACATCGCTCTTAGCAAGCTAAAAAAAATGAACGTAAACCTTAAGAGTGGTCAACAGCTACGAACTTCTTACGCTAAAGTTCCTAAGAAAATGATAGTAGAAGAAAGTCCTTTGGAAGAACCGCATTCTGAACCCCCCAGAAAAGTAGAAGCTCACCAAAAACAAGGTAATTTACAAGCTTTTTTACAAGATTCATCGAGCTCAAATGAAATAGTACAAAAAATGGCTGAAATCAAAATAAGCCAATCTCTTCCCGTTAAATACGGGATAAGAAAAAATCTTCAACGCGACCAAATACATTTCGAGGTTGTGAAGTCAATTAACCATATTACCATGTTCGATCGCGTCATAATCCAAGCTTTAGATCCAAATCAATTTGAAAAGGAGGCGCTGCTAAAGAAGATTTCTCACTTGAGTAAGAAATATAAACTATTTGTTTCAATTTTCGATTTTGTTGACTTTTCTGAGAATTACCAACACGAAGAACGACTTCTTAAGAGAGAAATAAAAGACTGGGGCTTAAATAACGATTTGAAAGCTATTCTTATCGATCTTCCTGAAGAATTATATTTCATCGTTAAGAATATATATTTGCACTCCAAAAAAGAATACGAGGTTGCCTAATATGGAGGAAACTGCTTTCAAAAAGGACAAAACTCCGTATTTAATTTTCGCGTGCAAAAAATGTCAACAGTTCCTATATGTGAAAACCACTCAGAAAACTAAAAAATGCTTGCGATGTGGGCGTTCTCACCAAGTGAAATCCGTTCTAAATGAAGGTGAAATTGTGCGTGGTATGACACTTGCTGTAAATACCGTGAAAATGTTACAAAATGAATTAGCCGTTCCTGAATTCAGATCACAAAACGATTTTATAATTGACACAAGAAGTATTCAAAACAATAGTCTAACATTGTCTCATTCTAAAGAAAAAATTAGTGATGAACCGGATAACCGTCTTAAATTTAAAACTCTCTTACTTAACCTTTCTAAACTTTATAGTAAATTTCCTTCATATATGATTGAGATTATGGCTGAAGATACTGGTATCCCCAATCAAGAACTACCTCGCCTTATTAAAAAATACAAGAAGAAGGGATTTTTAATCCCCTTAAAAGATGAACAATTCTATTTTAAGATTTCTCAAGAAAATTAGTCTGAACGTATCGCATCGGCAAATTCTTTTCTCATAATGCCCTTATAGGTTGGATTTCGTTTTTCAAAAGGGATTTTTTCGTATCCAAAATAAATGTCGGAAGCTTTGGATGATTTCAGTATATCAGCAAATGGAATAATAATCTTAGATAAAAGCGTTTCGATTCTGTTATACTCTTTAATTTCTATAATTATAGATTCTTGTCCTTCTTTTTTACTCGCTTCTAAACCCATTATATTCGCTTTACTTATGTTTTTACAGTGTAAAATTGGGAGAAGTATTTAAAAAAAAAAGTTTTTATGAGTTCATAATCCTCGATGCAAATATGAAATTCAAGAAAAAAGAATCCCTATGTATCTCAAAATGGAATTCCTTTTTCCTGATAATATTGATCTAATTAAAAATAAAAAAAAAGAAATTTAAAAATCTAATTTTATTCTTTCACAAACTTAAATGTTGTGTGATATCCAAAGTATACTTTAGTAATCAAATCTAGGACTAAGTAAATTAGTGCAGTCCAAAAAGAATTCAAAATCATAAATCCTGCTGGCGAAATTAACCAGACTATTGGAAAACCTGACCAAAATATGAATACAAAAATCACTAGAAAATTTTGCTCCGAACGTTTTTTACTTATATTATAAAGCACATTTACATAAGCAATAGAACTCAGCGCGAAAAAAAGCCATTTCACAGGACCTTCCGTAATGCTGGCAAATAATCCAGTTATCATTACCATGGAATTAAATACTATGATTTCAAGGGTAGTTCTATTATCTATTTCTAGAATTGTTGAAATCTCATACATCAAGAATGAACAACTTATTGCATAGAAGGCCCATCTTGTCCAGTAAATTGAATCCCCACTCATTGCAGTAATCACTCCTAATTCACTTACCATAACAATATAAGAGGCAATTGTAATGAAATTGACAATCATGTTAAGTGAAGCTACTTTTGGATTCTTTTTTTTTAAAAGAAGAAACATTATTGAAGTAAGAATGAAAATCCCTATTCCTACATAAAAGATTAATTCCTCCATAATATGTTTTCGAAAGTTTTCATCTATTTAAAATTTATCTCATTATTCAATAAATACCAATTTGATGAAAAATCATTTATTCTACCTCGATTCCTCGCAAAGATCATTTCGTGTGAAAATATTGAGTGAATATTCTTGAAATTCAATATTTTCTTAGGAACTAAGCTAAGTAAGAAAGAAGTATAACCAAAAGAGGGTGGAAATTAAAGTCATTATTCATATTAAAACAAAAAACTAGGTTTACTCAGAATTTTCTTTATTGACTTCTTCAAGAAATAGTTTGATAAAATATCGTTGTCGCTTTAGATAAGCTTTAATTCGATCTGATTTCAAGTCAGGATGAGTTTTAATTATTTTTTGGATGAACTCCAGCGCTTCTAAGGTTTGAGCCTTTGTCTTTTCAAATTCCTTGATGATGTAGTTGTCTTGATCGTCATCCAATTCTTTAAAAACCAAAAATTCTTTTATCTTAATTTTCCTTTTATCGTGAATATCAAACGGATCGTAACTTTTATTAGAATACATCGCATTTTCATTATCTTTTCAGATATGTTTCTAATTTCTTCGGAATTTAAAAAGAAAAAATTTTGTTGAGATTAGAAAATTAAGATGTCATTGAGATCACATTTCATTTTAAATATTCAAAAAATCCGTTAGCATTTGATATGCCCGAATTTTTACTAGATTTTTTTGTGTTGGCAGATGGGGGAAAGGTTATTTTTAGCCATTGTTCTTTGCTTCAATGCGATGAAACACTAATAGGTGCGTACTTTCACGCAATAAATTCTATCTATAAGATTTGTTTCGAGCGAGATATGCAAAAAGTGTCATTGAACCAATATCGCCTTCATTTTAAGAAAATTGAGCCTTTCTTTTTTATAGGAATCTCCACGATCCATGTTAAAACTAAAGTCGCAAACGAAAATTTTGAGATATTATCAAACCAATTTTATAAAAAGTTTCGAAGCAAGCTAACAAAAAATTGGGAAAGTGATGTAGCTTTATTTCATAACTTCAATGCTAAAGTGGATAAACAAGTAAAGGAGATCTCATTAACAAAGTAAGGTAAGGCTAGGCTGGACTTAGTTCCTACTACTTTCCTTTGACAATTTTTTTGCACAGATTAATTCCTAGCCCGGTTTTTCGATTTAGTACGTAAGGGTTTTGTTTTTTTACTTGAGTTGCCGTGTGAAACCCAGCATTATATAAAATTCTTGCCCTAACTCGTGCTACATTATCTAACCTCAGCACTATATCGAACAATTCCTCGTGAATTCCATAATGAATCCGTATTTTAAGTGTTTCCGCAATCTCAGCAATTCTAATCATATCCTCTTGTAGATCTAAATCAGATTCGCTCAAGTGGACGGCGATTATTCCGATGAAAGTTATAATCCTCTCTATGTTGTCTTTTATAGTATAGAGGTCTCCGGTCATAATGTTATGACGTTCCATTATTGCGTCAAGGGGTTCCTCATCGCACCATTCTAAGATAGGTTGAAGGAGCTTGTAATCCCGTACTTTCTGTTCCGCTTTTAAGACCTCGTAAGCTTCTTTAACGAGGTCTTGAAACGTATCCATCGCGCCGTTTTCAAGTTTGTATCGAATGAGTACACCAGAAACGGGATAAAGATACAACCGAATGATTAATTTTCCAAATTGTGAACATTTAATCGTTCCGTTATCCCTTTTAATAATTAATCCCTTATCAAAAAGGTAATTTAGGACGTACTGGTTCTTAACTGATTTAGGAATGATATCGTTTACATATTTCTGGAAGTTTTTATCGGGTATTTCGATCAAATGGAGCAAAAAAGCGGTAATATGGTCGCAAAATTCGAAGGAAAATTGCTCGTTGGAGTAATTATTGGATAAACCGTTTTCAAATCCACATGAACATCGAATTCCTATGTCGGTATCGAACTCGGTAAAAAACACCCCGAAATCGGTTTTTATATACCCTGAAACATTAGATTTTGTCAGTTTAGTGATCTTAATCTGGTAGCGTTTTTTCGATAACGATTTTACTTTAGAAGAGTCCGAGTGAAGTTTTAGTATGTTCACTGGAGTAATTTCTTTGATCATGAGAAGTTGATCGATTGGTATCTGTTCTTGTTCCATTTTATCTTTGATACTAAACCAAAAAAATGTTTTTTGAAAAAATTGTTTTAACTTATCTAGAGTTATGTTTTTTTCCTCGTAAATTCTTAAAAGCACTTGCTCTTTTAATGTATTTATTTTGTTCAATCCTGAAACTAAATCATTGTATTTAGGAGTATATACCTCTGACGGTAAAGTGTTCTGGAAATAATGGTCTTCTACCCAGTCCCTCTCGTCTACGTCCCTGACAAGCAAGTATCCAAATCCTTCATCGTCTAATCCCGGTCTACCCGCTCTTCCCAACATTTGAAAAATAGTATTGGCAGAAAAAGGCATAAAGTAGGAGAACCCATCTCCGTTCTCGTGATATCCGGAAAAGTTTTTTATGTTATGTCCTGAAGTCACGTACTTTTTAAAGTCCTTTACAATCACCGTTCGAGCTGGAATGTTTACACCGGCGGATAAAGTCGTAGTGCAGCAAATTACTTTTATTATATGTTTACGATAAGAATCTTCAATAAGTTTTCTTTCTTTTGGAAGCAAGCCAGCGTGATGGAAAGCGATTCCGCATTTCACAAATTTTTTCAACTCTTGGTGTCTTCCTTTAATAGCGTTCAGCTTTTCTTCGATATTTTTGCACGCCTTAAGTTCAGATTCACTTATATGAGTTTTAATCAAGTTTTTAAGGTTTCTAGCTGTCTGTTGC
>JAHQWP010000172.1 GCA_029856235.1 Promethearchaeia archaeon
TTCGTACCATTTACGGCTTATTTTTAGCTATAAACAAAAATTCATCAAAATGTTAAATTCTTTTTGATCTCTAACTATTGACAGTTTCAACGACTTCGATGAATAATTATTATTAAAAGTAAAAAATGAAATAAATTATTTTTTGACGTGTGATTTAATAAATTCAGTTATGTCGCTAGTCATTGAACCAGGACCGTACACATTTGCTACGCCGATTTCTTTTAATTTTGGAAAGTCTTGTGCGGGGATAACTCCTCCTACCAGAACTAGAATGTCGTTAAAGACGCCTTTTTCTTTCAGTAAATCGATCACTTGTTTGGTATATGCAAAGTGAGCCCCACTATGTATAGACAAGCCGAGAACATCTACATCCTCTTGAATGGCGGCCTCGACGATCTGTTTCACATTTTGGAATCCTCCGAAGATCAGTTCCATTCCAGCATCCCTTATTGCTCTTGATACTACAATACCGCCTCTCCAATGACCATCAATTCCGGGTTTTGACATTAATACTCTTATCTTTCTATCGCTCAAGCTTAACACCTCAATTAAATGGCTAAGGGAGGTTCCCAAATGCCCCAAATTTCTCTGTAAATGTCACATATTTCACCAACAGTAGCCCCTTCCTTTGTAGCTTCCATAATAATAGGCATCACATTCTCCTCTCTTTCGCATACTCCCCTGAGTTTATCTAAAATTTTCTCGAGTTTTGCGTTATCTCTTCTTGCTTTTAACTTGTTAATCCGATCAACTTCAATATCTATGGCTTTTTTCGAAGTTCTAAAAACATCTGTTACTGTGTCGTAAGGTACCTTGTATTTATTAATACCAAGCATGATTTCTTCTCCCTTTTCAATGCGAGTCCTTCTTCTATGGAACGCGTCTCTCATTTCTTTGTAGAGCCACCCTGTAGATAGTGCTTTATCTATGGAACCTACTTTTTGTATTTTATCCATGTAGTTCCATACTCGTTCCTCGATCTCATCGGTCAACCATTCTACGTAATAGCTTCCTGCTAAAGGATCTATAGTATTAGTGATTCTCGTTTCATCTGCGATCACTTGCTGGGTTCTTAACGCTACAAGAGCAGCTTGCTCACTAGGTAAGCAGATCGCCTCGTCGTACGAGTTTGTGTGAAGAGATTGGCATCCCCCTAAGTTAGCTTCTAACCCTTGAATTGCGGTACGAACTATGTTAATCTGAGGTAATTGAGCCGTTAAAGAACTACCCGCAGTTTGGACATGGAACCTAAAACCAAGGTTTTTAGGATTTTTCACTTCGTATTTATCCTTCATAAGCTTATACCATATCCTTCGAGCTGCGCGATATTTTGCTATTTCCTCAAAGAAATCCTTATGAGCTGCTAAGTGAAAAGCTAACCTTCCAACAAAATCGTCAGCCTTCCATCCCCTCTCTACTAGGTTATCAATATGAGAACAAGCGCTCGCAAAAACGAATCCTAGTTCTTGAATCGCATCGATGCCTCCTTCTCTGTAATTATAACCTGTAAAATTAATAGGATGCCAAAGCGGAACATTTTTTTGAGCTACTGTCCATTCGATGAAGTCACACGCTATTCGCAACAAGTGATTTGGTGGGCTATTTTTGTAAGGGATGTATCCAACCGTCATAGTTAAAATATCATTTTGCGTCGTCCCCTTTAAAGTTTTAATGTCATAACCACGCATTTTTGCCATGTTGAAGTACATTGCACAGACTGGAGCACTTGTAAAAGGTTCAACGACCAAAGCTACGCTAATTTTATCTATTGGGATATCTTCTGTAAGTGCAAAAAGACTGTCAATGCAATAAAGCGGGACACCTGATGTTCCAACTTCAGGTGCGCCATCGGGGTTTGTAGGGTCAATTCCGTTAAAAGTGAGAGCGTCCACGGCAGCACTGAATCCAGTCTCACCATTTTCATATAAATATTTCCATCTCAGGTTAGTCTCTTCTGGAGTTCCATGTCCAGAAAATAACCTCATAGTCCACAATCGACCACGATACATGCTTGGATACACACCTCTTGTATATGGTTCTTGACCGGGAAAGTTAACGGTTTCTAAATAATCTCCTTTAACATCCAGCGGAGTGTATAATCTCTTTATAGGAATTTCAGAATCAGTTACGAATTTTACATCGCGTTCTTTTGATCCTTTTAATTTTTCTTCCCATTTTTCTTTTTCTATTCTAATTTTCTCTAAGTAATCTTTATCAAACATATTAAAAATCACATTTTATTTGGCTATTTATGTTAAACTTTCATTCAATTTAAAATAAATTTTTGGTCAAAAAAAATTTTGATTATCGGATTTGAAGATAAACTTGACTTTTTTCTGCATTTTAGAAATATTACCTTATCTATAAAGCAAAATATATATTTTTCTAGGAAAACTATTTTTAACTACTGCAATTTTATTTGATTAGATGATATTCACATGGCTACAGAAAACCAAAATCCGAAAAGAGAAGAAAATTATGCAATTAAAGCCTTAAATCTTACTAAAAAATTTGAAGCCCTTATTGCTGTTGACAACATTTCTTTTAATATTAGTAAGGGAGAAATAGTGGGGATCCTTGGTCCCAATGGCGCTGGTAAAACCACTACGATTCGCTTATTAACGGGTATTTTCAAATTAGAAGGCAAGGCAAGTATTGAAATTTTTAACGAGGATATAACAAAAAATCTAAGTAGATATAAAATAAACTTTGGAATCGTGCCAGAAGTTAGTAATGCTTTTTCAGATTTTACTGTATGGCAAAACCTTAAGTTTTCAGGTGGAGTATATGGTTTTCCAAAGGAAAAGATTGAAAAGCGCTCAAAAGAACTACTAGAACAATTTGGTTTAATCGAAAAAATTCATTCTAAAACCAAAGCACTGTCAAAAGGGTTAAAACAGCGTCTTAATTTTTGTTTGGCGTTACTTCACGAGCCTTCTATTCTAATTCTTGACGAGCCTACAAGTGGATTAGATCCTATTTCCGTTAAATTAATGAGAGACCGCATTCTTCAATTGAAAAAGGAAGGTAAAACGATCTTAATTACTACTCACGATATGCAAGAAGCACAAACCATTTGCGATCGAATTTTAATTATGAACCGAGGTAAAATCATTGCTGATGAGAGTCCTGATACTATCCGCGAACGATTTAAATCTACTTCTACAATTCGATTTAAAATTAGTGGAATTTTATCTAACGATCAAAAAGCCTCCTTAATGGATACATTCGAAAGTATTAAGAAAATAAAAGAATATTACTCTATATCTAGCTACGATGTTTTAAAAGATATTTCAACGTTATTTAATTACTCTAAAGCAAAAAATGTAGAAATTTCTGATTTTAAAGTAGAAGAAACCTCATTAGAAGAAGTGTTTATCCATCTAATAAAAGAAGATTCAAGTTCGATGGGGGGTTTAGAAAAATGATAAGCGATAGTCTGAATAGAATTTGGTTATTAAGTAAGAAAAACATCTCGCTTTATATAAAAAAAGGTCCCGTTTTAATTTTTGGCTTGCTGTTTCCTTTCTTTATGACGCTTTCTTGGGCTATTGGTCGAGCCATCCCTATAAATCACGTATTTATTGGAATCCTTTCCATGACCTCTTTTTTCACTGCGACAGCAATTAGCCCAGTTGTATTACCAATTGAAACTCGTGAAAAATCGTTAGAACGAATTTTAGTCTCTCCAATATCACTAAACGAAATATTATTAGGAATTGTCATTGCTTCGACGCTATACTCGTTAATAATTACAT
This sequence comes from Promethearchaeia archaeon, assembly GCA_029856235.1. Lineage (GTDB taxonomy): Archaea > Asgardarchaeota > Lokiarchaeia > Sigyniarchaeales > SOKP01 > SOKP01. The sequence goes on from JAHQWP010000172.1 coordinate 3,759, forward strand.
CAATCATAACAATTATCTTTATCTTAATGTTTTCAATTTCGTTTATTTCAATTGCAACGATCTTTTTAATGTTATTAGGGATTGGTTTAATGGCAATCTTAGGATCTCTATTGGGACTATTGGCTGCAGCATATCCTACAGATATGACTTCTAATGTGATGATTATTATGAATCTTATTAAGTTCCCTTTACTATTTATGAGCGGAATTTTTATTCCTCTTCATAGTTTGCCCCCTCATTTATTGATTTTATCCTTTTTTTCACCAATAACTTTTCTAACAGATTTATTAAGATTTTGCGTAGACGGAAGCAATTTCTTTCCATATCTATTTAATATAGTATTGCTTACTATGTGGGTTGTTGCTTTATTTCTTGTAGGTTATATGTTACATAAAAGAACGATGCCTAAAAGGTTAGCAGAAACGGGAAAAACCAAGAAAAAAATGATGATGATGAAAAAAATATAGAAGCATCAAGGACGGTGCGATTATGGCTGATTTTTTAAAAGATTTAACAAAGATTTAACAAATACTACTGAATCAAACTAAGTAATTCAAAATCCATAAAAAGAAGAAAAGAAATTTTTAGTTTTGAAATTCATTACAGAATTTTACTAATCTATCTGATTGATTTGACATTATTGCGTCTATATATTCACCCTTGTATTTCATAGTCAGGAATTTTTTCATTGATCTTTTAAAGAGAACGCCCCAAACACAAAATTTGAATCCAAAATCTTTAACGAAGCCTTTATTTCCTTAAAATCTATGAATGATGAATTTAAATACAATCAATATCTATAATAACTAAATTATATTGCAAAACCATTAAAAAGTTAGAAATAGCTGTATTAATCTTATGAATCCAAATGATATCCTTGTTTATTTAAGTCTAATAGTCTCAATTGCAGTGCTTTTCTTTATAATTTGGGATCATGTCAAAGACGATAGGATTTTAGCTCGCGAAGTTCAAGATTTTTATAATGACATAGAGATGTTAATTTTTACAAACCTCCAAGTGAAATATTATGAATTATTGCAGAAGAATAAGGTAGAAATGGAAGAACAAGAGCTAAAAACATTAGTAAAAAATAAAAACCGAGATGTAATTCAAAAAAATTATCTAAACACGAAGATTCGTCAATATTTTAACTTATATGCTCAATATCTCGGGTTAACTTACAACGAGGAAAATAGCGCTTATCTAAATGGAACAATCTATCTTTTGAAAAATGAAGGTTCTTTACTTAAAAGAAATATAGAATTAAATACGGAGGAACCCATAATAAGTACATTTGCAGAAATCAAACCCGAGCAGATATCAGAATTAAAAGTGTATCTTACTAGTCTACGGTTTTATTGGAAAAAAAAATATTTTAGATTTATATTTCGACCTCAGTTAGATCAAACAGTAGTCTTTGACGATTTACTTGGTTATACAAAACCGTTAAACCAAAAAAAACAAAAATATTTAAGCAGAATTGGGAGAAAAAGCGGTTAAGAATCATTTTAAAGTGCTTATATGAGATTAGAGAATAATCATGGATTCTATTCTTTATAAAATTTTGACGGGTTAAACTTATGTTTTCTAAGTAATTTCCTTTAACATCTACTGGAGTTTATAACCTCTCTACAGGATTTTCAGAATTAACTATGAATTTCAAATTTAGAAAAATGTTTTATATTATTTTTGCATAGATTAATTTAATTCTTTAGAAAAATATTTAAAACAAAATGATAAAAATCTCCTTCAAAAAAATAAAAAATGTGTTAAAAAATGAGTCAAATTCAGATAAGTCTTCCTAATGAACCAAAAAAGCATATAGAATCCTTAATTACTGCCCTAAATGAGAAACTTAATATTAAAAGTATTGTCTTATTAGAAGGAGCTAACAATTCATTAATCATTATTCGTTGTCGAGGGAATGCCGTTCCTAAAGTACTTGAAGTATTGAATGAAGTTGGAGTGGGAATCGAATTTGGGATAATAGATATATTAGAATTACAAGTAACGATTCCAGAATTAAAAGACGATCAATTAGAGGTTTCCGAAGAGCTATCAAGCAGAGTATCCGTAGAAGAAATCGAATCCTCAATAAAGGAAGGAATGGATTTAAATTTAGATTATTATTTCTTTATAATAATAGCTGCTTTTATCGCAGGATCAGGGCTAATTTTAAATTCTCCTGCGATAATTATCGGGGCAATGATCATATCTCCATTAATGGGGCCTATTCTGGGCGTTTCATACGGGATAATAAGTAAAAATTATCATTTAGTCAATAAAGGAATATTTGGACAATTAGTTAGTATTTTTATCGCAATAGGTGCTGGAATTTTACTAGCAAGTTTAGCTTTCCTTATTTATGGGTCACCTTCTCTAACACATGAAATGATGACTAGAAATTTTCCAACGATTTTTGATTTAATCGTATCCATCAGTGCGGGTTTAGCTGTAGGATTTGCCATCACGGGAAAACTACAATCTTCTTTAGTAGGTATTGCTATTGCGGTATCATTGATGCCTCCTGCCGTTAATATCGGAGTATCCTTAATTTATGGAAATATACTTTTATCATTTGGGAGTTTTGTCCTTTTACTGTCAAATGTTCTTGCTATTAATTTCATGGCAATTTTGATATTTAAAATTAAAAAAATTAAAATTTTAGAAAAAAAATACCCTTTTTGGAAGGGACCTGAGGAAAAAGTAGGTCAATTAAGTTTGGGTGTAAAAATAAGTAAAAAAAAACCTAAAAGAGCTAAAAAAGTTAAAAAAAACTAAAAAATATTAAAAACATTGTATAGATTAAATTGGAGTCTAATTAAGGATTCTTTATGAAATTTTATATGTATGAATTATATTAAAAACATCGTTAGCAAATTTTGGTTGAAAATCAAATATTTTTTGCGCATTAAATGTTAGTAATCGAAATTTAACAACTATGCTTATATTGTAATCTACTATATCGAATTGGGGTTTTATCCTAAAAATATTCTTCTCCTGGTATGATTTACAAAGTTTTGAGACTTCATCGATGATCACTCGAAATCCCCGATATGGAAATGACATTCTAAAAGTAAAATTATATAATTTTGGATATATCTTCGTTGGAAAGGACTCGTAGGCTTTTTTTAAATTATCTTCGAATTCATCCTTTGAAGTCGAAATATCTTCATAAATACCTTTGAAACCAATATCTTGAGGGGCTAAGATTTTCTTTTTAAAATCTTCAAAAGTCTTCTTTTTACCTAGTTTGATTGTATAATTTACTATTTTAGATGAAATTACTTGAGCATTTGATTTTTCAATTATTAAGTTATCAAATGTTTCTAATTTCATTTTTGTTAGACTTATTTCTCGTATAATACCTTTATCTCCATCAATTTTGACTAGATCGCCTATTTCAAAAGGTCTTATTAACATCATGATAATTCCCGAAAAAAAGTTTGCAAATATACCGCTTGAAGCGAATGCTATAGCAGTACTAATAGCTCCAGTAAATACAGCTGTATAAGTTGGGTCAATTAGAGAAATAATTGGAAAACCTTCAATTACAAAAAATACTACTATGAGAACAGTAGCAATTTTTAAGGAAAAATTAACAATCATTTTTTGCTTAAGAGATATCTTTTTACTCTTTCCAAAGGTCGCAGAGATCAACTTATTTAGAAGATAAAGACCTACTCCGATAATAACTAGATAAATTAGTGCGTCTATATTTGAACTAAAAAGAGCCATTTATAGATTACCTCCATAATTTTTTTCATTTGCATTCCATCCATAATTGATATCTTCTTCATAAATTTTGAATAGAATTTCTTTCATGAAAGGATCGATGTAGGTTAAGATTAATTCTGGCTCTTCTGTAAGAATTTGAATGGTAATACTTAATCGTATAGTTATTGCGCTCACTGTGTTATTAGCATAGAAATAGGGTCTTATTCCAAAGATCGGCTCATACTTATCAAATATTGGCTTTAATAATTCTTCAAGTTGTTCTGAATCTATCGAACCTAAAATTTCAACTACTTTAATATAACGAGTCAACTTTTTTTCGCCAGTAATAATTTTTCCAATACTTTTTACAACATCTGAAATTTCTATTTTCTTTTCATTTTGTATTGGTTTATGAGTGTAACGAACCACTGATGAATTAAAGGCGATTTTGTTTGGTATATAAGTGATTGATCCATCAAAATCAATTAATTTCAAATTATTTAAAGTAATTTCTTTCACAATTCCTATAATTCCATTAGTTTCAACTAGATCACCAACTTCAAAACCCCCTGATGATAAAAGCATTACTCCTGAGGCAATATTATTAATTACGTTTTGAAATGTCAGAGAAATTGCTACAACCAGAAAAGAAATTATCGCTACGAAATAAATTGGTGAAATGATAAAAATCAACCAAAAGGGGAAAATAAGCCATACGATATTTATAATTAGCATGATGATATAACGAATCAATAAATTTTTAACCAAACTATGAAAGACATCAATTGAGACTGATCTTACCACATAGGTAACCAAATTCAAAAGTAAAATATTTAATATTAATTGCTCAAAACCAAAATAATAATAAATTAATACAAATATCCCTACAATTAATATCCATAAGATTATTTTATAAGTCCTCTTCATAGGATAATATTTATCTCCGCGGTTTTTATTACTTTTAGGTACTAAGTTTTATATTAAAAATTTAAGTAAACTTTCATTTTAAAATTTGGTTAATTAAATTATTAATTATCACTCACTCAATAATATCAAGGTGGAATTTTAAAAGATGTTTTCAAAGCCTTTAAAAGATGCGATTCCTTCGAGAAAAAAGAGGAAAAAGAAGGTTGGTCTACCTCCAGGGACTTTAATCTATACTGGAGATAAAGTTAAGGAAAAACCTAAAATTAAGATAACAGATTATAATGAAGAAATTTATGATTTTCAAGAAATGACCGAAATTCAGAGAGATCTTACTAAAATTGAAGATAAATTAATTAGATGGATTGATATCTACGGTCTTGTAGAAGTTAAGGTCATTGAAGAAATTGGCCGCCAGTTTAGTTTGCATCCTCTTGTTCTAGAAGATATCTTAAGCCCGAATCAGAGACCTAAATTAGAAGATTATGGGAGTTATATTTTTGTTGTTATAAAAAAATTAGTATGGAATCAAGATGATAACGAATTTGAATATGAGCAAATTAGTTTGATTTTAGGAAAGAACTATGTAATTTCTTTCCAAGAGCGGGATACCAATCTTTTTGGCCCAATTTACGAGAGGATACAAGTTCCAAAAGGAAGAGTTCGGTTAATGTTTGCGGATTACTTATTTTACATTTTAATTGATATTATAATTGATAATTATTTTATTGTATTGGAAAAAGTAGGTGAGGAAATTGAAGATATGGAGGATTTATTAATAAAAAATCCTGAGCCAGAAACTTTACAGCTTATTTATCGATTAAAAAGGTCTTCACTTGAGTTAAGAAAATCAATCTGGCCGATAAGAGAAGTTATCAACAAACTTCAGCGAGAGCAATCGAATCTAATCAGAGATGAGTTGCAAATCTACCTAAGAGATATTTATGATCATATTTTTCGAATTAGTGATCTATTAGAAAATTATCGGGATATCATTTTTGGAATGTTGGATATGTATTTATCAAGTGTTAGCAATAGGATGAATGACATTATGAAGGTTTTAACAATCATATCAACAATCTTTATACCCATATCATTTTTAGCGGGCTTTTATGGCATGAATTTTCGGTATATGCCTGAATTAGTTCAACCATTTGCATATCCAATCCTAATAACGATAATGGCTTCAATAGCTCTTGTTATGTTGTATTTCTTCAAACGAAAAAAATGGATATAATAAATGTGTAACCAATTTTTTTCTAATTAACTTCTTTATGCAGAAGAGGAGTCCTAATATCTATACCGTTTTTCTTACAAGCATCCAATACAGCTTTGTGCAATTCAGATTCAATTAGGGGTAAATGTTTAATGTCTTTTATGAAAACATATAATCTGTATTCAACTGCATAATTCTGGAAACTATTTATCCATACATAGGGTTTAGGGTCTTCTAGTATTTGGTCTAATTTATCGGCTGCTTTTAATAAAACCTCTTCAACTTTGTTCCTATCTTCTTCGAATCCAGGAGTAATAGATACATGTCTTCTAATAATTTCCTTTTTCCCAAAGTCTCTAATATCTTGGGATAATAATCTTTGATTTGGAACTGAAATCTTAATATTATCAAGATCAACCATAGTTGTATAGATTAATTTTATTGCGACAATATCAGCGATATTATCCTCATATGTTATTCTATCGCCTACAGAAAACGGTCTACTAACCATTATAATGATACCTGCAATCATGTTTCCTAAAGTATTCATTGCTGCAAAACCAATTATGGTCCCACCAACAACAGTTAATAATGCTGTTACAAGACCTATACTTTCTGCAAATTGTGTAAGGATAGCAGTTAAAATGATCAAAACAATGAGATATTTAACTAATTTAATTATATTGTTTGCTGTATTTATCTCTAATTTCTCAAGTTTAACAAGTTTTAAGATTTGTTTTTTAACTAGTACATAAATGATATAACCTATAACAATTGATAATAATGATATAAGAATTGGCAAAAAGTAAATAGATAACCAACCTAATAAGACATCTAAGAAATTTTGAAAAATCATTAGTGTTTCCTTGTTACTTTTATTTCTTTATTTACTCTATTTAATCTATCCATCTCATTTTAATTTTAATATGGATACAAAGGATGAAAATATAGGCATATATCAACAAGAAATGATTCTATTTAAACTTAATTTGCTAAAAATTGTCCCTTTATTTTACGGGAATATATAAAATAATTGAGACTTGTGATCAAGTTTAAAATCTTACCAGTGTGTTAACCACTTGTGTGATAATATTGAGAGTTATTTCTCAATAATATGCCTTAAATGTAAAATTTCCTCTTGATATTTAATTATATCTCTTTCTAATTTAGAATGTTCTTCATTTAGGGAAATTAACTCTTTCTCAAGCTGTTTTGATGCTTCTGCGATCACATTTTCATCTAAACTTTTCAATTCATCATGAATAGACTGAAGTTTCTCCTGATTAAGTTGGAGAAGATTTCGAACATTTTGCAATATTCCTTCTTTCATTAATATTTCTTCAAGAATTATTTCTTCTTCATTCATATCTATTAAAGATTCTATTCTTGTAATGAATCTTTTAATTGAACTTAGGTTTAAATCGGTCTCCTCTTTTTTCTTGAAAAATAAAGCAATGTTACTCTCTTCCCCGAGTTTTAGAATGATAACGGAAACATTCTCAGTTTCAAAGATTAATTTCTTATAACTATCCATTTTGAATTGGCTGAGTTCATACACATTTCTAACATGATGTATAAGTTCTGCTAGATTATCACCTAATTTTGGGATATTTATATCATGTTCAAATGTAGTTTGAAATATAGTACCGTTATTATAAAACATTACAATATGAATTACTTCTGGGAGGGCTGTCTTTATTCTACTTAAATTTTTAAAAACCAAAATTGTTTCACCTTATTATTATATCTCTGATTTTTTTTGTAATTTTATTTATCTGAGAAATAACTTTATTGGGACCAAATTTGTGTAATATAATAACAATAACCATTATAAAAATAACTGTTCCTAAAATTATGAGTCCAACTATCAGATTAAATACCACCGTATAATAAAGCGAAATCAATATTAATTGATAGTTTGTTGTAACAAAACCTAATTTAAAAAAAGATTTGTAACTAATCGGGCGCTTATTTTGTTCAGCAATATTTACAACTAGTATATTATCACCTAAAGGGGTCAAATTGTCTCCCCAATTTGCTCCAATAGCAAGACTATAAAAAATTTTGTTTCTATTTATTAACGGAACGCTTCCTGCCATAGCATCTGCTACAGGAATTAAAACTTTTGTTATTGGGATATTATCGATACAACTACTTAAATAAGCAGAGAACCATAAGAGAATTAATAGTTGCAGATAGAGATTTACTCCCCCTATATTTAGAAGAGCTATACCTATTGCATCAGTTACACCTGTGATTTCTAAACCTCCCGCAATTATAAATATCCCCAATAAGTAAAGGATAAGTTCAAGATCGACCTTTGAAATTATGTCTTTAGGATTTAATCTTGTTAATATAATTAAGATTAAAGCTATGCTTAAAGCTATCATATCAGGAGAGATTAGAGAAGAAGGAATTACAATAAGTAAAACCATTAAAATCACAAATGAGATTAACGATTGGTACAATAATCGTCTACTCTGCACCACATTCCATACATTAAATTCTTCTAAAATTTTTGGTCCCCCTGTTGGAACTTTTAACTCGCTTTTATATAGTAGAATGAAAAACGCTAATGTAAATAAAAACACAATTAAAGAGAGCGTACCAATATTAAGAAAGAATTCAAAAAATTCTATATTTGCATAAGTTGTTATTAAAATATTAGGAATTGAAGATATTGAGAAGAGTGTACCACCAATGTTTACTAAAACTGCTTGGGTTAGTATGTAGGGAGAAGGATTTATATTCAATATCCGTGATACTGTGATAGTTAACGGAATTATAATAATAACAGTTAAAATATTATTTAAAATTGCTGAAATAAAGACTGTGACTGTACAAAAAATAATCAATAGAAGAACCGGTTTCCCTCTAGACAATTTGATTAATTTACCGGCTATGAATTGAAATGTGCCTGCTTCGTGAGCGATTTGAACTATCATCATCATCGCTAAAATTAATATTATTGAATGTAGATTTACAAATCCGTCACTTGGAGTACCAAACAATAAATCAACTATTATTGAAAAATCGTAACCCTCAATAAAAATTAACACAAAATAAGTTATCACAGCACCTAACATTGAGGAAATTGCCCTATTTAATTTATTGGTTACAATAAAAATGATGACTGATAAAAAACTTCCTAGAATGAGAATGGTACTGATTATCAAGAATCTTTATTATAGTTTAATTAGTAATATTTTCAATAAAATGAGGATAGGTTAATATACTTTATTAAATGAGTTTCTATTTTAAAATAACTAAAAATTTTTATAAATCCCAATAATAACAAATATATAACTACCTCTATATGAAAAGTGATCTTTAATGAGTGACGAATTTAAAAAAAAGGGGATTGCTTCCTCAAGTATTATCAACGGGGTAATAATAATGATACTTTCAACAATTGTATTCTTCTACACTGGCACAGCTCTGATATTTTTAATTTATGTATTCACAATCATCATCTTAATATCAGGTATCTCAAGAGTAAACATGTCAATCAATAATGAGAAGCTGAGTAATATTGGAAAAGCGACTAAATTTATCTCTGGTTTCGTTCTAATAATATTTTCATTTGTGATATTTATTACAACTTTAGGAGATCCAACATTCTCAACAGATATCTTAATTTTCTTACTTACAATAGGTTTAATTATTATAGGAATAGCCAGAGTAGGGACAGGAGTAGTGAATGAGAAATTTATCAAATGGTTCAGAATTCTACTTATAATTGTGGGGATTGTTACAATTGTTCTAAGTTTCAGTTCTATACTCGTTGCAGAATTGGATACTACTATAACAATTTACCTCATAGCAATATCTCTTTTTGTCAACGGTTTTACGCGATTTCTTTACGGCCTAACAGGAACAGAAAAACTTAGCAAAAAGGAATAATTTTTTTCTTTTTTTTAGTTAAAAAAAAACTAGAGTGTGAAATATTATGGATAAGAAAAAAGTCTTAATTATTACCGGAATTATAAATATTGTAATACTAGTTGCCGTTTTAATAAACATTATTGTTGTTTTCCCTTTAACAATAGAAACTACTTGGATTTATGGATTATACATAACAATAGCGGGTTTAATTACTTATTTTATTGGTATTTTTCTTGTTGAAGGGCGTCGATTAGAGACAATAGGAACAGTTGTAGTATTAATTGGTGAAGTTTTTATTATTGCTTATTTTGCTCTTGTTGTAAGGAATCTTTGGATAAGTATTTTTATTATGTTGCCTGTAATTACGTTTTCTGTTCTTATTATCGTTGCATATTATCACAGCAAGGAAATTCTTCCCAATCAAAATGCCTATAATGTCTCACTGATGTTGATATCGGGTTCTTTCTTCTTTTTCATGATTGAAGCTGCTTTCAGAGTTCCCAATTTTTTTCAAGAGGCAAATATTCCAATATGGGCATATATTTTGATTGTTGGAGGAGCGTTGATTTTTGTCTTCACAACCTGGAAAATCTTAGAAAAACCTAGTTATATCACAGCTTTAACAGGAGCGTTTATAATTAATATTGGAGTATTAATGATAGAACTGTACTATCGTATACATGAAATCACAGGAATTTTCATGCTAATTTTCCTTCCCCCTGGTGCCATTTTCTTATTGCTTATCTTAATTAACTATAAAATATCTCCAAATGATTAGTGAAAAGCAAAAAACTTTTTTATTTTATATTTTTTTTACTCTTTTGAATATTCTTTAAGATATTCAAGAGTTTTTGGAAGATTTCTGTTCGATAAATGTAAAAAAAATGCAATTAAATGGCTACAAAAATTTGAGCGATGATAAACCCAATGGCAGTTATTATGCTTAATCTGATTATTTTCTATAATCACATCGAGATCTTTTTCATCTTGTTCATTCATTCTGAATCTTGCGTAACAATTGACTGGTGGGCCCCATTCAACCTTAATAATATCTACTGGAATTTTTTTAGCTTCTAAAATTCTAGAATTTTTTTTAAAATTAAAAAACATTTTACTAAATTCAACGATATCTAACTCATCTTTTATTAAATCAATTAATTTCTTTTTTACTGGCTTTAATTTCTCGTTTTCTGTAATCTTGATTTTTGTTCCTGAGATAAATTTTATTATTTCTTTAGCTGAAATATCTTCTAAATCCTCAAAGTTAAATTTAGTTTTACCCATTAAATTTGTTTTTAAAAATTCTTCTACTGAATAAATTCCAATTTTTTCCTGTTTCGATGTGTCTTTATAGAAGAATTTAAAATCCAAATTATTTATTAATTCGTCAAATATTTCTGGGAGGTTAAATTTATCCCAACGGGAAGCATTTATGTTGAATTTGCGGAATCCCCATATCATACCTACCCAAAAATGGCTACAAAATCCTCCCTCTTTAGCATATACACAATTACATTTATACTTGAAATTTAAAGGTTCAGTTTTTTTCTCTAAATTTAAAAATTGAATATTTGTATATATTTCCCACTTGAAGCCTTTAAAGATTAACCTTATAATATTATTTTTATCATCAAACTGTAAAGATTCGAGTTTTGTTGGATTTTCTTTTTTAAAATATTTTGGGACTAGTGAAATAATCGAATTTAACGATTTTTGCTCCAAATCCTTTAAAAATGAGGGAAATATATTATTAGGAATTGATTTTAAAATAAGATTTATTATGTCATCTTTATTTAAGTTTGAAAAACCTCTAATTCCATATTTTTTACATATACCCTTTAAATCTTGGACTGTAAAGGCTAATAAATAGATTTTAGCTTGTTCTACTTTATTAAAATTCATAGTATTTATCCAAACACTTTAATTTTATTGAATTTAAAGACTATGATTCAATTAATCTCATTTAAAGTCAAACTCTAAATGTATTAAATTTGAGGTTTTTTCTTCCCATGTTAATATAAGTTCTAACTCAAAAAATTCGGATAAAAGATTTTTGTATAAGTATGAAAAGTAATTTGAAAAAATCTCATCTAAGTCATGTAAGCCTCTAAAGATTAAAATATTCTTTTGAATCTGAATATCGATAGTATTAAACCATTTTAATCCATTTTTTCCAAATAATTCAATTGAAAATCCCGCATAAGACTTCAATGAATCGTCATTCATAGGTTCTGCTACCAAAAATTTCATTAGGTCAGAATATAAGGAAGAAACTTCATTAGCTAAACTATTTAAATCTTCATCATTCACTTTAGATAAAAATTTAGAGAATGCGGTTTTAGATATCATAATCAAGTTGTTATTTTGATTAAATAATTCTAAATTAAGCCATTGTTCAATAGCATCTTTGGCAACCAAACCACGCGACTTATTCTCCTGCTGTGCAATTAGATCTAACTTGTTGAGTACTTCTTCCGAAAGCCTAAAACCAAGATAATTATTTTTCTTTGAAGGATTTTTTTTTGCCATTTAAAAATACAGTATCCTTTTTTACATTAATTCTTGTGATAAAAATATGTTTTCAATGTATATAAGGTTGTCGATTCTAGGAATTGTTTGCATATGAAAACATTTAAATATTATGTTATCATGATTAAGAATTAACTTTAAAAATAATTAAAAACTGATGAAATATCATAAAAGGAGTGGAGAACCGATGGAAATGAAAAAGAAGTATGATTATGAATCTGATGAATATGAAGACGATAATGATGAAGAGGAAGAAGAGGAGGAAGAGGAGGATTATGAAGATGACGACGAAGATGAAGATTTAGAGGACGAAGATGAGATTTATGGATAGTCTAAATAAATGATGAAGTTAGTATAATTTCTATAAAAAAATTTACTAAAAAATGTAAAAAAAAACACAAACCAAATAAAAAGGGATGATGAATATGGAAGAGATTAAAAATGTGGAAAGATTAGCAGATGAAAATTCTATTATAGCGAAACAGGAAGAAGAATCTGCACATGAAATGAAGTCTTTAGCTAAACTAACAGTAAAAAGAGCTAAAGCTAGAGAAATGCTTGTTGGAATCGAACTTGAGCTTACTAAGGTAAGAGAACGCTTAGCTGAGAAAACAAAGAAGTTAATTGAAAAAAAAGTAAAAGTAAAAGATCTATTGCAATATGGTGATGAAGGTTTAAAAATAGAGAAAGATCAAGCTATTTATAATGAAAAGGTTGCTGAAATTCAAACAAAGATTGCTGAAACTCAGCGTAAGATAGCAAATGAAGAAACTGAAATTGCGGAAGTAAAGGTAAAACTTGCTAATAAGAAGCTTCATATAGCTAAAGACAGAGGTAATCTAGCGAAAAAGATGTTAGTATATATTAAATTAGTCAGAGAAAATGCTCCTAGCGAGAAGACTTCAAGAGCAGAGGAAACTTACCTAAAACTTCAGAAAGATTTAATTAATCTTGAAACTGATATCGCGGAAATAAATAAGAACATTATTAAAAAACAGAATAAATTAGCTGATCTAAAGAAAGAACACTCAGAAAGATTAGCAGAAAGAGAAAAAATCAGACCGTCAGTCACTAGTTCTTAAAATAGCTAAATCTTTTTTTTAATTTTATAATAATAATTAAAAATTGTAAGATATAAATAATTAGAAGATAAAATGGCGGATATTTCCCTATTTTTCCTAATAATCGTTTTAATTGGACTTTTAATTATTGCCGGGATATTAATTATAAAAGTAATTATAGCAGAAATTAAAAATCCTTCAAATGAACAAATTATTCTTTTTGCTTTACTTGGGATAATAATACTTTTTCTAATTCCCTTTATTTTAGGACTGTTCCAAATTTTATAATATTCCTTATTTCTCTTTTATTTGTTAATCTCTTTCAATTAACCATTTTGATTATAGGGATTAAGTAAATAATTTTAGGATAAAATACTAACAAGTTAAGCAATTAATCTTCTATAGGAAAAATTTGTTTTATAAAAAAGAAGAGAAATAAATATTTAGTTTTGAAGTTCATTACGGAATTTTACTAATCGATCTGGTTGATTTGACATCATGGCGTCTATATATTCAGCTTTGTATCTCATAGTCAGTAATTTTTTCATTGATCTTTTAAAGAGAACGCCCCAAACACAAAATTTGAAGCCATGGTCTTTAACTCTTTTAAATAGTTCGAAATTTGCGTAATTATAGTTGACATTAATTCCATTTATGTTTAACTTTCTCATATCGTCGAGTTCAAAATGTTTATCTTCAATTACAGAATGTTTTAGAAATACAGAATTGATCAACATAACATTCTTATCGAAATTTCTAATTTAACTAAAAAAATCGAATTAAACTTTATAAAGCTGAGGGCTCAGATTTATAATATTCTAAGCGTTTAGAACTATAGGTTTGACATAATATACTAAAAAAAGTTTTAAAAAGTAAATTTAATCCCAAATTTGAGAGTAAAAGGGTTATAGAGCTAACTCCGTATGAATTTTAAGACTTCTTTCATAAAGCTGGGTAAATCGTCTGGCGTCCTTGAAGTTATTAAATTTCCATCAACTACTACTGAAGTATCTAAGAAAATTGCCCCTGCATTAATCATATCATCCTTGATTGCATAATAACTTGTTGCTTTTCTCTCTTTTATAACCTTTGAAGATATTAAAACCCATCCCGCATGGCAAATCGCCCCAACAAGCTTATGTTGTTGATCTATTGTATGCACGAAATTAAGCACATCTTTATTTCTTCTTAGATAATCAGGATTTTTGGTTCCACCTGGTACGATAACTCCGTCGTAATCATTGGGGCTCACTTCGTCAATTTTAAATGTAGGTTTAATTACATATCCATATTTTCCTTCAATAGGCCTTTTTCCGAGACTAATTACAACACTTTCATGACCCGCTTCCTTTAACCGATAAAAAGGGTAAATAAGTTCTGCTTCCTCAAATCCATCTGTTGCTATTATTGCTATTTTTGCCAATTAATCATCATCTTCTTACTTTTCGTTCCGTTCTAAATCTAATTATTAAATTAGAACTTATGATATTTGATAATTTTGTTTATAATTTATCAATAAGTCCACTAAAAACTAAATTATTCCCTAGCGATGTAATATCTAAATTTTCCACTGGGATCATCAATCTGCCATGATTCAAAAAAATCGAAGGCAACTTTTCTATCCCAAATTTTTTCAATATTAGTAATTCCATCGTATAGGTCTGTTAAAAGATTTTTATCACACGGATATTTTCTATGTGACGGGTAAATTTCAGTGACTTCTTGTTTTTCACATAACGTAATCAATTTAGAAAGAGATTGGAGGACAATGGGGAATTCCTCTTTTTTTGGTAAAAATTGATCACCGTAATATGCGACATCACTTGTAAATAATTCTTTTGTGGATGCCAATAAACAAATAGACCCAGTAGAATGCCCTGGACAATGTATAATCTCAACTACTATTTCACCCAAATCAAAAGTATCTCCATCTTTTAAAGGTTTAATTACTTTTGCTGGAGGAATTAAGAAGTTTTGTTCTGCATATACTTTTACAAGTTCGTTGGGAGAATCTTTAAAATAAGTAACATCGTAAGGATTCGAGACTAATTTAACTTCGTTTTCGTGAATATATACCTCACCAAATTCTACGTTCCCAAGGACATGATCCCAATGGTAGTGAGTGTTGAACACTAGAAGTTTTCTTTTTCCTATTAATTCATCGATGATTGATTTTATAGGGAAAAGTCCACAACCTGTATCAAGTAATAGGGCAGTATGAGTCCCCAGAAGCAGGTAGATATTGAGAGGATCATTCGTATATACAGGATGGACAAGAGAGATGTTTTCTTTTATAACATGCAAGTAATCTTTGTGTTTTGAAATTTCAAAATGATTTTTTTCACTCATAATAACACAACGCTGATGAATTAATTTAAAGTATAAATTGCTTTCATCATATAAGATTTTTATACTTGTACTAAATTCTTAGATTAAAAAATTCAGAATAGAATAGATAATGCAGAATTGGAGACATGAATATTCTCAGAAAGTTACCTCTAAGGAAAAGGCTATAACACAGATTAAATCTGGAGATATTGTAGTGTTTGGTCATGCTGCTGGAGAACC
>JAHQWP010000173.1 GCA_029856235.1 Promethearchaeia archaeon
ACATTGATTGTTTATAATTAGCTCTTGGAACTTATATAAATTTTTAGTCCTTTAATTGTGAAAAATGTCCAACTATGCGTAATTTGTTAGTAAAGCGATTTTGTTCGGTTATGATACCTTTGAGTTCCGCCCCATCATATGCTACAAACTTATCAAAATGAATATTTACAATTCCGGTCTTACCAGGAAGTAAGTCTTGTCCATTCATAAATTTGAACGGAGAAATTTTTAATCCTACTAAACCGTAGTATTGTATACCATCCCCCGGTTTAATAATCCCTCCTTTGGGTTCATAAAATTGATTAATATAAACTTCAGCTTTTATTTCTTTCACTTGCTTAAAAACTCCAGGACTCACTAAAATATTGTCCCGACTCACATCTTGAGGGGAAATATTTCCTTTTAACGCAAGACCGACTCTATCGCCCTCGTAGGCAACTTTGAAGTTTCTATCATGTTTTTGAATGCTTCTAATTATAACTTTTTTTACCGCAGATTCATAACCTGTAATTTCTAATAGTTGACCACTCTCAACCTTTCCTTGTTTTACAATACCTAGTATTACAGTACCTATACCTTTCACGGGAAAAACATGATCAATAAGTATCTTTGTAAATGCTCCATCAGGGGATCCCTTTTCTAAGAGTTTAACTCCTAGCTGTATTATTTCTCTCTTTAAATTATCGTAATCTTCTTTTGCTTTAAGTTCGAAGATTGCAGTATTTTTTAAACTGGTGGTTTCTAAAATCGCAGCAATTTTCTTTTTTGTTTCACTCAACTTCCATTCTGTTTTGGAATTAATACCAGCTATTACAATTAGTGTTTTTGTTCTGTAAAGACGATAAAATAGGTCCATAGCTACTAGGATTTCTCCAATAGAAGCGTTTAACCCTGTATTTAAGTCTATAACAAGGATGTGAATGTTAGAAATGACTAATGTTTGTAAAAGGGGCTTGATTTTTTCGGGGTAATCAAGAGGAGTTAAGCCACAAAAAACTTGATTTAAGCTAAGATCCAACCGATTATAAAAGAGAATATCTGATTTTGTTCCTGGAGAACCTAGGGATTGTCCTATTAAATTATTTATATTAAAGTTATCCCCTAAAATTCCCACTACAAAATTTTTCTCTACTACTTCACTCATTTGTCGGACTAAATGTAGCACTCAACAAAAATTTTCCGAAATTCTTCTTGAAAATCAAGATTTCAAAATTGCTAAACAAAGTTCTTATCTTAATACGAATTAAAATACTAAAAAATTAATTATGAATTCATTATGCCTCAAAGGAGTTTAGTAGATCAAGTAATATTAATATTAATTGATGATGTTAGGGCGTTTCATTTATTTGATTTAGTAGGTAAAGGAAAGTTACCAAATATAGCTCAAATTGCAGAGAAGGGAGTCTCCTCACAAAATTGTATTACATCTTATCCAAGTATTACATATCCTTGCTACACTAATGTAGTTATTGGATCCTATTCGGGATACTATCCTATAGAAGGAAGTGGCATACCAATGTATCATTGGGTAGGTAGAACTGACCCTCCATCAGAAGGAAAAAAATTTCCGATTATCAGAAATGGCGGAAAGGGAAGCCATATCCTGAAATTTAATAGTGATTTAGGACCAAATTGTCAGACTATTTTTGAACAAGCAGGAAAAGGTAATTTTCTAAGCTCGTTGAACCTTTTTAATAGAGGATCGGTATTGATTCCCCCAATAGAATACACCACTCAATCAATATTAAAGGGAGTTGAAGAAATATATAAAGATCCAAAAAAAATCTTTTCAAACAAAGAAGTACCAAAAGTAACAGTTGCATATATTCCTAAAACTGACGATTTAATGCATCATAAAGGATTTGACCATCCAGAATATATTGCAGAGCTAATAAAATGTGATAAAGCTATTGGTTCCCTTATTGAGACTTTAAAAAATACTGGATATTTCGAGTCCACTGCTATTGGAATTATTTCTGACCATGGAAATTATAAAGCAGAAAATGTGTACGATATTGGACCTTATTTTGAAGAAAAAGGATTAAAACAGTATTTACCAAGGAAGGGAACTGGAGATTTCGATGTCTCGATGGGATCCGTTGGATTTTTTAACTTCCGAGGTAAAGATTGGTTTCATCATCCTACATTCAATCAATTAGAAGAATTTGTAACTAGTAGTCCTGGAAGTAAGAAATTGAATTTATTTGAAACCTTATGGAAAATTCCCGGAGTAAAATTGATGTATTATCGAGACGACAATAACACGCCCGATAAAGGCGTTATTTATCTTGAACATCGAGATGAAAAAACAGGAAAAAAATTAAAAGATATTATCGAATACGAGGGGCATGGAATAAATCAAAAAACGAGATATCTCCCTGAAACAGAAGACTTTTATAAATATAGTGAGCACGAGGAATCTGCTTGCTTTTTAGATAATAGATTTCATACGATTGATGAATGGCTTAAAGCTACTAATCAAATAGACTTCCCTATAATTGTTGACCAAGTTCCGCGCTATTTTAAAAATCCCCGATCTTGCGATATTATAACCTCAACGCTTGGTGAATATTTCTTTGGATACGAGCACGGAAAAACTTTATCAAGCGATCCATATTCTCATGATGTTGGTCTTAAAAAGTCCATGACGGTGCCATTTATAATTGGTGGATCTCCAAACATCCCTAAACTGAAACTCTTTTATTGTAAAACTACAGATATGGTTCCATCGCTTTTATCATTGTTAGGAGAAAAGCCTCATTACAGTGTTGTTGGAAAATCTGTTTTTGATTAATCTTAGTTAAAACAGATTTTAAAACTACGAATTTCAAATTTTTCTATTTTAAAACTTAAAATACTTTTTTTTTCATCCCATTTGGGATTCTGATTTATAGCCCTTTCCAACAAATCGATTTCTTCTATTTTAAGGATCTTCTCAGCTATTTTTGCATGTATCTTTACTTCAGCTGACACAGATAGTCCACAACCTTCAAAAAAACGGATAACAATTGAATTATCATTCTTCCATTCTTCATATTTTAAGGCTCCTAAATTGATGTTTGAAGGTGAAATTTCCAATAATGATTCTCCATTTAATAGTAATCCATTTTCAATTTCATTAATTCCTTCTAGTGGTATAATTATAATTGGATTATTAAATTCTTCAGCTTTTCTTCTTATCATTGGATTTGCTGTATCATCAGAATTGGTTAAAGTACTTCCATCATGAGGATATAATGCATAATTACATCTAAAAGGCCCCAGTTCGCTATATTCAGGTGGTTCATGATTATATTCGTCTTGATTGAGTTTTCTTTCCATATTCACCCACGCTTCCGGAGAAGGGGGGGTATATCTGCAAGACCTCAAAAGAGTTAAACGAATATCACCACCATTAACATCGAATGCATATTTTCCTTCATTGATTAATGCAACACCCCATCTTTTATCAGGAGAGCTTAAATCAACGAATTTATGGCAAATTTTCTCATATCGAGCCTTATCGCAAGGCGTTTCTGGATTTGTTTTAAAATTTACTATTGCGTATGCCCCATCAGTAGTGGCTATCTCTGATTTTGTTGCGGTACTATACAAAATTTTGAGCATCGTGTTAGTTTGATACCAATCGGTAATATACTCAAGATAAATTTCTGGTAAGCTCTTAAATAGTGTAATTTTTTGAATAACGACGTTCTTTCCCAATAAACGGTTAATTTGAACAGAGGTAAAAATAGGCCCACTATCTACCACTTTAATTTCCACTCCACTCTCATTGGATAAATTCAAGGGAAAATTCCAATATTCGGGTTTTAGATTCCAAGCAGGAAACTTTTTGTCATCATCAATAAAACCATAGGTAAGATTAGATGAAATTCCTTCCAATAGATTTGCTCCATTGTTAAGATTTTCTACTCGTAAATCTACAAAAGCACCTGTGGTTTTGCTTAGTTCTAAATGGGTGATTCCGTTTGAGATTATATTTGAGGAAGTCTTGATTTCAGATTGATTCGATAATTCTTCTATCATAGTTAATTTAATAGGAGTTACTGATAAAGGTTTTAATGTAATGATTGTCCACCAGCCAGCGGATTTAGAGTCCTTCCAACTCTCATCTTCCTTGGAGACTGGTTGACATTCGCATTCGAATTTCTCTGAATTTAAAGATATAATTTTCGCAGGTTTCGGTTTCCAATCTTTTTCTTCTGATATACTCTCGCCTACAATTTCAGCAGGTATAAAAAGTCTTGATGTCCTTTCCCAAGGGAGCGAGTTGAATAGAAATAAATTTACACCAGATTTAAAATTCTGCTTATCGTTTTGTGAAGACAATTTCGATCCTATATCTTCTATTATATTGGAGATCGAAATCTCTTGTAGTTTCCAATCATCCCAACAATCATCATATACTTCAGGTATGGAACTGCCAGGTAAAACGTCATGAAACTGATTTTTTAAGGTTGTTTTCCATAGTTGCTCAAATTGCTCAGTAGGATAATTATAATCAGGAGTAATTAATGAGGTTAAAACAGCCAATATTTCAAGTGAGATTAAAATGTTTTCAAATTTGCGATTATATCTTTTTACATCCGAATGATTTGAAAAACATCCCCGATGATTTTCAAGATATAATTCATCATCCCAAATTGGAAACCTTTCGGAGTATTTACTTAATTCCTCGAAGAAATTTTCCACACGACTCCATTTAAACATAGGGAGTTTAGCAAGTTCATTTGCTATTGCGACTTCCTTGTGAGTAGGACCGTGACCCCCATCGCCCAATCCAAAGAAATATCCAACATGAGGACAATATTCTTCTCCTACATGATTACTGAGATCATCATAATTATTCTTATAATTCCAACTTTTTTGCCCTTTATCTTTTAACAGACGATGACCTATCCCGAATTTCTTCCAAGCACTTATGGCACCTTCTCCTCCCATGTGAAAATGTCCCGTTAATATTTTAGAGCCATCGGGTCCTTGCCACCAAAAATTCACGAAGGGAAAGGTTGTTTGAAGATTCCAGGTAATTTTAGTTGTCCAAAAGTATTTTGCTCCCGATTTGGTTAATATTTGAGGTAAGCCCCGGTTATAACCGAATGAATCTAAAAACCATTCCACTTTAGGAAGGATATCAAAATTTTCTCTAAAAAATCGCATTCCGTATAATCTTTGCCTCACAAACGATTCTCCCGAAGGCATCATGCAATCGGGCTCAACATAGGACCCCCCTACAAGTTCGATATTTCCGGCCTTTACAGTCTCTTGAATTTGCTTGAATAGCTCGGGATCATCTTGTTTAATCCATTCTAAAAGCAATGGCTCGCTTAAAGCAAAACAGAACGTGTCTGGGAACATTTTCGCATGGAGTATTGCTTTTCTAAAGGTAACTTGCGCTTTTTTTCGTGTCTGTTCATACCTCCACATCCAAGCACAATCAATATGGGACTCTCCAACTTGATGAATGATTAAATCATCAATCTCTGGGCAAGTGTTCTTCCATAACCTTAATTTTCGCTTGAGTGATATTTCTCTGTCGGCTCTTAACCATCTTTCCCTAATTTTTTCAGTATCCGCGTCGGGTTCCTCAAGGTTCTGGCAATCTAACCTTCTATTTCCAGAATAGTAACCAATTTTATCAATAAATCTATAAGAATTCATATTTTATTGATTCTCCTTAGTAAATGTTTAAGGAATAAATTAAGGAATAATTTTAAAACTTTAGAAAAAAAAATTTTAAAAATGGAAAATCGA
Source organism: Promethearchaeia archaeon (assembly GCA_029856235.1). Taxonomy (GTDB): domain Archaea; phylum Asgardarchaeota; class Lokiarchaeia; order Sigyniarchaeales; family SOKP01; genus SOKP01. The sequence goes on from JAHQWP010000173.1 coordinate 5,755, forward strand.
AAATAGAAGTTATCTCAAACGGTTTATCTCAAAAGACTGATAATTTTTAACTGTTGTAGGTATTTGTTTAGGTTGCGTTAATCTTAGGTTTATTCCTCTCTTGATGTCTACTTATGCGTAATATATATTTAATACTATTGATTATGTGAAACAATTTTTATTCTAGCTTTTATTCACTACAAGAACCATTGATGTATGAACTTTGAATAAATATGAAAAACTTTGATATCATTATAATAGGAGCAGGCCCCGGAGGATCATTTGCGGCAAAAGCCGCTGCTGAAAATGGATATTCTTCTTGTATCCTTGAAAAAGAAGAGCTAGGTTATAATGGTAGATATAAAGCCTGCGGTGGTGCTGTTGCGTGGGAGCTTGTAGAAGAAATCGATTACCCCGAGGACAAAATAGGTAGAGTTATTGAATCTTTAGAATTGCATCATGTCGATGGGGAAACATATAGCAAGAAAGGTAAGGGCGGAGTTGTTTGGAGAAGTATTTTTGATAAGTTTCTAACGGATATGGCGGTTGATAGTGGAGCGCTTTTAAAGGAAGAAGAGCCCATGATTAACATGGAACAAAAAAATGGCTCATACGTGGTAACCACTAATAAAGATAAATATTCTGCGAAATATGTAATTGCTGCTGATGGAGTAAATTCTCCGACTCTAAAATTATTAAATTGGCCATTTTTTGCTAGCGAAGACATCATACTAACAATTACCGAAGAGAGAAAAACATCAATCTCTAATATCGATAAACACTTGGGATCAGATGCAGTTCATTTATTTTTTGGAATAAAAAACTTGATTACTGTGGGTTATGCGTGGTTGTTCCCCAAAGAAGACAAAATTACGGTAGGGTGGGGAAATCAAATTAATTTAGTAAAGAATTCCAGAGAAGAATTTAAAAAATTTACTGGGCTGCCTTTTGTCAATCAAGTATTACAAAATTCGACTTTAGACATTTTTAAGCCTCATTTAATCCCTGTAGGATTAAGGCCTAAGCTTTATGAGGATAATGTTTTTGCTGTTGGAGACGCTGGTGGAATTGTTGATCCTATTTCAGGAAAAGGTATTCCATATGCCATGATGTCAGGACAAATCGCAATTGAAACCATTAAAACTTGCGAGGAAAAGGATAAACTTGATAGGTTAGGCAAAATATACGAAAAATCTTTAGATCGTAATTTTCTTAAAGTTTTGAAAGCTAAGAGAATTGCCAGAGATAAGATATTTCAAAGCGATGAAAACTTAAAAAAATTCTTAAAACTATGGGAAAATTACCGTAGTTCCCAGATAGTTATGGGAAAATTAATGGATTAGGTGAAATCTTATAAAATTTATACCGTACACAAAATTGTATAAACCTAAAATTGATTCCGTGATCGCATCTATTTTTGATGAGAGAATTAACAGTATGGACAATGGTTTTCTTAAAGATTATTATTCGGAAATTAAAAATTATATCTTGGTTGGTGGAAAGCGAATAAGACCATTGCTTACTATTGCGACATTTAATGGAATAACTAAAAAAATGGCAGAAGAAATTATTCGCCCTAGCGTAGGGATTGAATTTTTGCATAATGCAACTTTAGTCCATGACGATATAATTGATAAAGATGATTATCGACGCGGAAATCCAGCGTTTCATTATAGGTTTCAACAATATCACTTAAAAAATCAATTCGAAAAAACAGATGCTACAGATTTTGGAACGAGCATAGGCATTATTGGGGGAGATACTACTTTTATTATGGGTGCAGATGCGTATTTTAACCAAGATTTTTCAAGAGATTTGAATTTAAATTCGATTTATTATTACAGACAGGCTTTCACTGAAGTGATCCACGGTGTTTTAATAGAAATCGATATGGTGAATAGAAGTAGCTTATCGATGGATGAGTATATCCAAATGGTTTCTCTTAAAACTGGAGCTCTTATAGAAAAATCAATCTTAATTGGAGCAAACTACGCGCAAGTTGAAAAAGAGTACACTCCTCTTTTATCAACATATGGCATCAACTTAGGGATAATTTTTCAAATAATTGATGATATATTAGGAACTTTTGGAGATGAAAAAGTAACTGGAAAACCTACAGACGGAGATATTCGTGAAGGAAAACGTACATGTTTACTAATCGAAGCTATGAATAGATTAGAAGCAAAAAGGAAAGATGATCTGTTAACCATTTTTTCAAAATCAGAGATATGTAGTGAAGATGTCCAAGAAGTAAAAGATTTGTTTATGAAAGCTGATGTAATTAATACTTGTAGGGAGTTAGCGACAAAGTATTACGATGAAGCTCGTGATGCGCTTGAAAAATTGAAGCCAGTTATAAACGATTCAGAGATAGAATTTTTTGAGAATTTACTAAAATTTGTATTAGAAAGAAAATTCTAATTACCATTAATAATTTTAATTAATGTGAAAAATTTGGTCCTTGTTGCAATTACTGGTGCTAGTGGTGTTGATTTAGCGGTAATTTTACTCCAACAACTAAAAAAAAAGGGATTACAGATAGAATTAATCATTTCAAGTGTAGCTGAGAAGATCATTAGCATCGAAACAGATTATAAAATTGATGAAATTATTGAATTGTCGGATAAATACCATCGAGTCGACGATTTAACAGCAGGTCCAGCGAGTGGGTCTTATAAGAATAACATTATGATTATAATCCCTTGCTCTATGAAGACTTTAGCGGCAATTGCTAACGGTTATGCGGATAATTTGATAACTAGAGCTGCTGATGTGACAATTAAGGAACGAAGAAAACTTATTTTAGTTGTAAGAGAAACTCCATTCAGTGCAATTCACTTAGAAAATATGCTAAAATTATCAAGATTGGGAGTTGTTATTGCACCACCAATTCCTTCATATTACATAAAACCTAAAAGTATCAAAGAATTAAATGAATATTTTGTAGGGAGAGTTCTTGATCAAATGGGTATTGATAGCGGGATCAAAAGATGGGGAGATAAGTAAAATTTCAGAATATAATTATGCAGCTTACTTTTGATTTAACCATAAGTATAAATCGCCAATAATAACACATTTTTCCCGTCTGTTTTTCAGTTCGCTCAAATTGTTTAAATTCATTAACCATAAGCTAGAGCGTAATTCGTTTTTCAGCGTTCTTATTTCCCTAATTGTATTTGCTATTGTGTTATCTTTCCGATCTTGCCATGACGATTTTAAGAATTTATAAGCAAAACCGCCAATATCAGCACCGAGCACAATTGATTTAGCAATATCAATTCCTGTTTTTAATCCGCCAGTAGCAATAGCTAATTTTTGGGATGCTTTTCGTACATTGACGATACTGACGGGAGTAGGAATTCCCCATTCTCTAAAAACATCAGCGGGATTTCTGGAATACTTATCGTTATCAAAATTATTACGCTTTGATTCTATCGCGGCAAAACTCGTACCCCCAGCCCCTCCAACATCAAAACCATCAAAACCTAATTCATCAATAATCGAAGCAACATCTTGATTAATCCCAGAACCTACTTCTTTTGCGATGAGGGGTATCTTTGTGTTATCTCTTATTTTCTTAAAATTTCGTCTAAAATTGCTATAAGAGATATTCCCCTTATATTGAACTAATTCGTGCAAAGCATTAAGATGAATTGCCATCGCATCAGCGTTTATCATATCGATGCAAGCGTTCAAGTCCTCTTGTTTAAAATAAGGTGAACTTACTTGTCCTAAACCCAAGTTTCCGATAACAGGAATAGTAGGGGCAACCTCGCGCACGATATTAAAAGAGTCTAAAGTTGAAGGGTCCTCTAACCCAATTCGTTGACTTCCAACACTCATAATAATATTTTCTTCTTCAGCAGCTTGAGCAAGTATTTTATTGATCTCTTTTGAAACAGGGTGTCCTCCTGTTATTGCCGAAATGCAAATAGGCGCCGAAATTTGTTTATCAAAGAAGTTAAATGTGAGATCAATTTCCTCGAGATCAACTTCTGGAATCGCATGGTGATTAAGTTTAATATCGTCGAAATAGTTAATAGAATGTTGTACATCATATTCTATCGGAATTTTTAGATGCTCTTCCTTTCTATTGAATATTTCTTTAGTTTGTTCTGGTTCCGGCATATTTTCTTTTTCAAAATTGCTACTAGTCATATTGTGAAATTATTCATTAATTAATATATTTGTACAATCTATTTTTTGATTCCTCAATGATTTAAAGATATTTCCTTCAGTTAATCCATTAATTAATTGAACAGGAATGTTTAACTTACATATTTTTTTAATATTAGTAAGTTTATTCTTTATACCTCCTGTTACATCTATTTTTTGACCAAGATCTGCTAAAATTAAGTCATCAAGCTCACTTGAATAACATTCAGTAAGTAAATTACAATTATTACCTCCTAAATCATCAGATTTATATAATCCATCAGATTCCATTGCGAATACTACTTTCGAAATGTTATAACTTTTAAGACTCTCACATAATTTTAGGATAATCTCATCTCCTGATAGTATAGAAAATGATCCTTTTTTATCAAACAAGACATCACCATACAAAACAGGCGTGATTTTAAGGTTCAGAGCAGTTTCAAGAATATCTAAGGATTCCAATGAAATTTTATTTGATTTCTTTATGAAGATGCTAGAAGTCTGAATCGATAAAACAGGGTAATTTGTTTCCAAGAATTGTTCAATTAAATACGAGTTAAATCTAATCATTGAATGATGAGTTTCAACCACTCCAAAAATTTGATTTGGTATGGATTTATCAATTCCATCGAAAACATTATATTTCTTTGCTAATGGATGACCAAACGACCCACCACCGTGAATCAAGATGATTTTTTCATTGGCATCAATAATTTGTTTAACAACACTTTTAATAACATCTATTCTTTTAGAAAAAGGTTCATTTTTATCAGTGAGTAGTCCCCCTCCTAACTTTAAAAGAATAAGGCTGTTTTTTGCATTCATTTCTGATTAACACTCATCCTATCATTGTTTTCCAAGTGTCGTAGCCTTCCGCTTCTATAGCGCTTGCGATATTGTTCTGGACTTTTTCGTTTTCTGCTAATGCAATAACCAATCCGCCCCGGCCAGTACCCGTCATTTTAGCTCCTAAAGCTCCATGTTTCAACGCTATATCAACCAATCTATCGTTAATCTCTCCAGAAACCTTAATATCTTGGAGTAATTTATGATTTTGATTCATTAATTTACCGATACCAATATAATCCCCTTCAAGCAATGCTACTTTAGCGTCTATAGCCAACGAATGGTATACGCTAAAGATCTTTTCAAATCTTAATGGGTCAGCTTCCTTAAGTTTCCGAACATCAGCAACTACTTCTACTGTAGAGGCTGTTATTCCTGTGTTACCGATAACTAATGGCATCTTTTTTCCTGATTGAAGTATTTCCATAACATTTTTTCCTCCCTTTAGATTTTTCACGAACCATATTAAACCACCATAAGTAGATGCTGTATTATCAATCCCTGATGGTGTTCCATGATACGCTCGTTCACCTTCGTAGGCAGCTTCGTTAATCTTTTCATCGTCCCACATTAATGTAAAGTTATCATTTAGAGCACGAGCTAATGCAGTAGCTTGTGCAGCAGAAGCACCAACACCACTGGCAGCAAAAAGATCTCCAGAAAAAGTTATCTCAAGTTTTTGGCACCCAATATCTATGTTCATATATTCGATTACGTTTTTAATAGATTGCATTGCCTCGTCGTATTTTTTCACCTTATAACCAGGAGTGGCAGGACGATCATCGATTACTTCAAAATCTTTACCATCAACCACTTTAACTTCAGCAGATGTGTAAGAACCTAACGCGGAGGCAATAGCGGGAAGACCATAAACTACGAAATGTTCTCCAAATAGGATCGTTTTACCAAATCCTCTTCCAATTCCCATTTACTTCACCTCCACACTACCTTCAGAGCCATTGACGATTAATTTTTGTCCAGTTTTAATATTTTTAATATCAATTTTATCTACACAAGGTATTTCGCTAATAATGCATCCAACTGCTATAATCGTGTCTATTTCTTTATTTACGATCGCAACCGGAGCTGTATTGTTCTTTTTCATTCTATACATTGTGTATGAACCTACGGTTGAACCCTTACCCGAAGGAAAAACTAAAACTTTACCTGTTATAGATTGACCTTCAAGTTCGTGTCCAACCTCAACAACTTTACCTGTGTCGGGATCAACACCACCATAAAATGAGATTCCATCGCTAGTTACTATAGCTTCCGCTTCAACAGTTCCCTTATATATTTTTCTTCCCATTATCTTCATTTTATCGCCTCCCCAACACATTCTTCAATAGAACCGATTTTAACTTTAAATTTATTTTTAGCGCGTCCGTAATAACACGCTTTTGCTGAATCTACCATGATCCCTTTGAAGCGTCCCTTTATAGGGGCTACTACACAACAAGTATCTGCGGCAAACTTTGCTCCAGCGTCTTCAATCATTTTTGAATACCCGACATCGTCTGCAATTCTCTTGGTGGGTCGAGCAGTAGTTATCCAAAATTCCTTCTTTACTTTTTTCCCGTCTAAAAGTTTTGCGATGTTAGCAATTTCGTGAATTGAAGCGTGAGGACAGCCTATACTTACAAAATCTACTTCAATATCCTCATCAATAAGCTCACCACGAGCGATATCTAATTCATTCTGATTAATCTCAAATATAATCTCGGTTGGTTTTGGGTATTTATTATACTCAGGAGTAACATCTTCCATGTGGAATAACGCTGTTCCTCCGTAAGTCGCTACAGAAGCGCAAAAAGATTTAAGTTCTTCAACTGTAGCTGAAGGAATTCCAGTGATATATGGTATTTTTTTTCCTAATTCGACTAGCTTATCACCTATAATTTTTCCCAGCACACCAAATTCGTCTGTACCTTTTACTGGAGCGTTTATTTTAACTAAAACTTGGCCATGGCGATTTTTTTCTAAATGATAACCGTAATTAGGAGTCTTTCCAGTTAAAGCAGCTGCTAACGCACTTGGTCCACCCTCTCGATTTGTTCGAGCGCCTATAACAGAATTAGAATAGCAAACAGCACTACTTTCAGCCCAAGCAATATGTTGTCCATAATGAGGAGCGTTTCCAATCAAATATGGAGTGCAAGAACATGTTGTTATGATTCCCATTTTGGCAAAAGCATCTATAGCTCGATTTTGATTTTTCGCGAATTCCTTATCTATTCCTAGCGCTTGCCAATTTTCGCGATCCATTCCCGCAGGATTTAATGTTGTTAAGACTCTAACCTTTCCGTCTTCTGCCATTTCAGTAAGAAATTCCAATCCAGCTTCGCCAAGGTTAGCGTAAGAGACGCCTGCTATTTGAACTCCATATACATCGATCATACCTTCAGCATCAAAGATTTCGCCTAAGGTAGTTAAGATTTCCATAGATTTTTGAGCAGCTTTTCCTTATTTCCCTTCCAACATATCTTTTTCTTCTTGTTCTAATCTCATAATAAACACACTTACTATGTGAAATACTTGTTAATATCTACTTCGGGGAAATCTGCAATTTCAAAGCTCTTACCTTTTGCGACTAATGGTTTTGTTAAATCAAATCCAATTTTAGTTGTCATTTTTGTCCCTGGTTCTGCGCTTGGATCAAGACTGCTTCCTGGTTCTTTATCTTTTATAATCATTCTACTATCGCCTTGAAAACGCGTTGCCATAGCCCATTCTACCGATAATGGATCGTAGATATCTATATCGCTATCGACGATAAAAAGATGCTTACAACTACCGTGACCAGCAAAAGCACCGTAAATCGCTTTGTTTCCATCATCCTCCGAAGTTTTATCAATCTGTACGATAGCATGCAACCACGAACACCCTCCAGGATTTACGTTAACATCTAAGCATTTAATTCCAGCTTCATTTACTTTATTGAATATCGTAGGTTCTCGTGGCATTCCCATTAGGATCTTATGTTCAAGAGCTCCTGGTAATAAAGCCTGCCAAATCGCGTCTTTTCTATGAGTTATTTTTTTGACTTCGAAAACAGGTTCCTCTCTTATTGTATCGTAAGTTTCTGTTAGATCTACAAAAGGTCCCTCGGCATGCTTTTCTTCCAAATACACGCGCCCTTCTAAAACAAACTCAGCTTCGGCAGGAATTAATAAATCAACTGAATTTGCTTTCACAAGTTTTATTGATTCTAATGCGTTAGCTATTTTTAACTCATCAAATCCAATCTCAACAGAAGTAGCCCCGGCAATTAATATATTTGGTGTATTTCCTATGCAAAACGCAACATCTAGTTCGCCATTTTTCTCTAAAAAAGTATGGAAATTCCGCCCTCGAACTATTCGAGTAGCAAATTTATCTTTAGAAAACTGCATAGCCCGATGGAAATCTAAATTTTGTCCATATTCAGGATCTCTTGTGACAACTACGGCTGAAGAAATATAATTTCCTCCGTCCTTTTCACAATGGAACAAGATTGGAATTTTATCTAAATCTACATTCGGTTCAATTACTTCTTGGCAAGGGGCATTATTAATTACTTCTGGTTCGGAGCTTTCTATTATTGCTTTTGAAAGCATTGGTATGATGTCATTTGGAGCTACATTGAAATACGAGGCAATGACATTTTTAGTACAGAAAATATTTCCGGCAACCCGGAATTCAGATTCTTTAACATTATTGAATAGAACAGGAGTAGGCTCCATTTTCTTTAAAATACCAGAAATCTCTAATTTCTTCGAAACTTCAACATCTACTTTTTTTAACAAGCCTTTCTTATCTATACTGTCTAAATATTCTCTAAATCCCATAAAATTCATCTCAAACTTTTATAAACTGCGTAGTAATTTACATTTTTATAAAAATAGAATTTGACAAAGAAATTTGTGAAACACTTTTTATAAAACTAAAGGTTTTTATTTTTAAATTATCTCTTTTAAGACTTCTTTTGCGTAGTCTAATCTTATTTTATTATCTTCTACTATTATATTTGCTACTTCTTCAATTAAATCATCTGGTACACCAGCTAATTTCGCAATATTACGAGAATGCAATGTCATATGACCTTTTTGAATGCCTTCCGAGGCCAAGGCTCTCAATGCGCCCACATTTTGGGCAAGCCCAAGAGCTGCGGCTACTTGGGAGAGTTCTTCCGCGCTTTCAACATTTAAAATTTTCAGAGCTAAGCGCGCCATATGATGATTTCTTGTAAGCCCTCCAATTATCCCGAGCGCTAAAGGAATTTCTATTTCTCCAACTAAATTTCCTTCAGAATCTAATTCGAATTTTGTTAGAGGTCTATAATTACCACCTAAAGACGCATAAGCATGAGCACCAGCCTCGATTGCTCTAGTATCGTTTCCCGTAGCCTGAGCTAAAGCAACTACCCCATTCATTATGCCTTTATTATGCGTTGTTGCTCTATAAGGATCAGCTAGTGCAAATTCATAAGCGTTTAAGATACCTTCAACTACATTTTCTCCGCCTAATAAGTCCTTATCAAACACGGCCCTACATTTAGCAAGACGTTGCGTTGTTAAGTTGGACACGATTCGAAGATATATCTTAGCACCACAAAGTTTTTCTATATATGGACTTACAGCTTCAGCCATCGTATTAACTACATTCGCTCCCATTGCATCTAAAACATCAACAAGAAGGTGCAGAATTATCATTTTTCCTTTCCGAGTATCAATTTCCCTAACTTCTACATCAAAAGCGCCACCACCCAACTTAGTTAACAAGGGATCTTGCTCGTTTGCTATATCCAATATATGTTCTTTATTATTTAGCAACTTTTCTTTCGCACTTTCAATATTTTGAACATTAGTTAATTGAATCTGGGAGATCATAACAGATTTGACTTTTTCTGATTGAAATCCACCTAATTTTCTAGCAACTTTGGCCATATTTGAAGCTGCGGCTATAACAGATGGTTCTTCAATCACCATTGGAATTATATAATTCTTTCCATTAACTTTAAAATTCAAAGCAACACCCATTGGTAGTTGGTAACTACCTACAACATTCTCTATTAGAGTATCAATTTGATCAGCTGTAAAATATCCTAATGTTTTTAACAACTTTATTTCATCTTGATCTAAATTGACTATCTGGGCTAGTTTGTTTTGTCTATCATTTAAAGTCAACTTATAAAAACCAGATATATCGGAACGAAAGCCATTCATCTTTTTATTCACATCTTTTATTTTGAGTATTTATAGTATTTTAAAACCATTTGGCCTTTAGGTTATTAAGATTTCATCTGTATTTTATTAGAATTTTTAATAGATATTATCGACGGGATAATACATAGGGCTCCAATTTAATAAACCAATCGCATTAAAGTTTGCTTCGTTTTCATTTATAAGGCGCCTGATCTCGTATTCTAAGCAAGTCCCTGGTTTAACATTTCCCGTTATCCTTACAAAACCGTTATAAAGGTAGTTAAGGTTGTTTTCGTTAGGATTCTCAACTGGTTCTGACTCTAATACAGCATATAACGGAAAGAACTTTTTATGGAATCCCGAGTGACCTTTCGGACAGTGGTTTAAACCTTCTATGTTTGGGAGGATACATCCTTCGTCGCAAAAGTGCAGAGTAAAACCTCTTTTATTATTCTTTTCGTGTTCAACTATTTTTCCTAACACAGTTTTTTGTGAAAATTCACCGTTCTTTATCTGCTCATATTCCTTAATAGTTTTAAGTTCTTTATTTTGAATAAAATCATTAATATGAGGTGATTTACCTACGATTTTATCAAATCCATTTTTGAACTTGAGTAGGCCAGAAATACAAGTAGCTCCTGAGCCATAGGAACCGAAGTAGGCGACATCATTAGCCCGCGCGTATTCTTCAGCTATAAATATTATCTGTGCCCAAATCGCAGCATTATACATATTTCCAAAGTGGGACGGAACCCTCAATTGAGGAAGTATTTTTGCTGTAAAATTTCCTATTAGTTTATGTGAGATACTTTCTAATGTTTCAGACGAATATCCTCTCTCTTTTAGCTTTAAATATAACCATTCAGGTAAAACAGTTATATCATGCATAAATGCATCAAGCTTTCTAACTATCGAAGATCTAATATGACTTTTATTTAACTTTGGAAGTTCATTAATATGTTTTATCCAACGCTTTTGAATTATCTCTTGCATGCACTTAATCGGCAATTTTGCATAAGGTGCGTGGAATGTATAATAATCAGCGTGGAAATCTCCAATTTGTTTAATTAAATTATCGTACGCTTTCAACTGGAAATCAAGATAAGTTTTAACCGAATAATGACCAAAGACTTTAGCCTCTTTTTCATTAGCTGCTCGGAAAAAATCATCAACATTTCCCGATACTTTACCGAATTTTTCACTGAAAGAAGCAACCCGGGGGTTCTTCGAGATCACTAACGCGACCGCACCTGAACCTTGAGTTGCTTCGCTTGGAGAACCTAAGTGATATGAAGAAATATCAGCGCTTATAACGAGTGCTTTGCTAATGATATCTTTTTCGATTAGAGCAATAGCATTGAGGAGGGCTAATGTGCCTCCAGCACAAGCGTTGTACGTATCTTGGGTTATAGAATTCGGAGATATTTCTAACAGTTCAGCAAAGATATTAGAAACACTCTTTACAGCATAAGTTATTGTTTCTGTTCCTACAAACAATGCGTCTATACTTTTAGGATTTATCCCGCCTTTAGTTAAAGCTTGATATCCTGCTTTTAAGCCTAAGGAAATAATATCTTCGTTAACCTCGGGAACTCTCATCTCGTGAGCCATTAAACCCTTACTAAACTTATTGGGATCTACTTTTCGCGATTCTGCTAAGTCGTCCAATTTTATATAATATTTTGGGGCGTGAAAACCTATACTATCGATGCCAATGTCGCTGAATAAATAGTCGTTGCCAATCATTCGCAATTACTCCCATCTGAATAAGTTCTTGTAGAAAAATTAGTTAAGCATTTAAAGTTTAACCGTTTGATTTTATAATTTTTCTTTAAATATTAGTTTATCTAGAATATTATCTAGTTAAATATTAAGGATTTTAAGCATAGTGGTTATTTAAGAATTCTCTATAAGTTAATACTTTTAACTGTTCATACTATTAAATGTGTTATTCCAATCTCTACACATAAATATTTGAAATTTTATTCAAGAAAAATTTAATATGAAAAACAGTGTAGAAGGGTATTTTAGATTAGAGCTTTAATTCATACCTATAAACAACCGATATTTTAACACCACGTTGTAGAAATCAAAATTATAATATGTCATTTAGTATAATTATAATTATAATAATCGAGCAATTGTAATAATCTCTTAAAGAGTCACCCCAGTTTGGAAGATCAAAAGAAAATAGCGGAAAATAAATTGCCTAAACATGTTGGATTAATATTGGACGGAACTTAAAAGTGATTACCACTTTTAAACGGAAACCGCCGTTGGGCAATGAAAAACCTGCTTGGTGCAAATGTTGGCCATCTGATTGGATACCAGAATTTAAAAGATAGATTATTTGATTTTTTTGAAGCTGGGATTCATTATTTAAGTATCTACGCCTTATCGCTTGAAAATCTAAAAAAAAGAAGCGAAGAAGAGATTAAGTATATTTTTAACATAATTTTAGACGCTGTGGATGCCGTTATACAGGAAGCAACTGTTAAAGAAGAAAAAGTTAATTTTAATGTAATAGGAAGAATTCACCTATTACCAGAAGGAGTAAGGATAAAAATAAATGAACTAATTGAATTTACAAAGGAAAATAATAAAAATTTCATTAATCTATGTATAATGTACGATGGACAAGAAGAAATCGTCGATGCAGTAAAAGACATTATCAAAAATGGTGTTAAGGTTGAGGAAATCAATAGAAATATCATTAAGAATCATCTTTACACCCGGAGTTTTCCTGAAGTCGATTACATTATAAGAACAGGAATGGAAGATGGAGCAAGGATTTCAGGATTCTTATTATGGGATGCTTCCTACGCTGAGTTTAAGTTCCGAACAGATTTATGGCCTGATTATGACAAAAAAATGGTCCTTGAAGATATACAAGAATATGCAAATCGAAATAGAAGGAAGGGGAAGTGAACTTTTTTATTAGTAAATATTTAAAATCAATAAGTTTTATATTGTTGATATTAAGGTAATATAGCACTTTTTCACGATTTTTACTCTCTAATAAATCATAAAGAATATCTATTTTACGCAATTAATTATACTACTAAAACCAAATATCTTTTCAATTATGTCTAACGCAGATCCGAATCATGTAATATCGATCAATATAACTAAATTTCCTCAGAACCTTCTAATTCCCGACGTTGATAATGATGTTTCCTTCCAAGTTACTAATCAATCTACTAAGGAGGAACATTTCAAATTCATGTTTGAAGGTGAGAATCTCGAGATTGATATAAAGCCAATTGAATTTCTAGATGAAGTCCTCTTCAAATCGGGAGAAACTAAGAAGATAAATTTAAAATTGAAACCGACAAAGGACGGATTTGGTAAATTAACTATAAATGCCTTCTGGATGAAATTAGTCGAAATTACGGTAAAAGTTCAAAAGATTAGAGAAAAAATTTCTTCAAGTAGAATTCGACAAATTTTAAAAGATAAACAGTTTCTCAGTGCCAGTAAAGGGGATAACTTTAACCCAAAAAACTTCATAATCACATCAGAAAAGAACGATATTAAGATAATTGAAAAAAAAATTAAGGAAGCTACAATTCGTCTTGCGGAGTCACAGAATAATAGTCAATCTCCCACTCTCTATAGGGCTGAAGTTGAAAATTTGAATACAAATTTAAAGAACCTCGCAAAGTCATATCTTTCTAATGGGGAGTTTTACAAAGCGTTAGAGAGCTCATTGAAGT
>JAHQWP010000174.1 GCA_029856235.1 Promethearchaeia archaeon
ATTGGAGTGGAATTCAAATAGGAGTAAACACTACTGATGTTAACGGGGTTGCGAGATACAAATTTACGGCAAACAATCTTATGACAACGGGCCCTAATTTATTATATGCGAAGATAGGGATCGAGGAAAATCATTCTTATTTCATATTAAACGAAGAACCAATCATTAATCTTTTATCAGGACCAATTCCCTCAGTAATTAATCGAACAGCGATTGGGGCAACTAATACTTTATTCAATATAGAAGGAGAGTTATTAGACGCTACTACTGGGGGACCAATTAGGAATTCAAGGCTGGAATTAAAACTATTAAGAAGTGGCATGGATTATTCACCATACTTGATGCCATTTAGCACTATATGGACAGATTTCAATGGTTATTTTAATGCCTGGTTTGAAGTAGCATCAAATACTCCAACTGGTAATTATACACTAAGGCTTGATTTTAACGGCACGATTGATCGTATGGGTCATCCTGTGTATCCTGCTTTTTTTAATTTACCGTATATAAATACTTCTTCGACCTTTTCGAATGAACTCAAAGTAACAACTCCAACTACTTTAACTTTTAATTTCTGGATAGATGGTACTCCTTCTGATGATTATAATCAGCCTGAAATTTATCAGAATGGGCACATCAATTTAAGCGTATATCTTGAATGGGGTGGAATTCCCATAGGAGACGGAGAATGGGTTGATTTTTACGATCTAACACAAGATATCTTAATAGGCTCAGCTCAAACAATAAATGGACATACTAGCTTAATATATTATACAGACTTCTTTACTGTTGCAGGACCTCATCAAATTTATGCTAGATGGGGCTCTAATTACAATTATTCTTACTATATTCATAATACGCCAATCACACTAACTCTTGAAAGTGGTCCCACTCCTAATATTGTTGCAAGAAGTGGTCTAAATAATCGAACTTTTAATTTACAAGGTATTGTGAACGATTCCATGAATGGTTCACCAATAAAATATGCGAGAATTTTCGTATATATGATTGACGAATTTTTTGTAGATTTTACAGGATATCTTTCTTTAGAGAGCGGATTCTTGCGCTTAGACGAAAGTGGACAATTTGATTTAACATATTCAGTAATAAGTTCAACTCCAGAGAAAAATTATACTTTAATCGTCGCATTTGATGGGATTTTTATGTACTCTTGGCCTTTTATTCAAAATAATGAGCATGATTTCTACCTTGGTGTTTTTACCAATTTCACCTCTACTGATAATGGAATTACAGTTTTAGAGGTAGTAGAT
Organism: Promethearchaeia archaeon; assembly: GCA_029856235.1. Classification (GTDB taxonomy): domain Archaea; phylum Asgardarchaeota; class Lokiarchaeia; order Sigyniarchaeales; family SOKP01; genus SOKP01. Next base: position 1,272 of record JAHQWP010000174.1, read on the forward strand.
CCTGAAAAGCTTAATATTATATTATCTGTTGAAGGTAATCCAACTTTACCATTTTTTGATGATGGTAATCCGCCCGAAACATATAATTTTAATGAAACTATCCATATTCAAGTGCAATTGGTTCATTTTCAATCATTCGATAATAGATTCGTGTACATTTATGACGATTATACTAATAGTCTTTTGGATTCATTCCAATTTCTAACAGGATCATCTGGTTTCGTTCAATTTAATCTATCTACAAACGGATTACATGCAGGATTGCTCAGATTTCGAGTAAATTATCACACTTTTAGTACTTTTAATACTACATATGTTGTTATTAATGAAACTATTAGCATTTCCATTAATGTTGATAGAAATGTCGTACAAAGAAATTTTGATCAGTTTAATGTAAATGGAGTTCTTCAACAGAATGGAACGAATCTAGACGGTTTGCAGATAGGGCTTTTCTTATGGGATACTACACTTGGAGATGTTTCTGGGTATTTAAACTTAAATGGTCCTCAATTTAGAACTATATATGGTGGAAATTATTTATACGACAACAGTGGTATATTTTTAAATTGTCCTCAAGGTAGTTATAACATCTTTATTTATTTTACAGGGAATATTAATGATTTTGGAATCTCTTTAACAAATTATATGGAAGCTGCATGGAGTACGATAATTCCCATCAATATTACGGCTGGCACTAATATATATGGGAACTACGATACTAAAGTTGTTAAGGACCAATTTTATGAGGGTGATGATTTATATACCTATGGATTTTTAAACTGGGATAACGGAACTGCCATGGTTGGCATGGAAGTAAATATTACTGTAAGAGATAGCATAGGAAATGTGCTAGCTACTGCAACTGGCTCTACTGATATCACCGGTTTCTTCAATGTTACTCTAGTAGTTGGTAGTTGGCCTGACAATGCCGAAGTTTGGGTTACATTTTACCCCGAAGATAATTTCAGTGCTCCATATTATTATTTTGTAGAATTTTTTGAAATACAATTATTCAGGGAGCCTTAATTTAACGCAATTTAGTGAAAAGGATGATGATTATGAGAATTGTTAATTTTCTAAAAAAAAATAAAAGAAGATCTTACAATATTCTCTTATTAATTTGTGTCTTCATCTCATTTCCAGGAGTAATAAATCTTCAGACAATTAATTCTCATACAGCTCAACTTAAAGATCAATATCTAAAAAGCTCAGGTATTTGGGCAACACTAGATCTAATTAATCCAGTAGGAATCAATAATTCTCGTTTTACTCACAATACTATAATTAATGTTCAAGGAAGACTTTTTAATAGGATTCCTCCTGGTGGAGAGGGAAAACCCAATTATACTGTTGCTATTGAAGTTAACGATGTTGTATATTCCAGTTTTAACGATGTTACAGATTTGAACGGATACTTTCAAATAGATTATACTATTGATCCCTCTCTTAATATATACTCCTCACATAAAATCGAGGCTACTGTGATCGATTCTACTCCTGATAGTGTTGAGTATCGCACTTATTATACAATTTATGTTAATACAACTTCTTATTTTGATGTTAATCCTCCTACTTCTGCTAAACTACTAGGAGAATTTTTTGATTTTGATTTTGATGATTACTTAAGATATTTAGATGGTACAGGGATTCCTTTTTCTTTAATAAATTATTATTGGTATGATGGAGCTGTTATTATCGACAGTAATTTCGTCTCTACAGATGGGTCAGGTTTAATTCAATCGATATTTATTCCGGATATGGGAATTACTACTTTAGAACTAAGACTCACATTTGCATTCCCACCGGATATTGGATACTCCGAATCCTATTTTACGAACACGAAGCTATTTTCGAATATTTCATGCATTTGGAACCTCCCTTCAACAATAGTAGCTTCCAGTAATTTAAGAATATCGGGGCAGCTGGTCTCTAGATCAGATCCTTCCCTCGCTATTAATGATAGAGACATAAATGTTTTTTATAATGGTTCTTTAATCGGATTCGCTCATACCGATCAAAATGGAGATTTCTCTGTAGACCACGCACTCCCTCAATGGACGGGACAAACGATTATTTCTATTCGATTACCAGATCCTCTAGGAAAAAACATAGTCACTAGGCATTTCATCACAGTTCAACCACAATCAACCCCCTCTGGACCGGGTCCTCAAGCTCCTCCTTTCCTCCTCTTCTTTTCAATTTTTCTTCCGATATTAGGTGTTGTCATTGGGGGTTTAGCTTTTTACGGATATCGCTATTATAAGAAACAAGATAAATTATCAAAAGTAGTAAATTTACCACTTGAAAGTAAAATAATAAATCTTAAAATTCTAAAAGAATCTGGTAGGTTGGAAGAATCCTTATCCTACCTTTTTAATGCAATATACATGGATTTAATCAGCGCTAAATTTGGTAGAATTAGAAAAGGTAATGAGACAATACGAGATTTTGCAATAATTTCAGTTAAAAACTTACAATTAAGTCCTGCTACAATTTATCCATTTATACAAAAGGTAGAGGAAATAATTTACGCAAAACCATTTCAAATTACAGACAATGAGTTTTACGGCACGATAGATTTATTTTCTCCTATATATTTTGAATTGACCGGTTATAATTTTGAATTGAATTTTTAATAAGTTAGATATGAAAGAAAAATATAATAAAAAACTAAAGTAGAAAGAAATTTAAACCCAAAAAAAATTAATTATAGAAGAAAAAAAAATAGGTAAAGAAAATGGCAAAAAAGAAGAAATCAAAAAAGGAACAAGAACCTGAAGTAGACATCAAACAAAAATTCGAAAATGTAAAGATTTTAACAGAATCGAATAGAGCGAAAGAAGCTATTGCTTACGTCTACCTTATATACAACGATGTAATAACTCTCAAATTCAAAAAACCGAGATTAGCCTACCAAACTATTCGAGAATACGCTATAACTTGTGTCAACGACTTAGGCCAAAAGCCAGAAACTATATATCCTTTCATAAAAAAGATCGAAGATATCATATATGGTGGAGTAGAACCAACAACGAAAGAGTTAAACTTTACGGTTCAATTATTTTCAAATTTATACAACGATATAACAGGAAAAACATTACCAACTGTAAGTTTTTAGTAGAATTGTTCCCAATTGAATGATAATATAATAAATAGGTAAAAAATAATAAAATGCCAAGTGTTGGAAAATCATCAGGAAGTAATGTTGCTTTCTCAAAGGGATTAGTTATAGCGTTTTTCACGATTTTTCTCATAATCTATGGTGTATTTATTAGTAATTTCATTGAGCTTTATCCAATCTATAACATGGGTGAAACACTTCCAATTTTTGTAACTTATTTGCCCCTCGCCTGTTATATCGGAGCTTTATTTTTAGGATTCGGTTTAATCATTTTTATTAGGAATGTAACTGTTCAAAAATCGAGAGAAATACAATCACGCAAAAAAGTAAAAGCGGGTTCTTTTTATAAAGAAGCTTTATTCATCGTGATATTTGTTTTTACATTTATACCATTATTTGGTCCGATATTTGATCAAGGAGTAAATGATCAAAATTTTTCCATTTACAACGACGATTGGAATGGAGCAAGTGATTTCAAACAAACTATAGAGGATGATGGATATGATGTGATGTCAATTCAATCTAGCTTGAGTGCTACAGAACGGTTAGAAAAATTAAATAAATCTCTTTTGTTGATATTATTAGGTCCTAATCAATTTTATAATCCAATATTTGAAGTACCCTACTTCATAGATTTTTTCCGTGTCAATAATGAGACAAGAAATTCGTTGTTTGTATGTCATGACCATGGTAGTACGAGCACTTTATTATGGGAAATTTATATTGCTAGTATGCTGGATCCTTCTATCCAAGGAACTATACCAGTTACAATATTTGCTAACGGAATCTTGAGAGATAATGCATCGTATGATACTCAACCAGATTTTCCCGTAATACAATCATTTTCACCTCACCCTACAACTTTTGGGATTAATCAAGTTATTCTATCGGAAGCTTCCTCCGTTGTAGGCGGACCTTTTATCTCGTTTTTTGGTTGGGATTTAGTTGGCTCTAGCACAGATTATGGGTATGTTGATAAAAATGGCGACCACAAGTATGATTTTGACGATGATAATGTTGACTTAAGCCTTGTAGGAGGAGCTTTACCTGGATTTCCATCAAAATGGCCACTTGGTGGTTATTCTCAAGGTGTATTTATGGCTAAAGATACTGGAAATTCAAGAGTTTTTGTGTCAGCTGATGCAAGTCTATTTAATAATGAGTTAATAGTTAACCCTACTTATGATAATCGCCAATTTGGATTGAACATCATAAACTGGCTTACATATAGCAGTATGGAACCCAAAGAAAATTGGGTTATTATTTTTGATGAAGCTCACATTCGACCAGAGTATTCAAGGGATTTAACATCTGCTGGAATCTTTGGTTTTATTACTCAATATATAATTCATTTAAGTACAAACCCAATTACAGCTTGGATATATCCCCTTTTAGCAATTTATTCATTGAAAAAATATTTACCTAAAAAAGATAAAAAAGGGGATAAAAAGAAAGCTCAAGAACAAGATAGAAAAGAAGAAAGAGAAAAATTTAGAACTTCCTCATTTTTTGCAGAAAAAATTGAGTGGTATAGAGAAAAAAGCAGATATGGTAAAGCTTTAACTTTACTCTACAGGAGATTAGAGAGAAAACTAAATGCTCTCTTGCGTGGACGAAAAATCACTACTAAAAATGTAATAGACTTGGTTATCGCTAAGGAACCAAATATCACAAAACATAAGATCAGGAGAATCACCAAATTTATGGACAGTATTATCGCAATTAAAGAAGGAAAAAGTAAAGTAAAAAATGAACAGGATTTTGAAAACCTCTACTTCGAAATGGAGTGGGTGGTTAATAACATATAAAATTTAATCAAATTAATTAATCTAAAGAAAAAAATATCTAAAATTAAATATGGAATACAATTAAAATAAAAAATAAAAAAATAAAGATGTGATAAATAATGGAAACCCCAAATAAAGCGAAGTATTACGATAGGGAAGAATTAAATGTAGAACCTATTAGAGAAATAGCACAAGAAGTTCTCTCAGAAGTAAGTCGTGTTATCGTGGGATACGGAGATATTTTGCAGCAACTTTTTATAGCTTTATTAGTTAACGGCCATGTCCTTCTTGAAGGAGTACCTGGTTTAGGAAAAACTGTTATGGCAAAAACATTCGCAAAAACGCTCGGAATATCGTTTAGAAGAGTTCAATTTACTCCAGATTTGCTTCCAGCTGATATTACAGGCACTAAAATATTTGATCAAAACGAAGGAGCTTTCGTACTTCAAAAAGGGCCACTTTTTGCTAATATTGTACTAGCAGACGAAATTAACAGAAGCGCTCCCAAAACTCAAGCAGCTCTCCTTGAAGCTATGGCTGAAAGGCAAATAACTATTGAAGGAGAAACACTACCCCTTGAAAAACCATTTATGGTTGTCGCAACGGAAAACCCTGTGGAGATGGAAGGAACTTACCCTTTACCAGAAGCACAGCTTGATCGATTTATCATGAAACTCTGGTTAGAATATCCTGAAAAGGAAGAAGAAGTAGATATCATGAGAAGACAAATCTCAGGAGACTCTCCTTCCGTGGAGGCTATCACTAGTGGAGAAGAATTACTTGCTGCTCAAAGACTAATGAATATGGTTTACATCGACGACAGAATCTTAAAATACATAAGAGACATCGTTTTAAAAACCCGAAATCATCCTCAAATTTCACTTGGATGTGGTCCACGAGCATCTCTCGTGTTGATGAAATGTTCTAAAGCAAGAGCAGCAATCTTAGGAAGAGTTTATGTCACACCAGATGATGTAAGATCGTTAGTAGTCCCCGCGTTGAACCATCGAATCTTATTAAAACCAGAAGCAGAGCTAGAAGGTCTTGATGTGAAAACTGTGATTAATAACATCATTGAAGATATCCCAATCCCTATCTAAAGTTTTTTTTTAAATAATTTCACTGGAAAAATTCAAAACAATATAAAGAAGGAGTAATGAAATGTTAGGAGGAAAAGGAAGAACCTTAGTATTATTTTCAGTTTTTTTTCTAACAGCTGGATTTGCATTTGAAAATTATTTTTTAATTTATTTTGCCATTCTTTTAATATTTAGTACCGTTGTAAGCCTCCCTTTGTTCTATTACCAAATGAATATAGAAGAACTACGTGTTCATAGAGAGCTCGAAAAAGAAAAGGTATTTAAGGACGATTTTGTGCATGTTAAAGTAGTTATTGAGAACACTGGTAAAAGTAGTTTTGATTTCCTTGAAATTAAGGATTATTACAATCCTGAACTTTTTAGGCTGGTTTTAGGAGAAAATTTCATATCCACAAGAATTGGTCCCAAAAAGCAAATTAAGTTCAGTTATATTTTAGAACCAAGAGTAAGAGGGGAATATCCTTTAGGTCCACTTTCTTTGGTAGTTAAAGATAGATTGGGATTTAATTCAGTTGAAAGAATTGTACCTGATAGTGTCTCCGATATATTGGTTTATCCACCTTACGAAGACATAAAACGAATAGAAATTTTGGGATCAAAACGTTCTTTAAGTCAAAATTATGGCTTACAAAGATCTAAACAAAAAGGTCTTGGCTCAGAATTTTATGGAATGAGAAAATATGTCTTTGGAGACCAATTTAGGTTAATTGATTGGAAAGCGAGTGCGCGAACTCAGAAGTTAATAGTAAAGGAATTTGAAAGTGAGAGAGATGTTTCAGTTATGATTCTTGTTGATTCATCAAATTCAATGGCTGGAGGTGCGATTGAAAACACTAAGTTTGAATTTGCTATTAGGGCTTGCATGTTGTTGACTAAAGTTGCATTATCTCGTAAGGACAACGTGGGAGTGTTTACTTTCTCAGATAAAAAGAATTTTAAATTTTTAAAACCAGGAAGTGGAGAAGATCACTTTTATCAAGTATTAGATTTTGTTGCTAAAATCAAACCACAAGGAAAGTCGCGGTTTGTTGAAGCAATGGGTTATCTAAACAGAAGATACCAAAAGCGCAGTTTAATTTTCATCATTTCAGATTTAGAGGCAAATGTTAAAGAAATCGGACAAGCAATTAGGAAATTAATGCCTCTCAATCATACCGTTATAATCATTAACCCATTCAGTCCATGGTTTGAGATACACGAAATTGATTTATCATCAACGGATAAAGCTCTAGCAGAGGCAATCAGTGAAGAAATGATGGAACATATCATAGGGATTAAACAAGAAGTAAGAAATCTGGGAGTTAACATCATAACAGTAGGCCCAGACGATATGATGAGTCAAGTGTTAGGTAGATATATGGAAGCAAAGAAAAAGGGGAGTGCGTATTAAAAGATGGCGAGAAATTATATATTACTCTTAAAAGCAATTAATGTGCTAGTTTTCGTCTGGATTTTAATTCTCTTTCTCTCGATTTTTGATTTCAATGAAGTTCTTACTTCAGATGGAGAACTCGTTTTATTGTCATTTCTTAACAGTTTAAAAAATATTTCGACATATATTGTGTTTGTAGTAGCGTACGGTATTGCATTTGGTTGCGTATTTATCGCATCTCTCGCCCGACCGAGTTTATTTACATTATTAGATGATTTTTTCAGAAATTTGTTTAGTCTGTGGTTTACATTCCCAGATGGGGAAACACCACATTTCAATGAAATTCCTGATTTAATTGGCCGAGAATTCGCAGTTTTTAGCGAAAACTTGTATTTAATCGCGTTTCAAATCCTATTTATAGTAGCAATATTCTATGTAATCAAGGCTTTTCTAAAAACAGATACTAAGAACGATATTAGAGTTATAGGTGCTATAGTACTTATGCTGGTTATACCTCTAATGGTTTTTGGGCTTAAAGATATGCTGGACCTTTTTTATATCAATATTCCGTATTTGGAAGGTTTACCTAATCCTCTTGATCTAGACGCATTAGAGCAGATTCCACTCGATAATATCTTTCAATTTTTCGGTAGTCCGGTAATTCTTCTTGCGATAGTAGCTTATATTTACTTAGAGTTGGCTTTTCAGATAAATTATACTTATACAGTTACTAGACCATCTTTAGAAAGAAGATTAAGATTAGAAGCTCAATTGCATATACTCGAAAGTGAGTCTCATTATATAACCGCAAATGTTGATAAGATCAAGGAGGAAGCGAAGGCTCGAAGATTAGAATTAAAAATCGAAGACAAAGTTTCTGTCGGTAAATTCTTCGCAAAAACTGGAGAAACATTTTCATATGTTAGAAAAATGATAGAAAGAAGAAAATTAGAGGATGAAGAAAAAAAATTAATAACTGCAGCATCAAAAACCAGAAGGCTTGGAAGATACATACACCAACTATTTCAAGAAGACTCTGAAGCCCGCGATACTTTAACTGCTCGATCTTCTGCACCCAAACCAAGAAGTCTTGTAGTCTCTACAGCAATTAATTTTATTTTTCGGGTTGGTTTATTAATAATCATAAGTTTCATTATAATCCATCCAAAATGGTTTATGGAAAGTGTTTTTAATTTACCTCCGGCAATCGTAGAAAGCGTTGCTATGTTTTCTCCAGAAGTAATCGTAACATTATTAATTCCATTAATACTTCTGTTTCCTGTAATCTCTAAGATTATCGCTTCAATAAAACATAGAAATTTAATTATTCGTCTTCAGCAAGAAGGAAGAATTAAAGAAATTTTAGCCTCAGTAGGAGATTATGTTAAAAAAGAAGAAAAAGATGAAGAAAAACAAATTGAAATTCAAGAAACAGTAACAGAAAGTTCTTAGTTTAAGTTGATCAAATTTTAACATCTTTTACAAATTGAGCGAGTTCTTTTTTCTTTCCAATTGAATCCATTATTGTATCATAGCAGTAAGTGCGAATTCCTAATTTTTCGATTTCTGATTTTAATTTGCAGTCTTTATTATCAATTATAAAATGACCTATAATTTCTTTATAGTATCTTGCAACACCCACACAAGAAACTTCCAATCCAAGGCATTTCATTAATTTATCTGCGGGGCCTTTTACTGTAGCTCCTTCAATAATAGGACTAATTGCAATTACTTTTTGTTTAACTTTCTTTAAAGCATCTTTTACTCCGGGTAATCCAATTATTGTCCCTATTGACACTATTGGGTTCGATGGACAAATAATTACTTTCTTGGCCCCGCTAATATATTCAAAAATATGGTTTACCGGTTTTGCTTCATCAATTCCCTGGAATTTTATATCTAATACTTTAGGCTCACATTGGTACCTAATATAATATTCCTCAAAATGCATCGTTTTTGAATCAGTTATAATAAAAGTCTGAACTTCTTCATTACTCATTGGTATAAGCTCAGACTTAATTCCTAACTTTTCACAAATTACTGCAGTTATTTCTGTTTTATTGTATCCTTTCTGATATAAATCGGTTCGAAAAATATGAGTTGCTAAATCTTTGTCCCCAAGATTGAACCATTTAAAATCGTAATAATTTTGTAAAATGCTTAGGCAGTTAAATGTTTCATTTTGAACACCCCAACCTTTTTGTTTATCCACTATATTCGCTAAAGTATAAGTAATTATATCTAGATCGGGGCAGATTCTTAAACCATATAATTCTATATCATCAGCAGTATTAATTACAATCTTTAAAAGAGAGGGATCAATTACATTCGCTAACCCTTCTATGAATTTTGCCGCACCTACACCTCCAGCAAGTACCAAATAATAGTTATGGTTCATGATTAATCACGTATTCTTTTTTCATAGTTTGAAAATAATATCTTTCAAATCCTTACGGTTTGGTTTTGGTGATTCTTTTATAGGATAACCTACCGTAAAAAATGCCATCGGAATAAATGAACTAGGTAGATTTAATGTATCCCTTATAATATCTTTGGTGAATAGTGGAGCACAATACCAGCAAGCTGCCAACCCCTTTATTTCAAAAGCAAGAAGTAAATAAGTTGCTGACGCGCTGACGCTCTGTACTCCCATTATATACTCGTTTCTTTCCCGTTCACTTTCAGAGTATTTTTCTAGCTCTTTTGTATCTAAACAAAGAAGAATTAGGTATGGAGCACTTAAGAAACTAGATTTGGTTTTTTCACTTTTTCTTTGAATAAAGTCTTCTGTTTTTCCATCCCTAATTAAATCATCCTTTAATCTTTTATTCATATTTTCAATTAGATTTTCACGCAAATTTCCTTGTTCCATTATAATGTAACGCCAAAATTGACCATTATGTGCACTTGGTGCCCAACGAGCTAAATCTACACATTCTTTTATCAACGCTTCATTTACTATCCTATTACTGAACTCAAACTTATAACTTCTACGAGATTTTAATGTCTCTTCAAAACTTTCTGTATATATTTCTTCTCTAAACAAATCGAGCTCCTTATTTCTTAGAATCTGTGTAATAGACGCATTATCATCGAAATTAAAATTGTATCCTCGTATTATTACTGCGGGTAACCCCTCATCTGCCTCTCCCATAATTAATTGAGCTGAAGACGCTAAATTATCAATTTGACCAACAATCGTACTTTGTAATTCTTTTCCAAATAAATCCTTTTTTCCTCTTTTATCCAATAATGGATTTATTCCTGAAACTCCTAAAGCTACTCCAATAGCTCCAATTCTGAAAGCCCTTCCAAATGAGTCAGAAATGATTATAGCAATTTTTTTTCCCGTTAACTCCTGGAGAGAATACCTAATCTTTTCTGCTTCTTCGTCAGAATCTAAGGGTAATAAAGTAATTAAGTCTTTACCTCCAACATTTGATTGATCAATTCCCGCATTAGCGCATACAAACCCATGGTGAGTTTCAACAACCATAACATGCTCAGCTTTTAATACCTTAGTAGATTCGTCCAATATAGCCTGAATTAGTTCAGGAGATTTTATTGGTAAACCACTCTTTCTTGTCAAAGGTGTAATTTTTTCGTAAATCTTATGAGCTTCTTGACTTGGTTTAATGTTAGCTAAATTCTGAATCCTTCCCAAGCTTTTAGAGACGATTGTTTGAGCAATTACTAAAATATCTCCATCTTCTAATGTCTGGTTATTATGTTTTAATGCAGTGAGAATAATAGAAGGGAGGTCATCGCCGGCTTTTATAAGAGGAATATCTTTGATACCAAATATATTAACAGTTTCATTCATTTTCTTAAATGGGACGCGTTAATAAAGTTATTTTTGATAATTTTTTAAATCTGAATCTTTACTTAAGGCTAATTTTTCAAATTCATTTGGAATTGCACAACACGCAGAGAAAAAATTGTAGTTTATATTTGGATATAATTCTTTTGCCCATTTTAAGGTATTTTTCGATGGAATCTCGATTCTATTAATTCCTGCTTTAATAGCATACTTTTCTATCTCAATTTTAACATTTCCTCTTGGCCTCATACAACCTAAAGAAATTTCTGAATTAGGAAAAGCAAATCTAATGATCGATACTATTTTTGCTATATCTACTGGCTTTGGTCTAGTAAAATTTTCTTTAGCATTCTTTGGAGGGATTAGTGCAATTAAAACGATTAGTGAAGGATTTAACCCAGATTCTTTTATAAATTTAATTGACTCCAGCTCTTTATGGAGTTTACCGTAGTATAATCCAATACAAATATGAGGAACAATGTTTATGCCGTATTTTTGCATATAACCAATAGCTCTTTTATAGTCCTCTAAGTCTTTATCTAAATGGTATATGTCTTTAATTATTTCTTCATCCATATTAATATCAAAAGATACAATATCAACACCTACTTCTGCCAGTTTTCTAGCAGTTTCTTCATTAAGTATGCCAGTATGTGTATTAATTATTAAACTAGTTTTTTCTTTAATTTCTTTTATTGAATCTAAATAGTTCAATAAAGGAACTGAACCGTCTGGTAGACAACCTCCTGATAGTAATACTCCAACTCCATCCTTATTATGTAATTCCATTAAATATCTTTTTAATTCGTTATTATCTAAAATTGGTTTCATTCCATCAAGATACTTCTTATTACAATGTTCACAATGCAATGAGCATTCACTTCCAGTAATGCTTATTGCCGGAAACCTTTTATTGGGAATATAGATTTTCAATAAATTTCCAAAATTTCTATTTTTTAGATTATAGGCAAGCTCAAAAAAAGGTTGTAAATCTTTTGTATCAAGCTTTAAAATCTCATTATAATCTGACCATGTTTGGGTTCCCAATTCAAACTTATTTAATAGTCTTTTATGATTATTCATATTTTTCTAACCAATCCTTACTAGAATATTTCATTGAAACAAGATTTTTAGCTATTTTTAATTCATTCTCCGTATAAACTCCATCTTTTAATTTAATTCCTAAAACTGATTCAAAGCCAGCTTTTAGAGAAGATAAAAAGGTGCTTTCTTCATAAATTTCTAACTTATCTTTAATCCCTATACATTTTGCATAAACTGACTTTACCATCTTCGATTTACTTACATTATTAGGGGCTTTTAATGCGGAATACATAAGTTCTGGGTCGAGCTCTAATAAGATTGTCCCATGTTGTAAGAGATAACCTTTTTTTCTAACTTGTGCATTCCCGGAAAACTTTTTTCCATCCAGAAAGATTGCAGGACAATGTATTATTCCTTTTTCTGGCTTTAATCCATAATGTGTTAAAGCTAAAATAATTCCCGATTCAATTATTTCAAATTGTTCAATTACTTTCTTCGCATTAAGTTTTTCTAGAAATCTCGTAGGACACACAATAGAATATGTTATTTCACGTTTGCTATCATGGAACACTGAACCTCCCCCAGTTATTCGTCTTACAATATTAAAATCCATTTCTTTTGCATAATTAACATTAACTTCATTTGAAAGGCTTTGGTTTCTTCCAATTGATATCGTTGAGGGATTCCATTTAAAAAACCGGAGAGTATTAGGAGACTCTTTTTTAATAACTGCGTCTAGTATAGCCTCATCTAAGGCCATATTCCAATATCCATTCCTAGTTTCTAAAGGAAGAAATCTCCACTCATCGTTAATTTCTAACATTAAATTTTTTGAACAAGGTTAATTAAACTCTCAAAAACATCTTCTTTTTCATTATTTGTAAGATTTCTTGGATAATTATATGTTGGACCAGAAGGCCTTGAAGTATAGTACGGACGGTTGCAGCCAGGACATCCTGAAGTTAGAAAAGCGTCTGTATTACTAATTATATTCCATAAATCTCTTTTATTTAGATTAAACTTAATAATATCACCATTATTATTGAAAGTAAAGTCACTAAGTTTTTTCAGCTCGTTTATCAGAAGATATCGTCCTAATTGTATTTTCCTAAAAGTTATTAATTTGGGTCGGTGTAAATTTTCAAGTTTTGTGCCCTTTATTGGCATAAATGCGAATAAACTTACTTTGATTTTTAGCTTGTGCAGATCACTAATCAGCTCCAAGATTTCTTTTGAAGTTTCTCCTAATCCTACAATTAAGTGTGTTGTGACTAAACCTTCCGGAAAAATTTCCAAAGCATCTTTAAGATTTTGAAGATGGGTTTCCCAATTGTATGAACTTTTAACTTTCTTTCCCTTTATGTTTTCAAAAATTTCAGGCGTAGCAGCATCAAGAGCTATCCCTATCCTTTCAACACCAAAACTTCTTAATTGTTCTAATTTTTCTTTAGACATAGGTGGGATGGCAACTGATATCGGTATTTCGCTGTTTTTTTTAATCTGGGGTATAATTTCGGTAAGATCTTGAAAATTCTGAAAATAATTCAAAGTTTGGATACAAATCCTCTTAAATTTTTTATTGGGTGGTAAATAATTCAATTTTGTTAAGAATTCCTTAAATGAAAAAATTGGCCAACTAACTCTTGAAAGAAGTTCAATCGAGCTTTTTGATTCTCTAGCTTGTGGACAAAAACCACAATTTGCGGTACAATGACCTTCCTTATAAGTCATTAAATAACATGTCGTAGTAGAATCTTTAAATCTCTCACTTTCGTATAAGCCGAGCACAGAAGCACTCCCAATCGACACTCTAATCTTATCTATTGCCATAATTAGAATAAAAATTTTAGCAAAGAAAATACTTTTGATAGAGAATATCTCTTAATTCAAAAAAAATTTATTGTTTAAATTATTCTTGTTTATACTTTAATCATCAACTTAAAAAAAAAAGGAAAATGGCGCACATTGAATACAATTTTCAAAAAATCGAGAAAAAATGGCAAGAAATATGGGAAAAGGAGAAGATATTCGAAGTAAAAGAAGATCTGAGTAAAAATGGAAAAGAAAAATATTACGTACTAGAAATGTATCCTTATCCAAGTTCTGATTTGCATATCGGACACCTACGTAATTATTCAATTGGTGATTCTTTTGCAAGATTTAAAAGAATGAAAGGTTTTAATGTGTTATATCCAATGGGCTACGATAGTTATGGATTACCCGCAGAAAACGCTGCAATCGATCACAATATTGACCCTGAAGAGTGGACAAACTTAAATATAAAATCTATTCAAAAACAACAAAAACGCATAGGACTTTCATACGATTGGACTCGAATGGTTTATAGCCACGATCCTAATTATTACAAGTGGGATCAGTGGTTCTTTTTGAAAATGTACGAGAAGGGTTTAGCGTATAGACAAGAGAGTTATGTAAACTGGTGTCCAAATTGTGTAACCGTATTAGCTAACGAACAAGTTCAAAGTGGTAAATGTTGGCGTTGTAGTTCAGAAGTTGAACAACAGTTTTTAACCCAATGGTTTTTAAAGATCCGAGATTACGCTGAAGAGCTTTTAGATGGTTTGGATACGGTTGATTGGCCAGAGAAAGTGAAAACAATGCAAAGAAATTGGATATCCCGATCAGAAGGAACTATTATACGATTTCCAATCACGGGGGAGGAGAGAACTATTGATATTTTTACAACTAGGGCTGATACCTTGTTTGGGGTAACTTTTATGGTTTTCGCGCCAGAGCATCCTTGGATAAAAAATTGGGTAAAAGGAACGGATTATGAGGAAACATTTCAGCAATTTTATAGCGAAATATTGAAGCAAGATAAATTTGAAAGAACAGATATTGATATTGATAAGAAAGGATTATATATTGGTAAGTATGCTATAAATCCAATAACTAAAGAAGAAATTCCCATATATATTGGCAACTTCGTTATTTACGAATATGGTGCGGGAGCCGTTATGGCTGTACCTGGACACGACCAACGGGATTTTGAATTTGCCAAGAAATATAATATCCCAATAAAAGTCGTTATTCAACCATTTGAATATGATTTGAACGCGGAGAAGATGACCAGAGCATATGAAGGCGATGGATCTTTAGTAAATTCTGATGAATTTAATGGTATGGAAAACCGATCTGCAATAAAATCTATTTCAAAAAAACTAGAATCAACTGGAATGGGGGAAGAAACTGTGAATTACAAATTAAGAGATTGGCTAATTTCCCGGCAACGTTATTGGGGGTGTCCCATACCAATGATATATTGTGATTCATGTGGAATCGTACCCGTTCCTTACGATGATTTACCTGTGGAGCTACCAAAAGATGTAAAATTTACAGGAAGAGGAAATCCACTAAAAACAAGTGAAACATATGTGAATGTTTCATGTCCAAAATGTGGGAAACAAGCAAAACGGGAAACAGACACGATGGATACATTTGTAGATAGCTCTTGGTATTTCTTTAGGTATTGTGATCCGAATGAGAAAAATTTGCCTTACAGAAAAGCTATCGCAGATTATTGGATGAATGTCGATCAGTATATTGGTGGGATAGAACACGCTATTATGCATTTGTTATATGCTCGATTTTTTACTAAAGTAGCTCGAGATATTGGTCTTCAATCATCTAATGAGCCCTTCCAAAGGCTTTTAACTCAAGGAATGGTTAATAAAGTGCATCCTTTTTGTCCTGAATGCGAAACATTTGCGATGAAAGCCGAAATGCACAACAAAAAGTGTAAAAGATGTGGAACTGTTTTTATATTGAAAAGTGTTAAAATGAGTAAAAGTTTTGGCAATACTGTGGACCCTATCGGAATTATGAATAAATATGGCGCAGATGCTGCTAGATTATTTATCCTATTTGGAGCAAGTCCTAAATCTGGATTAGAATGGTCCGATGAGGGTGTGGATTTTGCATATAAATATGTTAAAAATACATTTAAACTGTTAGTGGAATCTCCTGAAATAATCCGGGAGAAAAAAATGATAAAAGACACACTCATTGAATATAATCTTAACAAGACTATGAAGAATGTAACTGAAGCATTAGAGAAGATTTCGATTAGGGACGCTATAAATGAAATAATTCAATTTACTTCTGAGTTAAGTAAATACAAAAAAGAGGGCGTTAATGAAGAAATTTTTAATAAATGTAAGAAAAACATGGCTCTTTTATTACATCCGTTTGTCCCCCACATGACAGAAGAAGTATGGGAAATTTTGAGAAAGGATGGTTTTTTGAGTTTAGCTAAATGGCCTTTATATGACCAAAAATTCCTTACAGTTGAGAACGACTATAAGTGGAAATTACTTAACAATACAATTGATTCAATTAACCAGATCATTTTAATTATCAAAAAGGAAAAGTTGGAGCAGATTTCATTAATTACTGCTGCAGATTGGAAATACAAATTCATGAGTAAATTACTTCCTTTGATAGAGAAAACAAAAGATCAAAAAGAGATAACTAGTGTTATAATGGAAGATAACTCATTAAGAACTCAGGGGAAATTTATATCTCAAACCATAGGGAAAGTCTTAAAAAACCTCGGTAAGTACGCTAAATCTCCCCTATCTTCATTAGACGAATACGATTTTTTCACACAAATTATATCTATTTTTGAGAAAAAATACAATTGTAAAGTGTTAGTTATGTCTGAAGATGATTCGCAAGAAAAGAAAGCAGCTCAAGCTTTGCCGGGAAAACCCGGTATTGTGATTAAATAAATTTTAATCTTGTTTAATTTACAAAAATATGATTACTAATTATTTTAATTAATATTTTTTAAGAATTAAAAGATAGAGTGAGATAAAAAAAAAAGGATTTAAAATTTACAAACTCTTTCTAAAGTATTTTGCTTTTTAATTAAATGATACTATTAAACCCAATTCGGAGTCTAACGGATTTCCCAAACAAAAATATACCCTGCTCTTAGCATCTACAAAGAACGACCCTGCAGTGCCTACGCTTAATGGATCTGGTGATGTGTATCTACGCGATACCAAGGTATCTGAATAAATTTCAAATAAGTCATTGATATCTAATCTTCCATCTTGGCTATAAATTTTACATAATTCTGAGACTCTATCATATCTTTCTACATATTTTGAGGGATAAATCATAAAAGCCTTGTAATAGGGATTCTCGTAAACATTTGCGTCAAAAGTATAACTTCCTCTTCTAACTCTTTCAAGAGTGTAAGAATTAGGAATAGTCTCAATTGCTACTATGTGTCTCTTATCTCTAATTATATAATTCCAACCTAGCGTAAAATCGTTATCGAGAATAATTTTTTTAGCTTGTCTTACATTCTTAGCATTTTCTAAAGCACTTCTATAGATGACTGAAATTGGTTTTCCTATACATCCTACATTAACCACTTCAAGTAAATTAGTTGAGATTGCTACTCCGTGTTTATTTACGCCTCCCATTGCTAACATACTCCCCGTTCTGAAGGAGAAAACCCTTTTACGGTGAATCTTAGTGTAAACCCAAGACGCTGTAGGTTGCATAAGAAGTGAAATATCAATTGTTTGACCTAAAATAGCTTTTCTTCCCATATTAGAACCAATAGCAGTACATCCCGCGACAATTAAAGGTGGTTGAGGATATCCCGAAAGCATAGGAATTATTTTGCCGTAGTATATATCCCAGAAACAATTCTGAACTAATACATCATAGAAATCTACAGTAATCTCGTAGATTTGACCCATAAACGGAACTTGTACTACATCAATTCCATCAGCTAATCCTTGCATTTCTATAATATTTGCTTCAGAAAAAAAATCGAGATAGGCTGAAGCATAATAGATGGCAACATCGTAAGTAAGACCTATTTGTTCTGCTTGAAGTGTAATAATTAGTTTCATCCAAGCTGTTTGAAAAGCTAAATTTTGACCTTCCAAATATCCGAGAGTATAGTAATTCTCCGCTTCAACATATAAATAAGGTTGACCATTTGAGAATCTCCATTCCGCAT
>JAHQWP010000175.1 GCA_029856235.1 Promethearchaeia archaeon
ACTTGACGAAAGTAAAATATTTTTAAAAATTAAGCAGATTGGATATAAAATTGAAAAAGAAGCCGGAGCGATAGATAAAGAAATCGAGAAACACAAAAAAGAAATGCGATATCGATTACGAATATTATTAATAGCATTAGCTTTCACTTTTGCGATTACACCTATAAGTTGGTTCGTACCTTCGTCTTTTGCTAGGAATTTGTTCCTGTTTTTTTTAGCTACAGCTGATTACGGTATAGCCGGGTCTTTCTTTCTTGTAGGTGCGTATAAATCGTTAAAAAATAAATCAACTAACATGGATGTTTTAGTTGCGTTAGGAACTACAACTGCTTTTGTATATTCAATACTGACAACTTTTTTAATTAAAGGAAACACGTTCTACGAAGCAATGAGTATGATTCTGGCGTTTCTGCTAATTGGAAAATACTTTGAACATAAAACCAAAGGACAAACTTCTGAAGCTCTTAAGAAGTTAATAGGTTTACAACCGAAAACAGCTACTCTCTTAAAAAACAGAGAAGAAACAGAAATTCCAATTGAAGAAATTGAAATTGGAGATATTTTAGTTGTTCGGCCAGGTGAAAAGATTCCCATTGATGGACGAGTTGTAAAAGGAAAATCGAAAGTAGATGAGTCTATGGTTACCGGTGAAAGTAAATATGTGAAAAAAGAAATCGATAGTGAAGTGATTGGTGCTACAGTTAACCAAAATGGATTAATTAACATTGTAGCTGAAAAAATAGGGAAAGATACGCTTCTATATCAAATAATTAATTTCGTTAAAGAAGCCCAAAGTAAAAAAGCAGCCAAACAGCAATTAGCTGATAAGGTTAGTAATTATTTTGTCCCAGCTGTTATTATTATTGCTACTGGAGCATTTCTTTATTGGTTTTTGATTGCGGGTATAGGATTAGAAATATCACTACTGGTTTTTACATCTGTAGTCGTTATCTCGTGTCCATGTGCTCTAGGATTAGCAATTCCTACAGCAGTAATGGTTGGTACGGGTAAAGGTGCTGAAAATGGTATATTGTTAAAGGGTGGTGACTCTTTAGAAGCAATTAGTACGATCAATACTATTGTTTTTGACAAAACAGGGACTCTAACTGTAGGGAAACCAAAAGTATCTGCAATTTTTACTGAAAAAGATTTGAATGGTAACGGTTATAACGAAGAACGGTTATTATTTTATGCTGGAAGTGCTGAAATGGGGTCTGAACACCCTCTTGGACAAGCTATCATAGAAGAAGCAAACCAAAGGGGTTTAGACCTTGAAATTCCTACTGAATTTAACGCGATACCGGGGAAAGGTATTAAAACTGATGTTAAGAATAATACCGTACTCATAGGAAACGAGAAGTTAATGATAGATAACAACATTTCAATTGATTCTTATAAAGCTAAATTTAATGAATTCCAAAGACAAGGAAAAACAACTATTATAGTTAGTATTGAAAATGAGGTTAAAGGGATTATCGGTATATCTGATAAAATGAAAGATCAAGCTCCTTACGCTTTAGAGAAATTACGGGAGAAGGGATTAGATATATATATGCTAACTGGTGACAATAAACAAACTGCCTTAAGCATAGGTAAACAATTAAACTTCGACGAAGACCATATCTTAGCAGAAGTGTTACCAAACGAAAAAGCTGAGAAAATTAAAGAGTTACAAGAATTACATGATAAAAAAATAATTGGTATGGTCGGAGATGGAATTAACGATGCTCCTGCTTTAGTTCAAGCAGATGTAGGAATTGCGATAGGTTCTGGGACAGATATCGCAATAGAAACCGCAGATATAGTGTTAATGAGAGGAGACCTCCGAAATGTAGTTTCTGCAATTAATTTATCGAAAAAAACTTACCGTAAAATGATTACAAACTTGTTTTGGGCGTTTATTTATAATTTAATAGGAATTCCTATTGCTGCGGGAGTTCTTTATTACGCAACTGGATTTTTCTTACCACCCTATCTAGCCGCTGTATTTATGGCATCTAGTTCCGTTTCTGTGGTTAGTAACGCACTTCTCTTGAAAAGATACGAACCAAAAACGCCGCAACAATTAGAAGAAGAAAGGTTACTAATTTCTCAAGAAAAGGTTGTAGATCCTGTGTGTGGTATGGAAATTGATCCTAGAAAAGCACTTGAATACGAATATAAAGGTAAAACATATCACTTTTGCAATACTAACTGCGAAACTCATTTCAAACGAGATCCAGAAAAGTTTAAAAATTACGATAGCATGGACCCTAAGTTAATGCAAATGAAGAGTAGTAATCGAAAATTAGAAGTTTCCGAAGAACAGAAAGAAATTCAAGAAATTAATAAAAATGAAGAAGAAAAAGAGGTAGAAAAAAAAATGGGTAAATTAAAATGTGTTGAATGTGGATTGGAGCAAGATTTACCGATGCATTGTGGACAAGCTATGCATCAAGAAGGAGACCAATTAGTCTGCTGGATGGGAGCATCTTGTGGAGCTCAATCAATCCCAGAACATCATGGTAAAACCATGGAAATTGTTTAGTAAGCTAGGCTTAAAAACGGTGATTTAAAGAAATGGAAACCTATAGATGTACTGGCTGTGGAAAAATAATGGAAACTATTCCACAATGTTGTGCCCAAGATATGATTTACAACGAAGATGAAAATCAACTTGAGTGCTATATGGGTGACAACTGCGGATACTTAAGCTTATCTGAACTAAAATGTGAAGAGTGCTGCAAAAAACTAAATCAATAATTTTTTTTCTCTTTTAGACTTTTTGGCTTAAGCCAAATTTCTAACACTAAAAAGATAATTAGTCCTATTCCTGTTATTAGAGCTCCTACAATAAAAGCAACTTGATAAGAGAACACTTCCTCAAAACCAGTATTTAGTAAAAAGTCTATCAATGGACCCGATATGATTGTACAGGCTAATCCCCAGGAAAGAAAAAATGTAGTATTATACACTCCAAATAATTTAGCTCTAATCTTAGAAGGAATCAAGTTAGACGCGATAACATAGGAGGCGGCATAAATGATAACTTCACCCGTACCTATAAAGAAACTTCCAATAAATATCAATATCAAATTGTCAGTTAATCCTGTGATAAGTAACGCGAATATAGCCAAACTTACGCCTAGTATTAGAGTCCGAGAATGTCCAAACTTTTTGCTTAAAGTACCTGCTAAAAAACCTATAGTAAGCACTGCTAACGATCGAGTGTTTGCAATAAAACTCAATAATATGCTATCTACCGCAAATCCAGTTTCTAAAGTTAAATATTGGCTATAGATCGTTGCGATTGAATTACGTCCAAAATTAATAAATGTTAAAGAAATAATGAAAACAGTGAATATTACTTTAAAATTGTAGTTGTGCGTGTAATTGTTATTGTTCTCCTCTTCTATTTTTTCTATTTCAGATTTAATCCCCCCCTCAGGAGCGAAAATCATAGGAATAGAAGACGCAAACATAACCAGTGCTGCTACAAAAAATAATGGTCCATCGCGAAAACCATAACCGTAGTTGTAGAGTATTCCTCCTATGGATATCCCTATGATCCTTCCAAAACCCCCTACGCTGGTTAATTGTCCCATTACTTTACTTCTATCTTTAGAAGGATAAATATCACTAATGAGGGCACTCCAACTAATGTTGGACATTGACCAAAAAGCTTCAATACACATTAATCCGATAATAATAACATATCCCGCAAGCAGTAAACTAGAAAAAATTGAGTGAACAAACCAGACTGTAATTGTTCCAATCCCGGCTAAAATTTCACCCAAGATAATCAAAGTTCTCCTTCTTTGAAATTTGTCACTAAGAGGACCCCAAACAAAGTTTTGAAAAACCACACTCATAATCATAGGAAGTGTTGCGTATAGAGTTGTTTCAGTAACGGATAAAAGTAAGAAATCCCTCATATAAATAGATAAATAGGTGTAAAACATACCTCGTCTAAACATTGCAAGAAGTTGAAACGAAGATAAGCCTATAAATGTGCTTCTCAACGAATATTTCGAATTTTTGGCTGCCATGGTTCTAAGTTAGAGGTAAATATCGACATCATTTTTAGGAAATGAATTAATAATCTTCAATAGTCCTGTTCCCATCTTCAATTTTTCAACATCCTCAGTATAAATAGGGTAGTAATTGTTAAGAACCTTAAATAAACCATTCCATACCTTTTGTTCTTCAGTTTTCTCTCCTATTTCTTTTCTAAGCTTAGAAAAAAATGTTTTAGCACTCGTATGATTTAGAAATTTGATAAAACTCTTAATTACTTTAATTCTAATTTTTTTATATACTTCAGGTCTAAAATTAGCAAGTGCATAACATAAATAATCATCTGTAATCGGAAAAAAAGTGATTCTTCTGTCTTCAGGTTCGTCTGGATTTTTAATTAAATCTAACTCTATATCTCCTCTGCTGATAGTTTCTAATATTGGATAGAGCTGACCTGGTGTTATCCTTGTTTGCATTTGAATTTCAGACGCGATTTCTGAAATAGAATATTTAAAGTCGGGGTATTTTTCTTGATTTTCAATTCGGTAAGTATACTCATTTTTTAAGATTTCTAAAATTGTATTTTTCAACGAGTTTGGAATTTCTTTTTGAGTAAATGATATTGAAAGATCTTTTTGTTTCCGTTCAAACGATAATTCGTCTTTTTGTTTCTTAGTATAATCAGTAGCAAGAGAGGAAAGAAATCGATCTGAAGCTTCGTCTTTATTGGTATCAACCTTTAAATCAAGGTTTTTAGACTTTTTTGAAGTCATAGTGGTAAAAAGTCTTTCCGATAGATATTTTTTTGCTTTTTTCTGAGCAATAGCTTTCTTATCAAATTTTTCAAGGACTGAAGAAAAATCGATCATTTTTTGCCTTCTTCCGTTTTTATCTATTTCTTCTTTCAGACTAATATTCATGTCAATATTAGCTAAATCTGCGACTAAAGCGTAAATATTGTTTTTCGAGAGTCTCGTAGCCCTTATTAACTCGCGATCTAAAATCTCAAGAGGATAACCTTCACCCCTGCGTAAATATTCACTACGTATTAATTTATAAATTATATCCATGCTTTTTTCTTCTTGGTTTATCGTCTCTTTCTGTAAACGTATAAACATCGATGTTTCGTGTGGTTTTAAATAATAAAATAGCAAAGTACTTCCAAGAAATATAATCATTATAATAGAAACAATATACTTATCAGCCATGAAGAATTGACCAAGTAACGTCACATCTTGATTTGGTACTTGAGATTGTAACGCAAAACGGGTGAGAGTTTGAGCAAGAACACACCCTAACACTAACAATATTAAGCCGTCTCTTTTAAAAATAAGAAATCTCCATTCTAAAGAACGACCTAATTTTTTAATAATTCTATATAAGAAATACATCGAAAAAGCAAATTCAATAATGAAAATGAACCATACCGTCGAATTGCTTGCTTCCACGGTAGCTTTCAATGCAGTGACAGTAACAGGATTTAAAATTAAAAACAAGGATAATTGGAATACTTGAAAGAAAAATATAAATAAAACAATTAATGAAAATGTATAATTATCAAATAGTCCTGCTCGTTTTGTTTCAGCTCTTCGTCTCGTAAATACAAATTCAAAAATAATAAATAACAAAGTCAAAATTAAGCTGAAGTATATTAAAGGCATAATCAAACGCATTTCTAATATATAAACTTCTACGGCTTCACTAGGAGCGGAAGGACCTAAAATGTCTAATGATATGTAAACTAATAAACCTCTGTAGAACAGCGCTATTACAACCAATACTCCCAATATAAAGTATGGCGCTATAAAAGCAAAAAATCGACGCAGTGCTGAATATTTAGTTATAAAACGTGCTTCAATTTTTGTCGCAAACTTTCTAGAGTACATAAAAAATCTAATACTCAATAAAATAAGCCATATCGTTGACAAACCTAAGAGATAACTTATAAGATTAGTATTCATATTATAAATGAAAGTAAAGAGAATATGGAATCCGGAGATAATACTTACATATAATACAACTTGCTTTATTAGTGAATTTTTTTCAAAAATGAAAACTCTGATCATATCATTGCTGTATAGTATAGATAATGCAAGAAAAAAAGCTACTAATGCGTTTCCAAAAGCAAAAGGATTACCAAAAGTTAGAAAATAAAGGTAGGGGCCCGGAAAATTAATCCCTATTAAAATCAAAAAAGAATATATTAAAAATATCGCATATAATCCAAAAAACTTCCTTTCTCCAAAGTACGATTTTGTAGGTTCTTGTCCTTCTACATATAAATCTTGTACGAAGATTTTTCGTATATTCTGCTGTAGAGTTTTTTTCACTTTCACTATACTTTCTTTAGCTTTCATTTTCATTTAAAATTCTAGTTTCTTGGGTAGAAATGATCTGTAAAAAAAAAATTATTATTTTTCGTATATGAATTGAAAGAAAAATAGTTTTTTATTCTCAATACTTTTCTAGATTTTATAGCTTAAAATTTAAAAGGACTCTAATAATAATTATAATGCACATGGAACATCAGCCAAATAAACCAGATAAAGAAACCTTGATAAACCTTGTCAAGCAAGGGATTGAAATGTTAGCTGAAAGGAACATTTCAGATGTAGTGATTTTATCGTCTTATAAAATAAACTCAGTTTTAAAAGATAATTACGGCGTCGATATTAAGGTCGACCGAATTGGAAGAATTCTGTCCTCTGTAGCCAAAAATAATCAACTTAAGCGTCTTGGGACAAACATCCCAAAATATAAGTTACAGATATCGAAAGTTGCGGGACTTCAATATCATTAATTACCAAATTAGCAAAATCCTACAATCCATATTCTATTTATAACCTTGTTTCATTAAAATTAGCTAATAAAATAAAAAAATTATCTTTTATTATTTTTTAACATTCCTGAAGTCAGGTATTATAGATTGAAGTCTTTCTATTAATTCTTCAAGTTCAACGAAGTTACTGTTAAAAAGCTCGAGTTCTGAAATTGTTTTATCATAATTTGTACTCAAATTTAATTCGAAGGGGTGATTGATGGCGCTTATCCCTTTTAACATGTCAATTGAAAGATTTTCGATCATATATGTTAGATTGGAGATTTGATTGCTTGATTTCTCAATGCTTTCTTTAGTCTTTTTATCTTGCATTGAAAGTTCATACAATTTGTTAATGGTTTCATTCAGATCTTTCTTAATAGATTTAGTGATAGCCTCGATACTTTGCTCTAGATTTTTATTGATTTCATTTATTAAACTTTCTTTTGTATCAGATGTATTCGATTTTAAAATTTCTTGACCTTCAATACGCTTCTTTACGTATCCCTCTATCTTACCTTTATATTCGTCAATTCTTTCTTTAAAATTAAGGTCTATCCATTTTTCTACTTTCTCAAACCCATTCTTTATTGCTGAATTCATATATGATATAGAATCACTAATTTTTGCTAAACCTATTAGTGCTCCATCGTTAAATTCCGTAGACCATGTTTCTAACTCCATTTTGTAATTATTCAAGACTAAGTTAGAAAAGTTTTGTAGACCTTTCTTTACTCCTTCTACGACCGGTTCAATGTTTGGATATTTTAGTTCGACATCGGAATCCAATTGTTCTACAGACATAGGAATTTCTTGAAGATCGGGAGGAGTTTGATCGTTCATCTCCAATTTCTCTCGAATTATTATTGGGTTTTTCATTTGACCATATTCAACGAGTTTTTGAATCTTTCTATAGAAATCTAAAGATTTGGGTGCTTCTATTTCATACTCAACCTTAATCGCTTTACTTTTTACTCCCTTATTAGGTTCCTCTAAACGAAAGACTTCTAAACCAAAATTACCTCCCTTTTGGAGTTTGGAATGATCGAAAACAATTCCAAAGGCATTAGGAGTCTTTTCATTCTGAAAATTAAGATGGTTTTTTTTGTCAACATCAGAAAAGAAAAACGATTCGCTTTCAGGATGGCTGTGATACCATCCTAATACCTCAATATCCTTGCCTTCTGTCTCTTCTTTAGCTTGAACTAAAAACTTGTGAATCTTTTCGGAAAATCCTAACTCGACAATGTCACCATGGGTTATTGGAATAACTTGGCTTACAATAAGATTCTTATTATTAGGATCTCTACTCCCTAGGCAAAATCCCAAAACTTGATCGTGAAAATCAAGAGACATATTAGCAAATCTTAAGACATGGGAAAGCATGTCGTTAAACGCGCTCATCTTTATAAAAATTTTTCCACTTTCACTTACTACTTCTTTTTCATCATTCATCTTTAATCAGAACCTCCTTTTTCAAGTTCTTTAATTTTAGACAAGAGTTGTTTTTTTTCTGACTCCAATTTATCAATCTTTTCAAATATGGGCTTTTTTGTGCTTTCCAAAATAAGAACAGCTGCTTTCATGTTAGTCAAGAATTTCTGCGATTTTTTGTTTAGATCAGTTAGAATACCTAATGCTTTACTTTGCTTCTTTGATGTTACATCAGAAGTTTCTTTTTGCATCTTTTGTATTTTTTCAAGAGTTGTTTCCTTTATAGAATTAATTTTTTCTGATAAGGAGTTTAAGGAGGTTTCAATCTTTTCCAAATTATCAAGATTAACTGAAATATCACTATTGAAATCTACTAATTTCTTATGAAACTCGTCATAATCTCTTGAAAATTCGCTTTTCAATACATCAAATTTTTCTTTCAATAGGTCACTAACTTTAACTTCAACGATTTCTTTTATGTCATCTAATATCGTAATAATTTCTCCCTGATACCCATCGATTTGGTCTAAAAAGTCGTCAACGTAACCCTCTGCATTAAATAATTCCGCGTTTAGATCGTCTTTATATTTCCTTTGTATTTTGTCAATCCCAGTGTTAATCAATTCTTTTAGCTGATTTAAATTTGTACTAATTTCTACATTATTATTCTCAATTTCTCCTGAAATATTTGTGCTGATAGAATTAAGGAAATCTATTAAGGGAGTTAAAGATAAATCCAGAAAATTAGCGAGTCCTATCTGAAAAGATTCTATAACCTTACTTTGATCGATCATTGGTTTTTTAAATTGTAATTGATTTAGCTCAGGAACTTTCACATCTCCGAAAATGTCAGCAGTCTCGTTTTCTTCCGTTATGGGAGGTTCTTTTGTATGGACACAATTAATTAATTCTACTATTTTAAAATAATATTCAAGACTATCTGGGGGTTCTACTATCGCAGTTACTTGGTGAACACTCGAATCTCTGACGTTAGTAGGGTTCGTTAAACGAATGGCTCTAAATCCTGGATCTTCAGGGTCATCCAAATATGCGTGATCAAACACTAAGGCTATTCCACTAGGATTTAATTCGTTTTGCCATCCAAATTGATTCTTAACATCTGTAGGTGAAAAGAAAATTTTGTGTTGGAATAAATCGGGGTGGCTATGATACCAACCAACCATAAACCAGTTTTTTTCTAAATACATGGAATTAGCTTTTTCAAAGAATATGTAATCATTGATTGAAAATTCAACTTCTACGCTACTTCCGTGCGAAATAGGCACCGCATCCTCTATAATTACATTCTTAAATTTTTTATCTTCGCCCTCTTCTAGATGACCAATGAGAACACCCATAACTTCAATATTTTGAGAATGATTTCTAGCTCTATTTCCAAATCGAAAAACGTGCAGAATCATTTTATAATAAGCGTCAGGTTTTATCTTAACTACGCTACTATCTACATCTTTCCCCATATTTACTCACTTAAACTTTTAGAAACTGAAAAATTCTTATATTAGATTTATATTTTTAACAATTATAATTTTGAGCACTTAATATAAATGTATAATAAATGATAATTTATTCTTCTTTTTCATTTATATCTTTTTTTCCTACTTTAAAATCTCTACAAAAAATATTGGGATACCTAAGTTTCAAAAAATGTGTGAATTTCTATATTTATATGCAAAATTAAAAAGAAATTATAAAATAAAATTTATTTAATTAATGCGGTAGAGGTTTTCCGCAGAAAGGACAGAATTTCCATCCTAAATCTTTCCCACAGTGAGGACAAAAAGTCGAAGTTTCGGCTCCCTCTCCTTTTGGTATTTGTGGCAACTCTCTTGTAGTTTTTAAATTAGAGATACTAGTTTGGTCTGCCTGCAATCTTTTCTCTTCCTTAACATGTTTCATTCTTTCTTGGAATGCTTGTCGCTTTTCCTCATCTAACTCTTGGACCGATTTCATCCCCTCTTCTTTTACCCAGCCTGTTACCGTAGGTCTTTTTAGTTCGCTTTCAGGAACCTTTTCTAACTCTACTTTTTTAGTTTCCTCGATGGGTGCTACAACTTTCTTTTCTTCTTTTTTCGTAATCGCTTGTTTAGTTAAGGCTTGCGTGGTTTTCATTATTTGGTGAGGATTAATATTTGGAATTGCTACTGTCCTCAATACCCAACCTACGATGAGATTTTGATTAGGGAACCCAGACGCGCTCATATCTTCATCCTTATAAACATATGAGTCTATTAAGCTATTGCCTTTTAGCAAACGAGATGCCCACTTGCCATTTATAAGCCCTAACTGAATTCTATACGATGTTCCAGGGATTCCTAATTGGCTACTAAGGGGTTCAAATCCTTTTTCAGAAATAATTTAATCAACTCTATTTGGTATAAATTCTAATCAGTTGAAATCAGATTGATTTAATAAAATGATAATATTATGATAAATTTTGACTTTAAATAATTTTATGTTCAACCAAGCAAAATCAATTTTTCCGTTGTTATAATATTTATGGTTGAATACTCCTTCGCCAACAGAATCGGGTACCATAAGTAAAAATAAAGACATAAATATATGTAATGGTATTAATTGTTCAAATACTATAGTCAAAATTCAAACTATGACTGTCATTATCCCAAAAGAAGTATATTTTACTGTTGTTGCAGCCTGCGTAAGATTTGCTAATAGAAAAAGACCCAAAGAGGATTGGAAAGAAGTAAGTGGAATTTTTACGGGGAAATTCCTCGAAAATAAAAATGGGAAAGATCTCTATGTTTCAGCATGCTACCCAATAATGCACGATACTTTTGATCCCAATAACGCTAATGTTGATGAATCTGATCCTCGCACTGTTATTGATGGTTACGAATATTCTGATGAAGATCACGAATCTTTTGCCTTAATTGATGAAGACGCATTTTCAAGAGGAGAATTCACTGTAGGTTGGTGGCATAGTCACCCCGGATTTAAAGTTATGCTATCTGGGTTTGGAGATCGTAAAACTACTATCTCGTATCAAGCTCATAATCCATTAGCAATAGCACTCGTTTTCAATCCCGACAGACTTGTAAGGCAAATTGAACTTCCCCAAAAAGCAGGTGATCCCGTAAGACAGTTAAGGGACGATCCCGGATTTAAAATTTTTAGAATGGAAGATCCAAACGATAGGTATAGCAATTTTTACGAAGTTGAATATAAGATTGAAGGGTTTGAAGATAATGAGCAAATGGTAAGATCTGCTCAGAAATTGGCTATTGACATTACTAATTTCTTTTCTGGTGAAAATGTCTTTGAAATTTATGACAAATTTATTGATAGTCGGATAAATGAATTGAATTCACTTCTACAAGGTGTTGAAGAATATCTACACACTTTATCTCGAACGGGAGAATCCCATAGAATACATGAAGTTCTTAGTAGTCAAACTCGCGATATAAGAAAATTTATTGCTGAAACTTTCATCAAAGTTGAAAATATTAGAGAATTTATGAATTACTTAGAGTATAAAGAACAATCCATAATTATTCCTAAAGTTGATTCGATTCTAGCTGAATGGGACAACACTGTTTCTCAGTTAAACGCTAATCTCACAGAAATAGCAAAGAAATTTGCTTTCTAAAATTCCGTTTTCCAATTAGATCGAGCATTTTATATTGTATAAACTTGCAAATATAATACACGGTTTTTTACAAAACATTCGGTTATTTATCACATTTTATTTTTTAAAGAAGGAATCTAGATTTTAGACAAGTTTGTTAAGAAAGTTGGCCCACTATTAGAAATCCTTATAATAGATTCTCAAATATAACTATTCATAGACGATATTAACAATTTAAATTGGTTTTGATGTTAAAATGAAAGGTAATTTCTTTAAATCTATTAGGAGATATAGGACTTGGTTAGTAATCTGGATTGTTTTTATGCTATTATTTAGTACCATGCTAATAATCAATGGAGGATTTATGGGAACATTGGATGTATATGCAATATTAACTCACAATTTTGCACTTGATACTGCAATACTATTCTTATTAATTCCATTAACATGTATTGTAGCATTTTTCATTGGGGGATATCTTTTCACTCCTTTAATTTTGCTTATCCATAAAAAAATTATAGGGCGAAGATTGATATACGGTTTGAGAGAAATGCAAAGGCCTAGAAAATTTAAAGGTGCTTTTCTAAATTCTTTATTTCCTGCATTATTAGCATTTAACATCGCAATTCTGTTCAGCGATCAGATATTTCTTCAAGAGTTTCTATTTTTGGACAGTTTTGCGGTAGCTGGAGATGCAATACTTCAAATTCTCACACTGGTTTTTCTTTTTCCGATTGCTTCGGGAATAGGAATAGCGGTATTTTCAGCGACCTATTTTTTGCTTGATTCGGGAATTGAATATACAAACAAAAAACGAAAAAAAGTACAACGTGGTTCTTTCCCTCCCGAAATTAGATCAGTGGGTGGTTATTATCTGTCCTATCTTAAAGGCTACGCGGGTATATCGGTCGTAATTAGCTTGGCTAAATTAATGATTTCATATTTTTCCGCTATTGGAGTAGGCGATACGAATGTAGCCATTTATATTATAAATCTCATTGTATGGCCATTTATTCCATTCACTATCACACTTTTTATGATTCCTGTCAACATAATCCAAGATTTATCGTATGAAAGAAGAAAAAAGTTTACACTTAAATGGGCAGAAAAGTTGGGCATTCGAGGGCATTTAGATGATCCTTTAGGAACTCACGATAAAAATGATTAAATACTATTCCTATTTTTAATCTTTTGTTTAAAGGGAAAATCTTTATTATGCTTATTGTTTTCTCTTCTTTATAATTTAATGAGTAAATTTGATTTATTATGCGTAAAGTTCAATTCCCATTTGTTGCCATTTTGGGACAAGACAGAATGAAACTCGGGCTTATTCTGAATGTAATTGACCCTCAAATCGGCGGAGTTTTGTTAACTGGTCAACAAGGTACTGGAAAATCAACAGGAGTTCGCTCTCTCGTAGAAGTAATGCCCGATATTGAAAGTGTTAAAGACTGTCAGTTTTCATGCAACCCTAAATCCGATATAGACGATCTCTGTGTAGAATGCCGCGAAAGAAAGGAAAAAGGGGAATTACAAACTGAATTTAAAGAAATGCGGCTAATTAACTTACCATTAGGAGTAACCGAAGATATGGTAACCGGTTCGCTATCAATTGACAAAGTTTTAACGGAAGGAATTAGAAGTCTTCACCCTGGACTTCTCGCTAAAGCTAATCGCGGAATCCTCTATATAGATGAAATCAATTTACTCCAAGATCATATAGTCGATACATTATTGGATGCTTCTGCTTCTGGTGTGAATATCATTGAGAGGGAAGGAATATCTGTGATGCACCCTTCCAGGTTCGTTTTAGTTGGGTCTATGAACCCAGAGGAAGGGGATCTTCGCCCACAGATCGCTGACAGACTAGGTTTAGAAGTAAAAATCAAAGCTCCGCGTGATGCTAAACTACGTGCTGAAATCACAAAAAGAGTGATTGATTTTGACGATAATCCTAAAGCTTTTATAAAAAAATTCGAGCATGAGCAAGAAGAATTAAGAATAAAAATCGTAAAAGCGCGTGAATTGATTAAAGATGTCAAAATTCCTTCTTCAGTGTATGAATTCGTTTCGAAGTTAGTTAACGAATTGGATATTTTTTCTCAACGAGCTGATATAACTTTTATCAGGTGTGCCCGCGCCCACGCTGCGTTAAACGGAAGAATTGAAGTCGCTGAACAAGATTTAAATGCAGCAATGGATTTAGTTTTTGAACACAGAATAAAATCCCTCCACTACGAAATGACTCCAGAAGAAGTTAAAGCAAAAATCGTAGAAGTGTATGGAAAAATCCAAAAAGCATACGAAGATCCAAAAATCTATCAACCAAATAAGGACACTGAAGGGCCTTTAAAGCATGACGATACTCCACAAAAGGAATTCAAGCGTCAATCAGTTGATCCTAAAAAAGTCGATATTCCAGAAACTAAAGAACAAAAACTACCCCCCCCTAAATATCCTGACAACAAGAAAAGAACTGCTTCACCCGCAGGAGGTTGGAAAGTAAAAGATATACCCGAATACAACGAGCGAGAATTCAATTTTTTTGAAAATGGAAATGAATCGCTACCATTAATTTATCAAATGGAAACAAGAATGAGTTCTGTATTAGATACTATCAGAAAAGATAGAAAAGTCTCCGATTACGGCGGTAGAGGAATTGGTAGACGCATAAAAATGGCTTCTTCTCAAAAAGGTAGATATGTATCATATAGAAGACCGGTTAATCGACCCAAAACTATTGCTCTCGATGCGACGATACGGAACTATTTAAAAAATACAATATACAACCAAACTGATATAGAATTCCCTATAAAATTTGACAAATACGATTTAATGGATAAAATTTACGAGTATCGAGCTCCCTTAGTGCTTTTTTTCGTTCTCGATAGTTCAGCTTCAATGTATTATGTAATCAAACAAATGACGGATGTTATTCTTTCTCTCCAGCGAGAAGGCTACAGAAAAAAGGACAAGTTAAGTTTAATTATTTTTAGGGCAAAAGAGGCAGTTGTACTTCAAAAACCGACTGTTTACTTTAAATCTGCCGTAAATAAACTCAAAAAAGTTGAAGGAAAATCATACACACCTATGGCCGCAGCGATAACAAAATGTATAAAATTAATAGACGCTGAAAAATTAAAAAATAGAAACATAATTCCAGTTGTTTTCGTCTGTAGCGACATGGGAGCAAACATATCTTATAAATATCCCGACTTAGTCGCTCAAATCCAATCAGACTACACTTTAATTGTTAACGAATTAAAAGTTTTGACAAAACAACTATCTAAAAAAGGAGCGCACATGGTGGTGTTGGAGCCTAAAAAATCATACGCAACGCGAGCTTTAGGCGTGAATACCTTTGCGGCCGACAATATAAAAAAAAACTTTAAAAAATACGGAAGCGCTGAAATATTCCAATTCGATCGAGTTAATCCTAAAAACTTGATTTTGGAACTAAAAAAAATACTTTAAGTTCATATTTTACTTTTTATTATTTAAAAAATGAGTGATGAACAAGAGTCTGTTCTGGTTGCAGGTTTTAACACTCGCCCTTTAGTTTATTCTTTAAATAGAGCTGGATATGAGGTTTATGCAGTAGATTTCTTTGGTGATTTAGACCTCTATCCTTATGTTAAAGATTGCTTAATTCTTACTAAGGAATTAAGCATGAACTATGATTTGATTAAGGATAATTATAGTGTGTATTTAGCTCTCTTAATTTTAGAACTCTTAGAACAAAATCCTGAAATTAAACATTTGATAATTGGAAGTGGTCTAGACGACGCTATAGAAGAGAGAGTTCTCATTTTAAAAGAAATAGATCGAATGAATTATAAAATTCTTTACCCTAATAACGAATTAGAAGTGATTAAAAAAAGTAGGAATATAGAAATCATTTTCAATATTTTATCGAAACAAGGTTTCGAAGTTCCTAGAACTGTATCCTTCGAAGAAGTCAAATCTAAGGTTAATGAGTTAGAATACCCATTTATATTAAAGAAAAAGAGTGGTTCAGGCGGAATAAATGTTTATAAAATACAGAATAAATCCGACCTCTCTTTTACTATCAACCAGATTAATCGAAAAGCATTCGATCCAAAAGATTGGTTAATGCAGGAATATATTGACGGAAATCCCGTTAGTTGTACGACAATATCTAACGGAATAGAAAGCAAAGTAATTTCTGTAAATCGTCAGATAATTGGAGATAAATATCTGAACGCTCCAAAAGAATTTATGTATTGTGGGAATGTGGTTCCTGCTAAAATATTTGAAGAAGAAAAGAAATTGATAGTTGACATTTCGTTAAAGCTCTCAACCGAGCTAGGTTTAAAGGGAATTAACGGGTTTGATTTCGTTCTCAGAGACCATTACCCGTATATAATGGAGATCAATCCACGAATTCCGGGTTCAATTAGAGCTTCTGAAGAGGCAATGAGTATAAATTTATTAGATTTGCATATAAAAAGTTTTACAACCAACGGATGGGAATTCGTTAAAAAGACGCTTAAGAATGCGAATATCGAAAATTTTGCTACCAAGATGATATTCTTTGCTCCAAAAGAAATCGATGAAAATCTAATAAATAGCATTAACGCCTTAGAATATGTTCACGATAAATCTGAGCCAATAAGAAACATTTCCAAAAGCGAACCGGTTTGTACTATATTATTTAAGGCTAAATCTTTTTCGGATTCTTATTTGGGTGCTTTGCAAGTAGTAGATGAGATAAATAGGATAATAAAATAGCCTAACTATTATTGTTTGATAATACTTTTGATTTTGGCGATATGGCTTCTTAAGATTTTATCATCTCCTTCTGACACAGCGATTGCGAGAATCCTGCTCTCGTCTAATTCGTGGATAATAATCGAGCCGTGATCTCCCCCAATAATTGAGAATTCTAGACCTCCTTCTAATAAGATTCCCGCTAAATTATAAATCGCGGAAGTCATTGCGGATATGATCGGTTCAGGCATCGTAGACTGAACTTTAATTGGTAAACCATCTTTAGTGATGATGGCGATAACTAATGCGTTTGGAATTGCTCTTTTTAGCGCTACAAAAATTTCTTCCTTGATGAGATCGCTAGTTTCTATGATTGCTGACATTTTTATGGCGAGCTTTCTTAGAGATCGTATGTAAAAATCTAACCCTTCAAGTTCTGCTAATTCCCTATCTAAATAGGCGATTAAGGCCATATAATCTGTTAAAATTGATAAAATTATTCTTTTTTGGCCGGTAATTAAGGTATACGAGCTTTTTTGGTTCAAAGAGTCGCTTAGCATTTTAGACGAAAGGAACACCATGCTACTGCTCGCAGCAGCGAGTTCAGATTTTGTCATCTTGATGTCTTCTTTTAACTCGCTCACAATATGTGTACCTCCGTGTGTTGAGATAGAAATACCGAGGATGCTTTTCTGGTCTTTAATTTCGTTACTTAATAATTCTGTTAACTCAAGATTTAATAGTTTCATGTGGTCTTCTTTAGACATGAGAATATAATAATAGTAATCAAATTTAAAGATATACTTAAAATGGGAAAAGAAGAGTTCAAAAATAAATCCCTATTTGCTATTCGTTTTTTCCATTTTTATTAGCGATAGCAACTTTTTTTAACTAAAAATTATAAAGAAATTCTTTTATTATTATTCATAAAATATATCAGAAAAACTAGACATCTGAGAGAAGTTAAGATGGGAGAAGACGATAGGGACAGAATTATTCGCGAATTAAAGGAGGAATTGAATAAAGTTATTAAAAAATTTGAAAATTACGACCTTATAATAAAGAGCAAAGAGGATTTAACAAACAATTTAACCACATCTCTAAACCTGAAAGACGATCAAATAAAAACAATGATAGATTCAATGAACTTAAAAGAGCAACAAATTGATACGCTAAACAAATCATTAGAAATCAAAAACCAGAAAATAAAAACTTTAGAGACATCTTTCAGTTTAAAGGAAGAAGAATTGAAAGAGTTGAGTTCTTCTACTGTTAAAAAAAACCTCATTGAAGAGAAGGATGAAGAAATAGAAGATTATCAAAAGAAACTAACCATTTTAACTGGGGAATTAGAAAAAGCAGATGAGGATTTAGAAACTTTAGAAGCAGAAAATGAAAGACTACGGAATAACCTTACATCTGAATCTGATGCGAAAATTATCGATTCCACCTTCAGAGAGATTCCTAAGGCGGATATATTGAAAAATATAAGAGAGATACTAGGGAATGCAGTTCATAACGTTACAATTGCAGTTCTTGACATTAACGACCTACAAGATTTACACCTGTATGAGGTACGTTCTTCCGTCAATGTGAAACTTATGTGTAACATCGATCCAAGTCTCGAGGACGATGCTGAACTTTTAGAGGAATTGGAAAGTTTGGATAATATTTCAATTCGATTGTATGAAGATCGTGATAGATACTTAATTGATAGGGATGGCGAGGAATTATTGTTTTCAATTGTAGGAGAGGGAGAAGACAATAATTTAGTGCTCTATACAAAAGATGTAAAACACCAGCGATTGCTACGAAGTTTGGTTATGGAAGGCTGGTTGCGTGCTCGAAAGCTAGATTGAAGGAGTTTAATTAATTTTTAAATTAGAAATCTACGTATGTTCTTTTTCTTTTTTCATAATGGGCGAGTTGATTATACCCAACATTTTTCAATAACTTCGTTATTTCCTTAAATTTATACGCGACTTCTTTAGGATGGTGAGCGTCTGATCCTAAAAGAATGGGAATGTCAAATTCATACATCTTTCTAATAATCTCTTCGCTAGGGTATTGTTCTTTCGCTTTCTTCCTCAAACCACTCGTATTAATTTCGATCATAAGATCGTTTTTTTTCACCAATTCAAGAGTTTCGATGACTTTTTCCATAACCAAATCATGATCTTTAACTCTTTTATCAAATTTTTTTGGTAAATCGAAGTGGGTTAAGATATCTAGTTCAAAGGTAGGTGATTTAATCATATCTTGTAAGGAATTGTAGAATTCTATATAGATTTCATCGTTAACAGAATATTCCCTATATTTATTTAAGAAACGCCCATCATCGAAAGCAAATGTGCCTGCTTTTCCAAAAAGAACGTGAACAGACCCTAATATATAGTCTAGTTTATCAATATACTTTTTTAGGTATTTATTGAGCATGTAGTCTTGGTGCTTGAAATAGTCAATCTCGAAAGCGAACCTAACGTATATTTGATCACTATATTTTTCTCTTAGTTCTTCTAATTGGAGCATATATTTATCAAGATCATATAAAGGCATTGCATACTCTTCATATGGAATTTGGTTGAGAGTGGGAAGTTCTGAAACTAGATATTCGTAAGGGAAGTGATCGCTAACTCCAATAACATTTAAATTTAGTTTAACAGCTTGTTTTATATAATCTTCTATAGTACCAACCGCATGTTTGCATAATGAGTTGTGAGTATGCCAATCTTCAAATCGCATTTTGATTAAATTATAGCGTGACTAAAATTATTCTAATATTTGATACTATTAATTAAAACAGATAAATTTTTTTTTCGTATTATTACATATCTATCTTAAAATAAATTTTTAATGAG
>JAHQWP010000176.1 GCA_029856235.1 Promethearchaeia archaeon
CTGCCTGTTCCGATTCGATATGTTAAACTATCAGCCTCAATACCTGTGCTTAATCCAGTATCTTCATAGAAAGCTGTTAGATTGAACGTCTCACCTGAGTCAAATGTATATTTTAATGGGAAGGGATTTAGAGTTAAACTTGTATCAGCTATTACTTTAATAGTATCCTCTAAAAATCCCGCTGCAGTATCATTACTCCAAGACATTTGAATCTTAAAAACACCATATTCAGTAACATCAACCCATACATCCCAGTCTGATATTGTAAAATTAGTATCTGATCCCAATAGAGTTAAATCTAAAATTTTTGTATGGTTTAGATATCCTTGACTTGGGGTAAATACGCTTAAATTTAATATTCCATTATAAATCGTCTCACTAAAAGTAGTATTGAATCTGACGGTGTTTGAATGATTAACCATGTCCCGAGCTATTCCATTTACAAATGTATCAATTGAATAGAATAAATTGGAAGAAGTTGCGTTCAAGTACCAATATGTGCCATTACCCGCATTTAAAACTTGTATCTCCCTATAATCTTTGTTAATTAATCTTTTAAAAAATGTTTTTTCTGTTGACCCATTAAATACTTTAATTGAACTTTCATGCCAAATACGTGGAATTGTAAAATTAATCACATTAAAATCTGTAATCCGAGAATCAAAATAATTTAACCCACTTGTAATAGTGACATTCCATTGAACATCTTGACCACTACCTGCTATATCATAGGAAGAAATTGCTTGAACATCCGTTTTAGTGTAGTTAATCTGAACTGATGTAATATTACAAGAAACATCCCACCAATCAGCAGTCAAATCAAGTAATATTTTGTTTTTGGTACTTGAAAATGTTTCTGAAGGATTCCAATAACCTGTTCCATTTGTGATATCATTGATTCCAGTACTATTTATTTTAAAACCGATATCTGAAGGATATGGATTATTACTTAATGGAGTTAGGTATACTTTGGTTTGGTAGTCCTTAGTTTCAAAATCCCATCCCGTAGAAAAACCATAGGCAGTAGAATTATCACCATTTGATACATCATCTACAAATCGCCACTCTAGCGTAGTTGCAGGGACTGTATTATGTAGACCGATAAACCATGTATTATTTGCTGTTTGGGAATTATCCAATAAAGTTTTGGTTAATTCGACATTGTACCAGTTAGTACTTGGTGGGGAAAAGGATCCTATATTGGTCCCTGTACCCGTTGGTTCACTTCTACTATTTCCTGAATCCCAAGTGGATCTATACAAGTATATAGTACCAGTAGGACTACCTAAAGGTACACGAACATGAAATGAAGCATTAATGAGGTAAGCATCACTACCGACAGTGAAAGACGTTACATGTATAGCAGATACAATATCATTTCCATCAACAACATCATCTTCAATAGTTAAGGTTTTATTAGGAGCAAATATACTATCAATTGACACATTAACGAAAGATGTGTTATAACCATTGAAGTTAGGGAATGGTTCTGTAAAACTATTAGATGAGTCCAGATTAGTAAATTCAATCGTTGTTGTATTTAATAGAGATTGGTGTAGTGTAATATTTAAAGTCCCACCGACACCATCAAAATTTTGATAATCTGATGTCTCTGGCGTTGGATTCCGAAAATCTAACGGAGTGTCGTTACTAATGTCATCATTATTATCATATGAGTTGTCGATCACAAGCAAATTTAATAAGGACGAGCTACAATTTACCAAGATCATCCCAAAAACCAAGAAAAGAAGGCCATATAATTTATTATTATTATTAGATTTAAACAAATTCATGTTCATCAAAAATTATTGTTATTTTTGTTATATAGTATTATATGATTGTATTTATTAGATCATTAATCGTGTAATTTGAATTTAAAATTACTTCTTTTCCAAATAATTATGTGTGAATATTTGAATTAATTTACGATTCAAAGATGTGTTTTATTTAGCTTTTCAAATGATTAACTAAAAATAAATAAAAACTAATCCTATTTTTCAGGTTTTTTCAGAATAATTCTCGCATCTACACAAATCAGTCCTTTTTCATAGATGAAAACGGGATTCAGGTCCATTTCATTAATTTCTTCGTATTTTGTCACGAGATCTGAAATCGTTAATAAGGTTTTTACTATTGCGTCGATATCTGCTTTTGGTTTTCCTCGATATCCATCTAGGATAGGAAATCCTTTTATCTCGTGTATCTGTTCTCTGGCATCATATTCTGTAATTGGGGCAATTCTGAAACTTACATCTTCTAGAAGTTCAACCAAAATTCCACCGATCCCGAACATTAGTGCAGGTCCAAATTGGGCGTCAGTAGTCATTCCAATTATTAATTCGGTTATAGGTTCATCAGCCATTTTTTGAACGCTAATTGATTTCTCGCTTTGGGAAGGAATCTTCATTAATTCATCGTAAGCTTGGGCAGTTTCATCTTCATTTTTAATATTTAATTTTACTGCTCCAGTATCAGATTTGTGTACTATATCTTCAGCCATGAGTTTTAAAACTACGGGAAAACCTATTTTTTTAGCAATTGAAATGGTTTCTTCTTTAGTAGTCGCTAATTCTTGGTCTGGAATAGGGATTCCAATTTCTTTAAGTAAATTTTTTGACTCAAATTCAGTCAGCACAGTCTGGTTCGACTCAAGTTTTTTATTCAGCAATTCGGATATATTCATTTAAATTAACTCAAAATTATCTTTTTAAAAATTAAAGTTTAAGAATTATAATAGATAGTTAAGTTATAAAAAAAATTTAAATATAACGAGTTGTATTTTTAAAGAAAAGAAACCCCAATTTCTAAAAAAAAAATCACACCTCAGAATCAATCACTAATTAATATTTTATCAGTATAATGCAAACTAAGGCTGCATCAAAAGAGGAAAACCTTCGGATTCTATTAAAGAATTTCGTAGAATCGCGAAATGATGTTATAATAGCTTTTATTTATTCAAATGAAGGGCTTTTATTTTCAAAATATAGTAAGTCTGAAGGAACAGCCCAAGAAGATAATGAATCAGATGATATATATGGAGCGTTTACTGCAATAGTAGAAAATCTTCTGGATAAAATTAGCTCAGAATATCAGACAGGTCGGTATGGTAGTGGTTCATTTGAAACTGAAGATAACCGAATAATATATTTAGAAGCAGGATCTGAAGCAATTCTTCTACTAGTCTGCGAGTACGAAACAAATTTAAACAGCCTTTTCCCGATAGCCTACCTTATTGTTGAGAAAATCGCTCAATTATTAGAAAATAGTTTTGATTTTAAATTTAATTCTCTTGAGATACCAGATTTAAACATCTATGACTCTTTTTCTATTGGGTTGGACAAATTTTCAATCCAGAAATCAAACGCTATAATTGATGGGGTTACGCCTACTCATAAATTTGAGAAAAGTCAACAAATAGATAAACTTTTTAAATTAATCGTGCTTGGTTCAGCTGCAGTAGGTAAAACTACATTAGTGAGTCAATTTTTGAAAAAAGAAGATATTATTGATTATCGTCCTACTTTGGGTATTTCGATTTCCACGCAACGCTATTATGTTCAAGGTTTTA
Source organism: Promethearchaeia archaeon (assembly GCA_029856235.1). Taxonomy (GTDB): domain Archaea; phylum Asgardarchaeota; class Lokiarchaeia; order Sigyniarchaeales; family SOKP01; genus SOKP01. Next base: position 3,569 of record JAHQWP010000176.1, read on the forward strand.
AAGATGATATCATAAAGTTTTTAATTTTTGATCTTGCGGGACAAAGCTTTTTTAAACGGGTTAGACGCGATTATTACAAAGGAGCAAACTGTGCGTTTATCGTATATGATGTCACTCGAAGAGAGACTTTTGATGAAGCAATAGATTTCTGGTTAAAAGACGCGCAAAAGGAATTAGGAAATATTCCATTTGTTCTTATAGGAAATAAAATTGATATGGAAGATGATAGAGTAGTAAGAAAAGAGGAAGGGATGGAAAAAGCGAAAGAATTGAAAAGTTTTTTCATTGAAACCTCAGCATTACGTAACATAAATGTTCAAGATACTTTTAAGATAATAGGAATTGGCTTATTCTTTAAACACATTCAAGAGGATAAATAATAAGATAAAAAGAAAAGAGTATTTAAAGGTGAAATTCTGTCCCTACAATTCCTAAAGTATGTGATGGGTGCCTTGACATAAGTTTATTAAAATCAAATCCCGTACAATGCATCCCACATGTGATTTCTGGGTTTATTCCTTCAATAAAGCGAACTGATTCCTCAATATCTTTAATCTTTTCCCATTCTTTATGAAACCCACCGATTACAGCATAAATTTTATTAATCCCCGTTAATTTTTGTCCATGTTTTATAGTATTCACAATTCCTGTGTGCCCACATCCAGTAATAACTACAAGTCCTTTATCCTTTACATTAATGTAGATTGAAATTTCATCTCTAAATGTATTTTTTTCAAATTCGTTTCTACCTTTCATTAAGTAGATTCCTTTCGTAAGTTCTTTCTCATCAAATATTTCTATTTCTCCACTTGTTGTAATACCAGGCCCTAACTTTACTGGATTTTTAGTTTCAATAATTTGAAGTTTATTTTGATCAGCTAAATTCTCAATCATTTTTCGATTCAATGACGGCAATTTTATGTTAAACTTAAAAGCGTTTTGTTTTTGTAAATCACGAAATTTTTCTGTTAATTCTTCTGGAGAATAGAATTCACGATCCGATTTTGGAACTAGAATACTGTTTTGATTATAAGAATTTGGCGTCAAATATATCTCACATCCCTCTTTAAGTTTTGGAAAGACATTTAAAAAACCACCAAAATGATCCACATGTCCATGACTTAAGATGAATTTGTCAAAATCCTTGAAATCTATATCCATGGCTTCTGCGTTGGAAATTATTGAACTCTTAGGGCCTCCTGTGTCTAAAAGATATTTAATTGTCTCTTCTCCCTGATTTATTTCTATACTCATAGCGAGTCCATGTTCTGCCAAATACTTACTCCCATTTGAATGAGGATGTAATACTTTTCCATCAAATTTTTCCTCTGTTAATAAAGTTGATATTGATGTGTTTGTTGTTAATATCCTAATTATTAAATCGCCACTTTCAATACCATCATAAATATCTCCACTCATTTTTTTCACTTCCTTAATTAAATTCTGAATAATTATTCTTTTATTTTTTTATATTGTTCGTGATACTTAAAATTTGTTAAAATGATTAAAAATTTAAAATTTAATCAAAAAAAAGAATATTGAAAATAAAAATTAATTTTTTAGAATTAAAAAATTAATTCTGATTTTTTCTTAACTTCAACCTTATTCTATATTTCCTTAGTTCGTCGACAACAGAAACACTAAATGCGGCAAGAAAAAGAGTTACCCAATGATACCATTGTGTTAATGGTACGACACGAAACGCTATACCCATTGGCGTGTAAAGTATTAACAATTGTAAGCCAAGTGAAAGTCCTGTAGCCCAAAATAAATGCTTATTTGGAAATTTGTAGAATGGTTTTATATTGCTTGTACATGTGTAAACAAAGAGTAACTCACATATCACTAAATTCGTGAATAAAATCGTTTGTGCTAGACTTATGGCATATGTTTGACTTGGACCACTAACTGTATAACCAGCTAAGCCACTTCCTGGAATAAGGCTCCACGCAGGAAAAAGAACCGTCCAAAGAAGAATATAAAGCGCAATATCCGTAATTGATGTATAGATTCCTAAAAACAATGCAGGACCTTTAATTTCTTTTATTAAAGTAAAGCCTTTTCTCGGGGGTGCCTTCATAACATCAGGATCAGTGGGAGTAAATCCCAATACCATCGCTGGAATGCCATCTGTTGCTATATTCAACCATAGAATCTGAATTGGTTCAACAGGTATTCCGAGAAAAATCGGAGAATTTGCGAATATTTTCATAAGGATATATGCTATAAGGATAAGAAAAATTTCATCAAAATTCGTACTTAACATATAGCGGAAGAAACCTTTGGTCGTTTCAAAAATCCCTCTCCCTTCCTCGATTGCATTTACAATCGTTGCGTAATTATCGTCGATAAGGATCATATCCGAAGCCTCTTGAGTAACCTCTGTACCTTTCAAACCCATTGCTACACCTACATGTGCTCCTTTCACAGCTGGAGCGTCGTTAACACCATCTCCCGTCATTGCAACTATCAAACCGAGTTCTTTTAATTTCTTCAAAATTCTCAGTTTGTGTTCGGAAGTAACTCTCGCGAAAACATCTGTAGTTTTGACTCTTTCTAATAATTCGACGTCATCCATAGCTTCTAAATCAACGCCCGTTATAGCTTCTGTTGATTCAGTCAATCCAATTTGATGTGCGATTGCTATGGCAGTGATTTTATGATCTCCTGTAATCATGATAGTGCGAATTCCAGCCATTCTGGCTTCGCGAATTGCCAATTTAACTTCATCACGAGCAGGATCAATAATTCCTACTAAGCCAATGTAAGTAAAATCCTTTTCAACTTCGTTAAGATCGTATTCTGGCTCTAATTCCTTATAGGCTACTCCCAGAACGCGTAAAGCATTTTTAGCAAATTCCTCGTTTTTATTTGCTAATTTGTCCCTTGCGTCACCAATCGGTTTACGTTCCCCATTTTCTAATATGTAAGAAGCGTTCCTCATCAGAATATCCGGGGCACCCTTTATTAACGCAAACGTTTTACCTTCTATTATACCTACTACGCTCATCATCTTCCTATCAGAATCGAAAGGAATTTCATCCAATTTTTCAAAAGATTCGCTTAAACCCGTCTTTAAAGCAAGTACTTTCATAGAGATTTCAGTAGGGTCACCGACAACGCTAACTTCTCCAGTTTTATGATCGAGAATATTAACATTAGAGTTGTTGCAAAATAAACAAACCTCCAAGAAACGTTTGAGATCCGTATTCATTGCAAATAATTTCCCATCTTCTTTAATATCACCTGTTAGATTATATCCAACACCCTCTACATCCAACACCGTCTCGTTTAAATACATTTTTACTACGGTCATTTCGTTTTTCGTGAGTGTACCTGTCTTATCTGACGCAATAACATTAACTCGGCCTAGAGTTTCTACAGCTGTTAAATTTCTAACTAACGCGTTCCTGTCAGCCATTTTTTTCATTCCTATACTTAAAACCACGGTAATAACAACGACGAGACCCTCTGGAACTGCCGACACCGCTAAACTTATAGAAATCTTTAGTGCTTCAATGATTTCCTCGATTTCTTCGGGTGTAAATACTACACCTTCAGTCACAAGTATTATAATTATTTCTGTAACGAATACTCCGCCACAAATCAATAGGATTATTATCCCTAATAATTTCCCAAATCGGTTTACTTCCACTTGAAATGGACTAGGTTCTACTTTCTCTTTTTGCAGACTTTCAGCGATTTTTCCAAACTCCGTATTCATACCTGTTCCAATTACAACACCCTCTGCATTTCCTCTGGTAATTATCGTATTCATGTATCCAAGATTAGTTCTATCAGCCAAAATCATCTTTTCGTCTACGATATCGAGTGATTTTCTGACAGGTTTTGATTCTCCAGTTAGAATTGCCTCATCAACATAAAGAGAGAATTCTTTGATGAATCTTATATCTGCTGGAAACTTATCCCCATCCTCAACAAGAACTATATCTCCCGGAGCTACATCTTCTACTGCAATTTCAATTACCTTGCCATCTCGACGAACTTTAGCAAAATGAGGCGCAAGCTTCTTTAAGCTTTCCATAGACTTTTCAGCTTGATATTCCTGATAAAATCCTAAAATTGCGTTTACAATTAAAATCGCTAAAATAACAATTGCATCTGTATATTCCGAAGACCATTCTTCAGCACCAGGTTGACTACTTTCCCAAATTCCAATTATAAATGAAATCACAATTGCAAAAAGGAGTAAATAGACTAGAAAACTTTTAAATTGTCCAATGAAAATTTGGAGAGCAGTTTTTCCTTTTTCTTTAACTAATTCGTTCTTCCCATATTTTTCAAGTCTAGATTGTGCTTCAGTTTCAGATAAACCTCTTTCGGTTGAAGTTCCAAATGCTTCCACTACTTTATCAATATTTTCCGAGTGTGCGCTGATCTCTTTTATTTGTGTCATTTTTTCTTCAGTTTTTTCAATTTTGTATTAAAATATTTAACTAAGTATTTTAGTTAAATAATAGTTTTATAAATTATATATAGATAAATATGATTTCATAAAAAAATGATATTGGTGATGAATGTTTAAAATTTCTTTCTCTGAAAAAGCAATGGATTATATTATTCATGAACAACAAAATATACAAACAGAACAATTGGTAGTAGCAATTTTTTATCATTCCGCTGAAACATGAACAATGTGTTTTTGTGGAAATTATGTCGAATTGGTTGAAGATTTCAAAATACTAGACGATGAGGATTTTATAAAGCTGAAGGATGCTGATATTGAGAACGAACAATTAAAAACTGAGCAAATCGAGGTATATATTGAAAAAATTATCATTCCTGAATTAGAAGAAAAAACTTTGACCATTGTAGATGCTGCGATAGGAGAAGTGAAAGGTAAGAAAGTAGGATTGTTGTTCATTAAAAAAAGTTCAGATGTATACGGTTAATAAATGAACTTATCTTGAAAATTTTGGAAGATTAAGTGATTCGCGGTTGTGCCCGTGCCGTATATAAAGACTTCTCTTTTTTGTTAAACTTGACCATAAATTTAAATAAATGCCTATCTAGTTATTGTTAACTTACTAAATCTAATAAAAAAATATATGTAAAGATTGGTGATTATGAGACCGTCTAGAGTGTTTAGGTGGATTGTTCGAGCTTTCTTGTTAGTTTTCACTTTATCGTTATCAGCTGTTTCTATATTGGGCGGTTGGTCTGCTGTAACCATTTTAAATCCTGAGGGTAATGACATTAACATTCCCGATGGACCTATAATAGTTACTCCTAATATTGGTAATTCAAGTATAGTAATTTCTGTTCCTTTTAATATTACAAATGGAGGAGTATATGAGTTATCAAACATAATTCTTGGATTTCAACTTGATATGACTTTCGGAAATACATCTGCAGGTAATGCAGATACAACCGTTCGAATTATTGACAAATTTAAACCTTACGGAAATGTTTTGCCAGGACAAATTCTTAAGGCGAATTTCAACGGTTCAGGAATACTACCTCTTGCCGAAGTAGATTGGACTAGAACTCCTCACGATTTAGAATTCTACGCAAGTCTTATATTCAGTGCTTCTTATTCACTAAATCTCTATACTTTTACAGTTGGTATAATTAATGTATCATTGGGGTATTACGATAATTGAGGGTGATCTAAATGAGTCGATTTTTCAACATTATTAAAGGAATTATTTATATGGGTGTTTATATCGTAACCACGATGGTTATTCCTTTTCTCACTTTTACATGGGTAAGGAATCTCTCAATTTTAGGAGTCGATATTGTTTTAACACAACATAATTATGAGAATATTATTTTTTGGATTTCTGCGTTCGGACTCCTTATTAGTGCAACAGCGTTTTTTAATTATTCCGCTCCCAAACAGTCAATTAGAAAAGGTACTTTCGCTCTAGTACAAATACTTTTAAACTGTTTATATATATGGTCGTATAAATTTAGTGGAGCCACTGAAATACGTTTCGAAATAGTATTTGAAATTATAAATCTTGGTTTTGTTTCTATAAATGTCCAAAATATGGTCATGCTGTATATGGGAGTCTATTTTCTTACCATAGTTCTAAAAGGATATGATTTCTTCGATTTTCTTCTCAATCGGAAAACTATTAGAGAGAAGAGATACAAAACCAAAATAGGAGGTAACGATTTATAATGATTCTTCAAACTATCGATTTTATCCAAACTATTGCAGACATCGTTGCAGCTATTTTGAATTTTTTAAGGCTAATTGTAAACCCGATGGGAGAATTTATGGTAACTTGGATGGAATATGTATTGCAATTCTTTCCTCGAAATGATTTAACCGTTTATATTATAATAGCTATAGTAATTGTCGTTCTTGGGCTTATAGTAAATATCACATGGCCTGGGAATAAAAAACCAGGATTTCTAGTAAAAGCTGAAGAAATTGAAGAAAAAATAGAGAAAAAAGCCAAAGAACTCGATCAGAAAGTAGAAGATAAAGCTAAAGAACTAGAAGAAAAAGTGGAAGAAAAGGCAGAGGATATAGAAACCAAAATAAAGAAAAAGATAAAGAAAACAAAGAAAAAAGCAGAAGAACTAGAAGAAAAAGCGGAAGAAATAGAAGATAAAATAGATGAAGTAGAAGAAGATTTGGATGAATTAGAAGAAACTGCTGAAGACCTTAAAGAAGAAGCAGAAGAGTTAGAGGAAGAAGCCGAAGAATTAGAAGAAGAAGCTGCCGAAGAACTTAAGGAAAAAGCAGAAGAGTTAGAAGAAGAAGTCGAAGATCTTAAAGAAGAAGCAAAAGATTTAGAAGAAGAAGCTGAAGAGTTAGAAGAAGAAGTCGAAGATCTTAAAGAAGAAGCAGAAGATTTAGAGGAAGAAGCCGAAGAATTAGAAGAAGAAGCTGCCGAAGAACTTAAAGAAGAAGCAGAAGAGTTAGAGGAAGAAACAGAAGAATTAGAAGAAGCCGCTGAAGACCTTGAGGAAAAAACGGAAGAGTTAGAGGAAACCACAGAGGATTTAGAGGAAAAAGCTGAAAAGCTTGAGGAAAAAACTGAAGATGATTAAGAAGTAAACAAAAATTTAAAATTTTTTATTTTTCTTATTGAAATTAAGTTAAACATCATTTTTCATCTTAAAATTTAAATTAGTGATTGATCATCAATGTTATTATAGGTATGGTTAACCATTTTTCCTAATTGAAAATGACCTTTAATAATAATTTCGTAGTATACAAGCAGAAAAAAGAGTTACTTAAAGATTTAAATATCTATCAATCATTTGCTTTAAAAAAAATAGATATTGAGGATTTTAAATCTGCTTTAGCAAAAATCGATTCCGCTCTAACCTTGATTGATGAATTTCAATCATATTTCGATTTAAAAACGGAGTTAAACGATTTTAGTGAAATACGGCAAAAAGTGCTTACTGAGTTTAATAGCCATCGTGATATTTACATAAGGCGATATAATAACCTCTTGAAGGAAACACTTTCTGAAACTAATTTGGAAGATTTTTTAAAGTTATTAGCAATGCTAAAAAATGATGTAGATGATAATCTAAACAAATATAATCTTCACGATTTACAAGAAAATATTATTACATATTTTACTTTAATTAAGAAATTATATACTATAATTAGTTCATATAAAGTTCTTAACTATAACGATGCTTCAGTACAAATTCTTAAATTTGTTAAGGAATTTAAAGTTGAAAACTTCCCAAATTTGAAAGATTTACTTTCATCTGTTTACAAGAATCTACTTTTTATTCAATTTAAATTCATGTCTGAAAATTTCGATAAATTATCATTACGAGAGATATCTGAAAAACTCGCAATAGCTCCCGAAAGGCTTGAAGACATAATTCATTTATTTATGAACAGACAAAAAAGCCCAATAAAAAAATATGTAAAATATAATAACGAATTGATTTTTAACCAATAATAATCTTAGTTAATGTTTTACTCGTCTTTCTTTTCATCAGCATCTTCGGGTTTTTTAGGACAAGATGATAAATGACGCCCTAATCGAACGAATTCTTTTCCGCAATAAGGACATACTTGTTTTTCTTTAGTGTCCTTTCCTGATGCTGGTTTTGGTGCTGCTTTTTTCTTTTTCTTTCTGCTAGGCATTATATCGTCTATGCTCGCGTCGTCAGGAGCAAATTCACAGGTTTGCAGGTGTGTCCTAAGATCATCAAATAATTCTCCACAAAATGGGCATTCAACCTCAGTAAATTCCTCAGCATCTTCTATTTCATCTTTTACTAATTTTCTTTTTTCAAATTTCAAAGGAATTTCTTCTTCTTCCTCTTCTTCGAATTCATCTATTGTTAAGTCGAGATCGTTGTCACCTTTAAGTTCAGCTAGTTCAAATGCTTCTAATTCAATTTTTTTCTCTTTAATTTTTTTCTCTGCACCTTTTCTACTCTCTTCATAAACATCTGAAACTTTATGAGTGGCTTGTACATAAAGTGTGCAAACTTGACAAACATAGGCTTTTTTACCAAGAATTAAATCTCTTTCTGGACAATAGCATAATGGTTGTAAACTATTTGCGATATCTCCCATAGAAGTGAGATGTTTGCAAGCAAATTTACGAGAAAATTTTATTTTTTGTTTTTTACGTGGAATAGTCAACCAACCAAAAGAAGTATGTAATAAAATAAATATATCCTAAAATTTAATTTTTTTGATTGTTCTCTTCTAAAATATGAATAATATATTCAATTTTAATTAAAAATTATAACGAATCGATTTCAGATCATTAACGACCTTCTTTTTTATCTCAGAGCTTTCTATATCTGGGAGCAGAACATCAATGGTATCTCTCAATTCGGTTATTTTTTCAATAAGAACTTCTGGTTTACTCCATGGAGTTATTCTCAACGGATAACTAGAAATTAAGCCGTTATTATAATTTTCTATAGCTTCCCTATAAAAAAGGCACGCGGTTCCAATATTTTTAATTTTTTTTTCATAATTAAATCCAATTTTACTAAAAGCCATTCCAGCACCCGCGAAATCTTTAACTTTTATAAATTCTACGGCTGCCTCTTCGATCTTTTTTAAACCAGTTTCTAACGCATCTAAATCTCCTTTTCTTACGATAATATTGCCGATTATATGATTTGCAATGCCTTTATAAAAGATTTGATTATTAGATTTTGCTACTTTAAATAATTCATCAGCGAATTCTCTAGCAATCACTAAATGATTATTGATTACACAGGTTCGTGAAACCTTTCTTAGTAAATCCATTGCTCGATTCATATCATTGATTTCTTTATATTTTTCAATCCCTTGACGATATCTTTCTATACCCGTAAAAGTGTCTTTGCTTTTAAAAGCTTGATTCCCTTCGTAAATTATCTGTTCAGCGGTTTCTTTTATTTTATCGCTATCAATAATTGTCTCGTAAAAAATATCATCTACGTTGAATTTTATATCTTCCGATAAGGGGATGTCTACAAGATTTTCTTGTGATAATTCGATATTCGAATCATCTAAAATATCATCGATATCTCTATAATCCGATTCAAGTTTGGATTGTTCCATAAAAGCCTTCTGAAGTGGTTTTCCTGCCGAAGCCAAAGAAGATAACTCAGCAAGAACATTTGCAAAAAAGAATTTATTTAATCCTTCAACAATATAATCGATTTTATGGTAATTATTTTCATACTCAGCAGAACTTGGATCTATATTGACATCGGTTAGCCTATATATTTCAAATCCGGTATCATATTTGGTAAGAATATTATCTTCAATCTTTTCTTCTCTTTTTTTTCCAAGAATTGTATGATCAAAAACTAAACCACAAAAATCAGGATTGTTTTGTTGGAACCATAATTGGTTAGTAATATCAATATCTGAAAAGAAAAGTGTCAATCCTGGATGTGAATGAAACCATCCTACCATAAAATGCCCCTCTCCCTCTCCATATAATTTATCTTCTATTTCAGATATAAATACATAGTGTCGTTCATCTAATTGTACATCTGTATCATGACCGAAGGTTAATGGATAAGCATTTGTCACAAATACAAAATCATCGTCAGAATACCCCGTTAAAATACCATAAATCTCTTTCCAATCTTTTGAGGGAATGGAATGATTAGCATATCTGCTAGCATATAAAATAATCTTCTTGTAAGCTTCAGCATTAATAATTACGGGTTTGTTGTTTCTTGTTAATTCTTTTTCACCATCTGATATAGAATCTTGGGAACTTTCATCTTTATCAGGGTTTTTTCTTTCAAATTCCTCTGTCATATTAATGATATCTTAAGCTCTTTATCTGTATCTAGTATAATCTTTAGAATAATATAATAGTGTTCTTAAATAAAATTATGGATTAATTAAAATGATAATTCAAAATTTAGATCCAAATTTAGCTTTTTTAGCATTTTCTGCTAATTTAAGGACTTTTTCTGTAAATTTCAAATTAGGAACAATTTCCAGAGCCTTCTTTAAGGAAGTTATTGCTTTATCATATTGCTTAGTATTATAATAAGCAGAACCTAAATTTGTCCAAACACATTCATCTCTATCGTTAATTTCTAAAGCTCTTTTACTAGTCTCTATAGCCTTTTCAAAGTTTTCTATATCATTATAAATCGAACTTAATTCTCTCCAAGATATTGCTAATTTTGGATTAATTTTAATAGCTTTATTAAGTGCGATAATAGCTTTATCATAGGCTTCAATTTCGTAATAAACATATCCAAGGTTATGCCAATTTATTGCATCTTCTGGATTCAATTTCAGTGCTTCATTAAAAGCACCAATAGCTTTAATGTACTCCAAATTTTGAATGTAAGCATATCCTAACTTAATCCAAATATCAATATCCTTAATATTCTTTTTCAGTATATTCTTTAAAGAATCTATTTCATTTGTCATTCTTGAAAAGTAATTAACTTGACTTTTAAAATATTCCCGCTTTTTTGAAATCATTAATATCCTTATCCGTATAGTTAAGCTCCTTTAGGATTTCATTCGTGTGCTGACCAGATTTAGGTGCTAAACTCCTGATTGTTAATGGCGTTCTAGAATATTTAATAGGGGAACCAATATTTAGAATTTTTCCAAATCTTGGATGATCTAATTCAAGAATCATATTCCGGGCTTTAATTTGTGGATCATTGCAAGCCTCGTTAAAATTTTTAACAGGCATTACACATGCATCGATATTGCTAAAAATTTCCATCCACTCGTCTTGAGTTTTCTTTAAAAATTCATTTTGAACTTCTTGAAATACTTGTTCTTTTTCTGATCCTAGTGCGTTTCCTTTTGTTATTAAATCCTTTCTGTCAAGACCCTCGCAAAGACCTTGCCAAAATTTTACTTCGATCGCACCTATAGACAAGTATTTATTATCTTTAGTCTTATAAACTGAATAAAAAGGAACTTCTCCGTGCAGAGGATTTCTTGGTTTAGTAATTCCATCGTATTTTCCTCTAGAAAACTGAAACGCAGCTGCCATCGGCATGAAGGAAAAAACACAATCGGTCATCGAGACATCAATATATTGCCCCTCTTTATTGGGATTATTCTCTCTTTCAAATAATGCTCCAAGAATTCCAATAGTTGATACTAAACCTCCGCCTATATCTGCAGCTTGCACACCAGGGAGAATAGGTTTCCTTTCTAGATCTTTTTTCTCTTCTATTTCTCTTTCTCTATTTAAATCTAATATTCCACATATTCCAATGTAATTTAAATCATGACCCGCTGATTGTTCGTAAGGTCCATATTGTCCATATCCCGTTAAAGAACAATAAATTATGGATTTGTTGATTTTAAATAGAGTATCATAATCAATTTTTAATTTATTTGTAACTTTTGGTCTAAAAGTTTCTAATATAACATCTGCTTTTTTTACTAACTTATAGAATATTTCTAAAGCTGGTTCTTTTTTTAAATCAAGTGCTATAGATTTTTTATTTCTCATTATAACTGAATTAAATGCACTCTCACGATACCTACCTTTCTGAAAAAATGGTGGAGGACTTGCGTACGGATAATTAGGATCCTCAACTCTGATAACTTCTGCACCAAGATCTGCCAATATCATTGAGGAATATGGTCCCGGTAGCATCCGAGCAAGGTCAATAACAACTATACCTTCTAAGGGAAGACTCATAATATAATATAGATTAAAGCTTACTATTATAAAAAAATTAAGAAAACGAATAAATTGAAAGCTAATTAAATTTCAACAATTTCAGCGTTCATAGTTTCAGTGTTAATAATCGCAAATGTGGATTTATTTGTTAGATATCCACAGAGTTCACCTGGGTTCACAATTAACACATCATTATGTTTTTTGTTTACCATAGTATGCGTATGACCTGATAAAATAATATCGAACTTTCCAGAATCTGCTAATGCGTCTATGGTTTCTTGTTTAGGCATATGTGAAGCGAAAATTCGCTTTCCTCCTAATTCGATTATTAATTCATAACCATTTTTTGCAAATTCACAAATTTGACCTAAGTTTTGTGTGAGGTATAGAATATCCCCATCGTTATTACCGAAGACGCCAAAGAACTGCTTTTTTATTGATTCGTTGAGTTTATTGAACCATAATTTGACGAATGGTGCAACGTAATCACCGCAATGAATTAGGGCATCCACATCTCTCTCGTTTATCATAGAAACTGCTTTTAATATATTATCACGATGGTCGTGAGTATCTGATAAAACAGCAATTAGAATTTTTAAATCACATCTTTTCTTTTTCTTTAAAGGTTAAGAAATATTGTAAGAATTATAATAAAAATCTTGTTTACACAAATAAATAAATTATCATTTAATTATATATAAATAGGAATTAGTTGAACAAACGCATTGATTAAATATGATAGAAAATTTCCTGAAATCTGAGAAGGAAGCTATTGATAACGAATTAGAAGAATATTTCTCTTATTTAAATAATAATGAAAATGAGATTCTATTGAAGGATTTTTTCGCTCAACTTCAAGAGTTTACTCTAAACAAGAAAGCAAAAAGACTTCATCCCATTTTACTGATTGCAGCGTTCACAGGGATAGTAAATCCTATTCATGTGGGTAACCAATTAGATCAAATCAGGAAAGTCTCTTTAGCAGTGGAATTTTTACATAGTGGCCACTTAATTCATGATGATCTTATTGATGCTGATTTGGAGAGAAGAGGTAAACCCACTTTTCATGCTCAGCTCAAAAATGAATTAAATCGGGTATACGATAATATCGAACTTCCGAATAAAGAAGAAATAATTAAGATGTATGGTAGAGATATGAGTATCTTAGGTGGAACACAAGGATATCTATTGGGGTTAAACATACTTAGAACATCGAGATTTTCTGATAATTTAAAATTGCAGGCTATAAATGAATACGCAGCAGCAATGGATAAATTAATGAAAGGGCAAATTATAGAAGAATATATGAATTATCACAATATTACTATGACTTTAGAGCAATATTTATCTATCGCAGAGATGCAAAGGGCGAGTTTGCTTGAAAAATCTGCAAAAATTGGAGCCATCTTAGCTAAAGGCAATTTTCATTATCAAATTAATCCCTTAAGCAATGCAATGAACCTAATGGGTCAAGCGTTTGCAATCCGAGATGATATAATTGACTTAAAAGGTGATATTAAAGCAAGGAAGAAAAAAATAGTATACATATTTGCTGTTCAAAATACAGATGAAAACCAATCTAAAACTCTAAATGAAATTTATCATCTAGAAGAATTAAGTAAAAATGATGTAAAGACAGTGGAAACAATTTTCACCGAGACTAACGCTGTGATAATAGCGGAGCACTTCTCTAAGAATCTTATTAGCCAAGCAAAAGCATCGCTTAAGGATATTTATCCAGATCTTAATAAGGACCAAAAAGTCTTCTTTAATGAATTCTCAGACTTTATGTATATGAGAGAATTTTAGATTACAAAACAAAAATGTTAGCATACAACATAATGAGTGTTTAGATGCTTTAACATCAAATTGTTTAGCTCTTTAAAAACCGCTAAAACATTTTGGTTCTGCAGGGCTGATGTTTTAAAAAACCCATCAATATTTCTTTCTTGGATAAAATTATGAATTTCTTCTTTTGAAACAAGGTTCTCTATGATGGTAGATGAAATTAAATCGCTTTTACTTCCAACTAATAATTTTGGAATATTTAAGCCATTAGCATGTTCTAACACTTGATTATACCAGAATTTTAATTGTTCAAATGAATTCTTACTTGTTAAATCAAAGACTAATAGAACACCATTTGCTCCTCCTAAAAATTTAGGAATTAAAGCTTTAAACCTTTCTTGACCTCCAAAATCAAAAATTGATTGTACATTATATAATTCTTTAGAGCTTTTGATTTCATCTTTAGAACGGATTTTCAAATCGATGGAGTGAAAATTGACTCCAATTGTAAGTGAAGTGTCGAAATTGAAGGAATTAAAACAAAAACGGTTAAAAAGACAAGTTTTACCAGCGCTGGGAGGACCAACTATTACGGTTTTAAAAGTAAACAAGATTTCCTTTCCTTGGGTGAAAGTGTCGATCAATTAAAATACCGATTTTTTTAATGGATTATATAATATTTTTAGCTAATAATTTCTTTAATTAATTCTATAAAAAATATTTTACCAATTTAGAGTTAAAATATAACAATCAAGTCTTTATTCTAAAAAGGCTTAGAATAACTTAATTAAGTTGTTCATAATAAGTTAATAATCAAGAAATTATTTTCTCTGAAGAAATATGGTATACAAAATCCCTCCAAGTCAAATCGTTATTAGACCTCCTGTTGAAGCATATAGCGTACTCATTGCTGTCACAGGAGGTTGTAATTGGAATCGCTGCCGTTTTTGTGGAACCTATAAAGGAATTTATAGAACCACTCAAGATTATGCTATACGTCCACTAGAAGATGTGTTGCAGGATATAGATCTCTATGCTGAAAAAAATTATCATGGATATCCTGTATTTTTAGCGGGTGGTAATCCTACTTCAGCACCTACAGATTATCTCGTTAAAATAATTGAATATGTCAGATTGAGAATGAAAAATGTACCCCGAGTGAGTAGTTACGCAAAAGCATTAGATATTCTGAGGAAAACAGATGAAGAATTAATCCAATTAGCAGAAGCGGGATTAGATATAGTATATATGGGATTGGAAAGCGGAAGTAGCAAAATTTTACGAATTATGAAAAAGGGCACAAACGCAGAATCAATGATTGAAGCCGGAAAAAGGGTGTTAAATTCAGGCATAAAGCTAAGTTTGTATGTTATGTTAGGTTTAGGAGGGAAGAAATTATCCAAGGAACATGTTAAAGGAACAGCTAGAGTTCTCACTGAAATAAATCCTACAATATTCCGGTTTAGAACTTTAAACGTAATGCCTAACACCCCGCTTTGGCAGGATTGGAAGAATGGAGATTTTGAATTGTTATCTCCCGTAGAATGTTTGATAGAAGAACGAGATATTATTGCCAATTTAGGAGAAAATGTTACCTCTCAAGTGTTCAACGATCATGTCTCAAACTATTGTTCTTTAGAAACATTAAACATAAAAAATGACAGAAATGCTTTCATTAAGACGCTAGATTCTTACATCAACG
>JAHQWP010000177.1 GCA_029856235.1 Promethearchaeia archaeon
GTCTAAGGATCGGATTAATTTTAACCGAAATAAGAATTTGGTTGGTAAAAATTATGTATAATCCGCAAGAAATTGAGAAAAAGTGGCAAGATAAATGGGCACAGGCCAAAATATTTGAAGCTAACCCAAACCCAAGCAGAGAGAAGATTTTTATTACGTCTCCATATCCATATGCATCAGGTCCCTCACATATAGGGCATGGTAGGAGTTTTGTAAATGGTGATGTTTTTGCAAGGTATTATCGCGCTAAAGGTTATAATGTGTTGTATCCTATGGCGTTTCACATTACCGGGACACCTGTATTAGCAATTTCATCGTCCATTGAGAGAGGAGAAGAAGAGACGATTTCGAGAATGAAAGACTATGTCTCGTTACACACCAACGATAAAAATGAGGTTACTAAGATTGTTGAAAGCTTTGTAGAACCATGGAATGTCGTCAATTATTTTTCAAACACATATAAAACTGATTTTAAATCGATTGGTATGAGTTTAGATTGGCGACGAGAGTTTACAACTGGAGATAAATTATACAACAAACTAATAGAGTGGCAATTTCATAAATTATTTGATCAAGGTTATTTGGAAAAGGGAGAATATCCTATCCTATATTGCTCTCAATGTGAAAACGCTGTAGGTGAGGACGATATTTCACGAGGAGACGAACTTAATCTGGACATAAACGAATACACATGTATTAAATTTCCGTTTGAAGACGGTTATTTAGTGCCTTCTACATTAAGACCCGAAACCATTTATGGTGCGACTAATTTATGGATAAATCCTACTGGAACATATGTGTATGCTAAAGTTAACGGAGAAAAGTGGATTGTATCCGAGGAAGCAACTCACCTTTTGAGAAACCAAAATAAAACTGTAGAAATACTTGAAAAATTGAAAGGTTCGGAATTAATTGGTAAAAAAGTTAAGGAGGTCTCTGGTTCTCGTGAACTTCTAATCTTGCCGGGTGTTTTCGTTGATACTTCCGTTGCAACTGGAGTGGTCTACTCTGTTCCTGCTCACGCACCCTACGATTACATTGCTCTACTTGATTTGCAGAAAAATAAAGAGATGCTTGAACAATTTAAATTGGACCCCGAAGAAGTAGAGCAAATTGAACCAATACAAATTATAGACTTAGATGGTTTCGACGATTTTCCTGCGAAAGTCTACTGTGAGAGGTTTAAAGTAGAATCTCAAGAAGATTTTGAAAAACTGGATACCGCTACTGCTGAAAATTATAAAAATGAATATTATAATGGGATTCTAAATGAAAAATGTGGAAATTATAAAGGGATGAAGGTTAGTGATGCTGTCGAAAATGTTATTGCAAATTTAATCAAAAATAGTAAGGCAGATAGAATTTATCTTCTCATTACCAAGGATCTCAAGTGTAGGTGCGGTCAGCAGATTATAGTTTCAATTTTGAAAGATCAATGGTTTTTAAACTTTAACGCGGGAAATTGGAAAGAAAAAGCGTTTGAATGCTTAAACGGTATGGATATTGTCCCTAAAAAATATCGAATGAATTTTGAGCATATTTTCAATTGGTTAGAAAAAAGACCTTGTGCAAGAAAGAGAGGGTTAGGGACTCAGCTTCCCTTTGACAAGGATTGGGTTATTGAGTCTTTGAGCGATTCTACAATATACATGAGTTTCTACACCATTATTCATTTACTAAACGAGAATAACATTACACCTGATCAGCTCATACCGGAATTTTTTGATTATATTTACCTAGGTAAAGGAAATGTGCAAAATCTAGCTGAAAAAACGAAAATTTCTTCTAAATTATTAAAACAAATGCAAGAAGAATTTTTCTATTGGTATCCCGTAGATCATCGACACACTGCGATAATGCACATTTCTAATCACTTGAGCTTTTATATTTTTCATCATGTAGCTATTTTCCCAAAAAAGCACTGGCCCAGGATTGTCTCCCTAATAGAACCGGTAATCATAGAAGGTCAAAAAATGGGAAAATCGAAAGGAAATGTAATATCACTTGCGGATATTCAGAAAGAATATTCGGCAGATTTATTCAGGTTTTATATCTCCCATAGCGCGGATTTTGGAATAATGGTAGATTGGAGAGAGAAGCAAATTCAAACGGTAAGAAATCATATTACGCGATTTTACAATTTTATCGCAGATAAACTTAGTCTCATAGAAGAACATAAAGGAACTATCGAAAATGTTAAGACTAAATATTCTAAAATCGTCTTATCCAAATGTATCAATATATTTATTGAAGCGGAAAAAAGTTTGGCAGAATTGAACTTAAGAAGGTATTTACAGTTATCATTTTACGAGGTTTTTAACTTATTACAGGATTTTAGTAAATTTGCCGAGGATGAGAACGATATACTAGCAGTCTATAAAATTATTTTTTCAGATTGGATTAAAATTCTTTCAATTACAATGCCACATTTATGCGAAGAACTCTGGGAGATGATGGGAAATGAAGAATTTTTGTCAACTACGATTTGGACCGAATTTAACAGAAATTATGTTGATAGTAAACTTGAAGTTGAGTTTGGATATATCTCTGATATTGTTGAGGATATCTTCAATATTTTAAAGATTGTGAAATCGAGCAACTCTGGTGACATCTATCTATATACTGCCCCTGAATGGAAACAGAAAGTATATAAGATAATTCACTCAAAAAAAGGGAATTTTAAAGAAGTAATCGATGAATGTAAATTTAGCAACGACTTAATGAGAAATAAAAATCTGATTTCTTATGTTAAGAGCCAGATAAAAGATAGGGTTTGGGAAAAGGATATAACTATATTAAAGGAGGAACTCTTATTAGAAGGATACAGAGATTACATTGAAAAAAGAATTAATGGTAAGATACACATTAATTCCGATTATGATCCAAAAAAGCGGGTTCAAAAAGCAGTCCCATTTAAGCCAGCGATATATGTAGATTTTTAACGTACTTGCAATTCTATTATTGATCCAATCCGTATACTTGTCTCGGTGTAAGATATTGAGGAAATTTATCGATTAGGGCTAATCGTGCCTTATAGCACATATGACATTCATCCACATACGAATCTTCGTGTTCGATATCGTAATCTCTTACTAATTGAACTGGACCTCCCCGAAATAAAGGACCACATATCGGGTGATTGTCAGGAGTATAATTTTTTACTAACTCTGAAAGAGGCGTTTGCCAGAAATTACCGATACTTAAACCCTGACAGATTTGGGCGTTACCAAAAGGATCAACATGAACTCTCCCTAATCCTTTTAAATCCTCGTATGGACACTGTTTTAATTCTTCCCATTTTTTCCTAGGTAAGCCTTCAGTTAATTTTTCAACAGCTCTACCTCTAAAGACTACTCCACCACCTATTACGGGTTCTCCTTTTTCATACTCAGACTCCGATCTCATTTCTACTTTTGGTTCATTGATACTGATTGAAGAAGCAGGAAGTTTTAATTTATCTGCTGCGGTTCTTGCTACTTTGGAAGGGTTTTCGTCTTCATTTCCAAAATGAAATTCGTCGTCGCTTACAGATAAATCCATTACGCCTAAATCAGCAAGAGATTTAAGCCATACTTCTGCGTCTTCAGTACATGTTGCCCAATACGAATTTGTTACGATTCCGATTTTAAATCCTTTTTCCTTTGCGAGTCTAATCCCTTCAAGCATTATAGGATAAAACAGAAAAGGCTCTCCACCTTCAAAATAAATCCATTCTACCGTGCCAATTTTCACAGCTTCATCAAGAACGGTTCTAATTTGTTTTAAAGTAAAAGTACCTTCAGAATTAGGCCCACAGTACAAAAAACAATGGTCGCACTCGTAATTACATTGGTAAGTGAGGAGAAAGTGTATTCCTTTTAACATATTATTTTCACAATATTGATTATTATGAATAGATATGTAATTGCTTAAAATATAATTAATTAATAAAAATACATTAGAATCTATAAAATTTCTTAAGAAATGAAGAATTATGGCAAATCTTTATAATAAGTAATTGTTAATCTTGCCATATCACTCCCAAATCCCTCCCCTAATCCCCATGGTTCTCTGGAAATTGATCCAATTGTGAAATCTTTAAGATATCCAGAGTCGTGAAGAACTTCATTTAACTATTCTGAAGTTATTCTTTTAGTTCGTTTAGGTAACATTTTTCGTATAGGAATTATTATTAATTAGATATGAAATTTTTTCGTATAATTTTTTTAATTAATAATTTTTAATTTTTCCTTCCTTCGATTGTTTTCATCATAGCTTCCATCATGTTTTCTACAGGAACATCATCAAACTTCTTAACCATCGTTAAAGCTTCTTCAGGACAATTGTAGGCACAAACCCCACAACCTATACACCTATCAATATTAACAGAAATTCGTTGTTCATCGTTACCCTCGTCAACAAGTTCGATTACCTCCATAGGACAAATCTCTGTACATTTTAAGCAAAAAATACAATTTTCCTTGTCATAATCTGGTAAAAAATTTGAAGTTGCAACCATATTTGGATTATTAAATTGTCGTATTCCTCGTAACATTATACAACAATCGCGATCGCAATTACAGATAAACGAAGTTTTTTCAGTTATATTTTGAGTAGTATGGACTAAACCTGCTTCGGCTGCTCCCGTTAGAGTTTTAAGAGCTTCTTCTTTGGTCAACTCTCTTCCGAAACCCTGATCTATACAATAATCAGCAAAAGTATTAAAATTCATACATACATTTATAGGGTAATCATTTACAGGAACACCATCGTTATTTATTTTCATATGGGTTCTACAAGCACAATCCATAACAGAAACCCTGTGTGATTTTTCCACTAAAGTTCTTACCTGCTCAAAAGGCAAAATTTTGTTTTTTATAACATCTACTTCTTCGTTCACCGTTAAGAGCGCACCTTTCTCTCTGTTAACTGTATCATTAATAACTTCTTGGTCTACAAAAATTCTCATAAAAGGATAGGAGGAGCTCATAGAATTTACAACATATCCTTGGTCATAATACTTCTCGTATTCCTCAGCAAATAATTTCAAAACATCTTCTTCCTCTGCTAAGGCTCTCTCATGGTTAGCAAAATATAATTCAAAGAGCCCAGGAACTAAAGGAAACATTGAATATGTTGTCATATCGTTTTTCGTAGCTGAGAATAGTCTTTGTGTTCGAGCCATTTCCTTCAAAATTGGGTGAATCTCCTCAATAGGGCGTTTGAGCTTTTTTGCTATTTTTTGTGCAGAAAAGCGATCCATATATGGGCCATTAAATACCATGAGTATTTCAGCTTCGTCAGGTGTGAAAAGGTTTTTAAGAATCTTCTCCATGTCTTCTGACCAAGGAGTTCCCATTTTTTTCGCAATTCGTTCGTAATTACTAGCCATTTTTTAATTACCTCATTCTTCTGAACTACTTCTATAATCTAATTAATTAAGAAATTTAAAACATTTCAAATAATTTCGATGATTATTAGTCTTTTCGTTGATCTACTACTTTTCTAATACGTTGTAACATTTCTTCGAGAATTGATTTTGGACACGCCACATTAATTCTTTGAAATCCCTCTCCACCGGATCCAAATAATTTACCCCCATCAAGTGCTATTTTTGCTTCGTTTAAAATAAGATTTTTTAGCTTTTCGTCATTCAAACCCAAAGAATTAAAATCTAACCACGCTAGATAAGTTCCTTCTGGTTCGACATACTTAACATTGGGTAGTTCGTTTTTAACAAATTCTTGTAATAGGTGGAAATTTGAATCTATATATTTTAATACTTGCTCCAACCATTCCTCTCCTTTGTTGTATGCTGCGATCATTGCTACGATTCCAAACGAGTTTGGTATCCCTATTCCGTTTTTATGAACGATGGTATTAATAAACGATTGGCGTAGTTTTTCATTAGGTATGATGATATTTGACACCTGTAAACCTGCAAGATTAAACGTTTTACTTGGTGCTGTACAAATTATGCTTTTTTGTTCAAATTCTTCAGACATAGTTGCTAAACAAGTATGTATATTCTCTGGAAGTATGAGATCGTGGTGAATTTCATCTGATATGATCAGAATGTCATGTTCTAAACAGATATCTCCTATTTTCTTGAGTTCCTTTTTGTTCCATACTCTTCCTACTGGATTATGGGGGCTACATAAAATAAATATCTTTGTAAGTGGATCTTTTGCTTTTTCTTCAAAATCTTCGTAATCAAAGGTGTAGTTTTGATTCTCATAATGCAATTGGTTTAGCGAGAGTTTTCTTCCATTTTCAGTTATAGCACTGAAGAAAGGATAATACACGGGAGGTTGAACGATGACTTTATCTCCTATGTTTGAAAAGGTTTGAACCATCATGTTGATAGCGGGAACTATTCCTGGACTATATACAATCCATTTAGGATCGACCTCCCATTGGTGTCTACGGTCCATCCATCCGGTTACCGCATCTAGATATTTCGGAGTATTATGCCAATTATAGCCATAAATACCTCCTTCTGCTTCCTTTTTAATCGCATCAACCACGGGTTTTGGGCACTCAAAATCCATATCTGCCACCCAGAGTGGCAAAAGATCTTCATCATTCTTTCCAAAAAACTTCTGAAGTGCTTCTTTACTCCATTTAAGAGAAAATGAATCTTTTCGATCAATGATTCTATTAAAATTATATTTCATTTTTATCTTAAACCTAGATACATAATTAATAATATATATTATTCAAAAGTACATAAGATTATAAGATTCAAGGTGATAATTACTGAATAAAGTTGCTATTGTGGGAGTTGGACATACAAAATTTGGAAAGTTTCAAGATAAAGGTTTATTGGATTTATTATCAGATGCCTCGTTAAAAGCAATAGAAGACTCAACCACTAGCGATAAAGATTTTGATTCCGTTTACGTTGGAGCTATGAGCCCTGCTGCTTTTAATAATATATCTGGAATAGCAAGTGCTTTAGTTGATCGTATAAGTTTATTGCCTGCTGCTGCTGATCATATTAAAAATGGTCCTGCCAGTGGAGGCTCTGCTATCAAGGCAGGATTTCAAGCAATCGCTTCCGGTATGGAAGATTTAGTATTAGTTGTAGGGGGAGAGAAAATGACTCATATTACAACTCCGGGATATGTCACCTCGAATGTGGCAACTTTAACACACCACGAAGCTGAAAGACAACAAGGCGTTTCACTTCCTTCACTAGGGGGATTACTAACAAGAGCTTATCTCGAGAAATATGATGCAAAACTAGAATGGATCTCCGATATCGCTATTAAGAACCATAAGAATGGAGCTTTAAATCCAAACGCTCATTTTCAGAGAACAATTGAGAGTATTATGGAAAGCGCTATTAAGAAAGGAAAAGGAACTTGGGAGGATGTTCACGAATTCCTAAACGACGATAAGATAAATCCGATAATTGCCGATCCGTTGAGACTTTTCCATGTCTGCCCGATTTCGGACGGTGCTGCTGCTTTAGTCTTATGTAACGCTGAAAAAGCAAAAGAGTATTGCGATACACCCATTTTAATTTCAGGTATTGGACAAGCAACAGATACTCAAATTGTGTTTGAACGAGAAGAACTTACCGTTCTGAAAGCTTTACGATTATGCTCTGACAGCGCTTATAAAATGGCTCATAAAACCCCCAAAGACATTGATGTTGCCGAATTACACGACGCTTTTGAAATTCTTGAGGCAATTCAGAGCGAGGATATAGGTTTCTTTGATAAAGGTAAAGGTGCTAAAGCTGCTCACGAAGGTCAGACCGAGATTGGAGGTAAAATCCCAATCAATCCTTCAGGAGGGTTGAAGGCAAGAGGTCATCCACTGGGAGCTACTGGAGTTGCTCAGGTTGTAGAATTAGTCTGGCAATTAAGAGGTGAGGCCAGTAAGAGACAAGTTGACGGAGCTAAAACGGGGATTACATGCAATTTCGGCGGATTTGGGAATAATATTATATCAATCCTGGTAGAAAGAATTAAATAATGTTAGAAATTGTCAATAATCATAAATTCTCTAATATAGTTTTATTTTGTTTGAAATCATTCAAGATTCCCCTAAATCGGGTTTTCATATAATCTTTCCAATGATCTCCGGTTTCCGTAAAAATATAAAAAATATTCTTTTTGATACACTCAAATATGACATCACCTGCTTGATCGGGAGATGTTCCTTCTTCGTACATCTTTGTATATGCTTTTACAGTTTCTTCGGCTTTTGGATAGAGTTTTATAAACCTTTCTAAGCTGAGTTCATAATCTGGGCCGCACAATTCTGCCGGTCGATTTCTCTCGCAATCGGTAATTCTAGTGTTAACAATCCCGGGACAAACAACCGAAACACCTATCTTACTCTCCCTTAAGCTAAAACTTGTACGCAGGCTTTCAGAAAGCGCTACTACGCCGTGTTTGGTAATACTATAAATTCCATTTGCAGCTTCTCCCGTTATTAATCCTGACATAGAAGCGGTATTAACTATATGACATTCATTATCTTGTTGCCGCATTATAGGAATAAAAGTTCGAATCCCATGGATTACACCCCACAAATTAACTCCTATAACCCAATCAAAATCAGTAAAAGTACAATCCCAAAGAAATCCTCCCATGCCTACTCCTGCGTTATTGCATAAAATGTGAACTTCTCCAAATGTCTCTATTGTTAATCGAGCTAAATTTTCAATGTCCTCTAACTTAGAGACATCAGTTATTACTGATATTACATTTGCTCCCGATCTCTTCAACTCTTCTTCAGTTCGATTTAGAGCATCTTTCTCGATATCAGCCAATACAATTTTCATACCTTCCTTGGCAGCTCTCCTTGCTAAACCTAGACCAATTCCACTTGCGGCTCCGGTAATTACTGCCACTTTATCTTTAAACTCTTTCATTGTTGTTTGAACTCCTTTTTAATCATAACTAACTTTTAGCTATATATCTATAAATACATATCTAGCGATTCAAGTTAAGTAAATAACTCCAATTTAAAATAAGTTATGAATTCGCATCGTATCGAGCTCAGCTAAAATTCGTTGGAAAAAAATATTGTAACTCTACTATTAAAAATCTTCAAGAAGCACCTTAGTCTCTTCTATGAAGGGTTTAGCGTAAGAATGCCACATCTGTTTTGTATCGTTCTCACTAGAAGATTGATCTATAAGTTCTTCACCTTTCGTCAGATGCTCAAGCGCCTTATAGTAATCCTCCAGTTCCCTATAACAAATTCCAAGTTTAATATAGGTTTGATAAATATACCAACTGTTTGGATCCAGCTCTAATGCCTTTTGAAATTTAACTATAGCTAGCTCGTAGTCATTAAAAGCCATCAGAATTTCTCCATATGAATCGTGATAAATTCCATTATCTGGCTCTCGCTCTATGAGATTTTGAATTAGTTTTAAGGCCTCTTCCTTATTATTTAAGTATTGATACCAAAGCGCCTTGCAATTGAGAAGAACATTGTCTTCGGGGTATTTTTTGGTTAATTCATCAACAATCTCGAATCCTCCTTTAAGATCTCTCATTCTTTTAAGAACTGTTGCTTTCTTCATTTTGAGATCTTTTTCATTCTCCGGAAACATGTCTAGCATTTCATCTAAAAGAGTTAATACTTCGTTATATTTATCAAAATACATTAGAATCTTACTCCTAATATAATACAGTCCAATTTCTTCAGGGGTTTGCTCAATGGCTTTATTTATCTCTACTAAATTTTCTTCAAAGCTCTTAGCAGGATCGATATAAGAATGATCTTGTGCTTCCGAATGTTCGAAATTCATGATTTCTTTCCAAATTAGTCCTTCTAATTTGTCGAAAGTATCAAGTAATTTTCTTTCTTTCTCAACTTTATACGCCAAATAGTTAATGTAATCTGGTAAAAAAGTTCTTAATGCTGATTTTAAACCGGGATTAAATAAAGTTTCAATTATCTCCTCTAATATTGCACTAACAATACTTTCCATAGTTAATGGAGGGGATCTTTCAGATGTATTCTCCTCTAGATTATTTAAATATGTGAACTTAGTAACGTGATCTTCCACGATCACATTAAGCATCTGCTCTACTTTTTCATTTACTTGAAAATAATATGTCTTTCCGTTGGTTAACTCTAACTTAAAAAATTTTACTGGAAAAATATTATCATCAACGATACGAAGAATAACAAAATTAAGTTTAATCAATTTGATGTCGTATCTTTCAGAAAACTCCTCCGGAGATGTGTAATGAGGAAATCGGTTAGGATGATTTAGAGCCAAATAAAGTAAAACTTTATCATAGTCCTCTTCGCTATCTAATGTGGATTTGACCTTTTCATATGGTAATTTTAATTTATTGTTTAGAAACCGAAATTTATCATCTCTCTCTTCTATCGCATATTTACTAAAGAAACTCTTTATGCTTTTAGTAATCTCTTTGATCCTTTTACTTTCTTCCTCTAAAACTGACTGTCTATCTAGATTATACAATCTTAAAACGTTTGAGTATTCCGTTTTACCTAATCTGGTTATCCTATATTCCTTTTCTTCCTTTTTTACAAACTCCTTATCTAGTAGAGAATTCAATTTCTTTGATAAAGAAGATTGATTTATCGAAAGTGGAGGATCAGAAAAATTTGACCACTTGCAAAAATTATTGTTAGCCAGCATCCACAGAATCCAGTGGTCATAATTCCTCCTTCTAAGTATAGCATTGGGAGGGTAACTTAATCTCCTTATTTTTTGCTTTACTTCAGAGAGCTCGTAATACCTATCCTTACCTTTTAAGGTAATTTTATACTGATTGTACATGCTCTTTTCGATGTATCCCTTATCCTTAAGTCTGCTAAGGTAGTTTGATAATGTAGAATGCGAAATTTTTTCTTTCAAGTCTCCCCAAGTGCATACATCATTATTATTCAAAATCCATAGTATGATAAATTCGTAGTTAGGCTTACCAAAAACAGGTTTTATAATCTCTTCAGGAGGATAATTACATGTAGAAACCACAATTAGAACTCCATATTTAATGGTCCTTAATATAATATCATATCAAAATCTATTTATACTTTATGATCCATAGTTAGTCCAAGACTCCATCTGAACTCCATCAGACTAAACTACTTATACAATCTTAATGTATTATATTATTAATAAAAAAACAATAAAAGTGAAAGAAAAAAATGACTCAAGCTTATGAAAAACCTGCATTTGAAATTGAACAAATAGTTTTAGAAGAACTCCCTGTGGAACAAAAACGGCTTCCTTTCACATTGGAAGAAGAAATTAAAGAAACTAAGGCACAATTGCTTAAGAAATGGAAAAAATCAGAAGGATATTATTATCTAAATCCTGAAAAATTCCGATTTAGTTTGAAAGATTTATAGAGATTTTCCTCCCAAATTTTAAATAATTATTTTATTACCTTCTATTTTTAATTTAACAATTTTACTCTAATCAATGAGATTTTTTTTAGATGAAGTTATCCATTCTCTAAAATAGAGTATCACCTTTTTATACATAAAAGTTTAAATTAAAATAACTCTACTCTTAATTGGCAATCTTACTTTAAAAATAACAATTTTAGATCTTTTCAGGAGGGAAATTACATGAATACTAGTGGAACGAAATTCAAGTTTAAAATTGCTGTCATTGGTGATGGAATGGTCGGTAAGACTTCACTGATTAAAAAATTCACACAAGGCTCCTTTGGCCAGGATTACATTAAGACTATTGGAGCACAATTTTCTGTATTTGATAAGGAAATTAACGAGCATAAAATTAGGTTATTATTCTGGGATATCGCAGGTCAAAAGGATTTTAATTTTGTGCGAATCTCTTTTTTCAACAAAAGTCGGGCAGCTATAATTGTCTATTCTCTGGAAGATAACGAACTTGGAGAGCAAAGCTTTAACCACATTAATGATTGGTATCGGGATGTTATTGAAAACTGTGGTGAGATTCCCGTCGTTGTTTTTGCAAATAAAGTAGATTTAGTGAATAAAAGCAGCTCTGATGATTCTAAAATTCAAAAATTAGTAGATAATCACAACCTTCTTGGGTTTTATAAGACAAGTGCTAAAACCGGTTCAGGAGTTATAGAAGCCTTTAATGCTCTTATTGAAAATCTCTATCATAAATATGTGTCTCTATCGTCAGAGTTATGAGTCTTTTAGTTTGAAAAAATAATAGAAAAAGATATTTTACTTCAATCTACCTTGAATTGCCTAACGTTATTAGATCCATTCTAAAATTGAAGAACAACCAAGCCCTTTTTTATCTTCAATTCTGCCATGAACAAGAAAAGTATCGCCTTCATATCCGCACTCAGGACATTTATTTTTAGCTACTATTTCTACTAAATCATTAACAGTTACCGCATGATTTACTGAGGCTGATACACCAAACGGAGTAAGAACTTCTAGAAAACCTTTATCTCCGGGTCTATTTAATGGATCTTGAGAAACTAGATCCCTAATTATTATCCGTGCTTGAGATGGGCAATGGAATATAAAGTCCTGATGCTTATCTGACCAGTGACTACCAAAAGTTATCGGTGTTTCAGTAAAACCAAACATATCCGTGATTCTCTCAGGTTTGGTACCAAAATAATCTACACAATCAGTTACGAATTTGGCTTTATCTATGGGAGGATATTTCAATTGAGATTTATGCCCATTCCATCCCCCGCCACCAAAGTTTACTACGCTATCAGGTAAGTCGAATTTTATCTTTCTTTCTTTCATGATTGTATTCATAAATGTATTTAGTAAATGAATGCTTCCTCCGAACGAGATATGCTTTTGCTTATCCTTTGGTTTTTCTAAGTTTTTTCTTACTTGGTTAAAAACATATTTTGTATTTATTCCAAAAGCACCCGCTAGTCCTCGTTTTTCTATCATTGCCTTAACCGCTTTAAGTGGAAAGAATTTAATTAAGAACTTCGGGTTCGACATTCTTGTAGATATTTCATGGAGGATACTCCCATATAATTTGATAGGTCTAACTTTTGTGTATCTCATGGCAATTCTATTTAAAAATGTCACACTAGGTGCGAAATCAAAAGAGATTGTGTTAAACCATTCATCTTTTGGAATTGGAATGAATTCGTAAATACATTTAATAGTCATGCTCGCTAATAGTTCAATATCATCTTTTGAGCGACCGACCAAGGATGGATCTCCTGAAGTACAAGAAGAAACATTCCATAGCTCAAACTCGGGAGATTCTAAAGGAATTTTTAGAAGTTTTTCATAGTGGTCCATTGATTCTTTGAAAAGAATACCAGGTACGGTAGGTATTGAAGCTAAATCGTCAATTTTATTCAAATCATCTAAATTGAAATTCTCCTTAGTTGTGTGTTCTTTATAAAAAGAATTCATTTCAATAGCGTTTTGAGTAATATTTCGCATTAAATTCACGAAATCATCATTTTTATAATCTGAATTAATAATTTCTCGTATTCTCTCATCATGGACAAGCTCGCTTGTTATCAAGTTACTGTTCACTCCCTCATTTTACATCTTTTTTAATAATTAATGTAATGTATTTTTGAGAATTTTTAATATTTTATAATTAAAAAATTACAGATTGCATGTAAATTAAACTTATTTGCTATAACTACCTTTACTTTGACGCAAAAGTTCAATCTCTGCGAGAAATAGATTTGCAATTTGGAGCCATTTTTGTTTGGTTTCTTCTTCAGATTTGCTTGTTTCCATCAATTTTTTTCCTCTATTCAAATTGTCGAGAGCAAGTTCTAAATGTCCTAGTTCTTTATCGCAGATTCCTAATTTAATGTAAGTTTGGAAGATGTACCAGTCGTCGGAGCTTATATCAATTGACGTAAGAAATTCGTTTTTAGCAGTAGCATAATCTTGAAAAGACATTAACATTTCTCCGTATGTATCGTGGTACATTCCGTTATTGGGATTCTCCTCTATTAATTCTTGAATTGTCTCAATAGCTTCTTCTTTTTTAGCTAAATATTGTAACCAATATGCCTTATAAACAAGTAAATCTTTATCATCTGGATAATTTACTATAAGATTATTGATAATTTCGAGACCAGTTTCGATGTTTCTCTGTTCCTTTAGAATGTATGCCCTTTTAATCTCAACATTTTTATGTTCGTTAGGAAATCTTTTAATAATTTCGTCTAAGAAACTTAAAATTTCATCATATTTGTTAAAATAAATCAACACGCTCTGTTTAGAAAGATAAAGATCAAAATCGTCAGGATTTGAACTTATAGCTTCGTTAATCTCTTGTATACTTTCTTCGTAGTTTTCGTATTTCTGTGCGATTTTCTTTTCTGAACTATAGACTAGGATTTCGTGCCATATTAAACCTTTTAACTTATCGTATGCGTCGAATAGTTTTTTCTCTTTTTCCACTTTATAGGCCAGATAGTCGATATAGTCTGGTAAAAATCTCCGTAAAGCCCCACATATCCCTTCCTTAAAGAGATTTCCGCAAGCTTCTTTTAAGATAGCATTAATAGCTGATTCTAAACTAGGCGAATAGGTTTTATCTTTTTCTTCTTCGTAGAGCTTATTTAAATATGTAAATCGAGTAATGTGTTCTTCGACAATCGCGTTTAATATCTGTTCAAGCTTTTCGTTTGTTTGTAGGTAATAATTTCCAGCAGAATCCGCATTCAATTTAAAAAATTTTGTTGGATAGATTTGTTTTTCAACAATTTGATGTAAATAGTACTCGAGAGTCACAAGTTCCATCTTATACTTTAATGCGAACTTTTCTGTTGATATAGAATTGGGGTATTGCGTAGGGTGATTTATAGATAAAAAGAGCAATATTTTATGGAAATCTTCTTCGCTATCTAAGTTTGATTTGACTCTTTCATAGGATAACCGTAAGAGGTTATTAAGAAATCGGAATTTAGTTTCTTCTTCTGTTATTCTGAACTTTTTGAAGAATTTTAGCGTTTTTTTAGTAATATCTTGAATTCGTTTACTTTCTTCTTCCAAAATGGATTGTCGGTCTAAATCATAATCTCTTAGCATATTAGAATATTCTGATTTACCCAATTGAGTAATTCTATATTCCTTGTTTTCTTTCTTAACAAAATTATTCTCTATTAAGATATTCATGTTTTTTGAAAGAGAAGAATTATTAATCGAAAGAGGTTGATTAAGAAAGTCTGCCCATTTACAAAAGCTATTGTTATATACCATCCAAAGTATCCAATGGTCGTAATTTCTCTTCCACAATATTACATCCGGTGGAAAGTTTAGTTTTCTCTTTGTTTTTTTAGCTCGAGATATATCATAAAACCTGTCTTTACCTTTAGAGGAAATACTGTACTGATTGAACTCCTTTTTTACAATTAATTCCTTTTCCTGTAAGTTCTTAAGATAAATTGATAACGTGGATGGTTTGACCAATTGCTTCAAATTAGACCACGAACACACTTCGTTGTTATTTAACATCCACAATATGATTAATTCAAAATCTTTTTTACCAAAGATCGGTTTTATAACTTCTTCTGGAGGAAAATTAATAGGTGTAGGCATAGTATATAATGATGTGTATAAACTATATATTATATAAGAGTTTATTTATATTTATTTATTCTAAACTTTAATCAAACTCCACATAAAATATTGAATTAAAAACTGGAAATAAATTCTAAACTAATCGTGGTTGGTTAGCAACAAATTAAATTCTATTCATTTACAACTGGCATTCAATGCGATGCTTAGGTTTTTGGAACTTCATACTTATTTTATTCATACTAAAGCTTTAAATTCAAAAAAGGAACTAATATATATTATATATAAGAATTCTTATGATTAGCGGAGAATTTCAATGACTGAACTTGCTAGAGAATTTGGGTTTAAAATCACGGTCATAGGAGATGGTGGAGTAGGTAAAACCTCTCTAATTCAAATGTTCACGAATGAAACTTTCACTAAGGATTATATTAAAACAATCGGGGCTCAATTTTCTGTATACGATAAAGAGATCGAAGGAGATAAAGTCAAATTGTTATTCTGGGACATTGCAGGTCAAGACGACTTCACTTTTCTACGACCAGCTTTTTTTAAAGATAGTCGAGCGGCCATTGTCGTATTTAGTTTAGAAGATAATAAACTCGGAGAAGACAGTTTTAAGCATATTCAAAATTGGGTTAAAGATATTTTTTCGTATTGTGGAGAGATACCCGTCGTTGTTTGTGCAAATAAAGTTGATTTAGTAGACGAGAAAAAAATTCATACAACAAAATGTGCTGAACTCGTAAAGGAAAATAATTTTCTTGGATATTTTATAACTTCAGCAAAAACCGGACAAGGGGTTGTTGAAGCGTTTAATTCTATTATTGAAAATTTATACTTAAAATATAAAGATTTGAAAGTTTAAATTATTTTTCCGTTTTTATCTGTTTTCTTATTAATCTTGATACACAGGTACAAAATCGAAAATGTGTTCAACTATTTTTTTAGCATCCCTAAACCTACTAACTTCATATAATCCGTCAAACTGAGATTGGAAAGTCTCGATGAATTCGCTATTAAACTTTTTAAGCCCATATTTCAAAGATTTTGATGATTTTGAGGTTACCAAAACTGATGCTACAGGAGAGTTTCTTTCGTGCTGAATAAGAAGAACTGCTTGATCCATTTTAATTTCGCGGATTTCTCCCTTCTTTAAGACTTCATCCAATATGCTTCCCACTGCTTGGAGAACCATCGAAAAGATATTTTCATCAACAGCTTTCAGCTCAGCCCAATCATACTTAAAAAGGCCAGTCCCTGCATTAGTATCGACGACTAGAATTCTATATGCCTTAAAAGGTAGAATGTAGATAATTCTAGGGTCTTTCCATATGACGATAATCGTAAATAAAGAGCCTAGACTGTGAGTGATAAATGCTAATGAGTTGAAAATTTTAAGGAATCCTCCTAAGCTATACATGAAAGCAGTTACGAATGAAAACAAAATACTGCCAAATAATAGAAAATTCACTAACTTCCTTAATTCTGCTGGCGCTCTCTTCCAAGTTAGATAGCTCCAACTAAAAAACATTAATACATAATAAATAAGGAAAAGAATTTGAAAGATACGGAAAGGACCAACATTATGGATACCATAACCTGGTATAACTTGCATCCCGCCAGGTGTAAAAGCCAAGATTATTACAAAGATTTCAATTAAAAACAAGAACGACAATTTAATCGAACTTACACGCTCTTTTTTGATAAGATCGATGAAAATGAAGAGGCAAGGAACACCAATAATTTGGGGAACAAACGCTATTGACATAAGCATAGTTGAATAGAATAAATGAGCTGCTCCATCAAAAATCCAAAAAAATGCTTGAAATAGCCAATTTGCAGAAAATAAATATACTAAACGATTATTTCTCTTTCTCGCATAAAGAAATGACAGTACAAAACAGATGATATTTAAGATTCCTGCAATTATTGCTGACAATACCAGCAACAGGTTATCGAAACTAGTCATTATTTTCTCCTTTATTTTTTTTGAAACCATTTTTTAAGATACAGCTTTATAGCTGGGAACATAGTCAAACACATTGTCTACAAGAGCCCGAGTTTCTTCAAACATTCCAACTTTACGTTCCCCGTCCAGTTGAGTTTTAAAAACATTAACAAATTTTTCGTTAAATCTTTTAAGTCCATATCTTAACGATTTAGATGATTTTGAAGCAATTAAAATTGAAGCGATAGAATAAGTATTATCGTGGTGAATAAGAAGAACTGCACGATCCATTTGTATTTCTTGCACTTCACCTTTTTTTAAAATGTCATCCAGTACATTTCCGATTGCTTGAAGCATCATGGAAAACATAGTTTCTTCGAGTTTTCCCACTTTTGCCCAATCGTGCTTAAAAAGTGCTATGCTCTCGTTTGTGTCGACCACTAAAATTCTATATGCTTTAAACGGTAATATATAAATGATTCTGGGGTTCTTTAAGATTACAATGATGTTGGTAATAGCACCTATACTATGTACAATAAAAGCTATTGAATTAAAAGTTCTTATAAATGTTCCGAGAGTATACATGATTGCTGTCACAACAGAAAAAAGAGTACTCCCTATGAATAATAGATTAGCAGATATTCTTAATGATTTTGGCGCTTTCCTCCATGTCTGAAAACTCCAGATATAATACAAGAGAGCATAATAAAAGATGAATATAATTTGGGAATAACGAAGGATCCCCTTATTATGAACCCCATAACCAGGTATTATATGCCAATTATTACTAGGATCCATAAAAAATGTGATGTAAAACACTGTGGCTTCAATGATCACCAAAACTGAAATCTTTATTGGATTTACATGTTCCTTTCTTACTAACTCAATAAAAACGATGATACAGGGAACTGCTATTAATTGTGGAACTATCGCTAAAGCCATAAGTGTTATCGAATAATAATAATGAGCTGCTGCGTCTATAAACCAAAAAACTGCGTATAGCAACCACATCGCAGAAAACAAAAGTATAAGTCGATTTCTATTCCTAATCGCATAAAAAAGAGTAATAATGCCCCCGATTGCCAATAATGTTCCTGTTATAGACGTAGTTAGCACTAACAAGAAATTATCGAAGTCTTCCAAGCTTTTTTATCACCTTTTTTCTTGCTATATTACAGTAGCAAATGTACATGGAAATCCTTCTATGTCTATTATTCTAATAAGAATTTTCTATAGTAAGGATTTCATTTGAAACAATTTTTACTATAATTTAATATTATTCCAATTTGATTTATAATATTATTTCTTTTTGGTAGGTTTACAATTCTTATAAGTTGAGATTTCCACGCTTTTAGAGTGATAGATCAATCAGAGTTTAAGACTCCAATTCAAGTTCGTAAGAAAAAACTAAATATGTATTTATGATACTATTATTTTTAACGAATAAAAAAAAGAGGGCGAAATATTATAGCTCAAATTAACGAAGAAAAAGCAAAATGTAAGAAGATTATTCTAATAGAGTTAGAAGACTTGGCAGACGATATTATCCTTAAAGAAATAGAAACTGATTTGCATGAATCTATTGAAAAGTTTGGTCGTATTAACAAAATTGATAATCTAAAAACTAAAAAAGAAAC